>JAUVHO010000060.1 GCA_030593295.1 Methanomassiliicoccales archaeon | reverse complement strand
CTTGGTATTCGCCTGCGGCCTCGGTCATCAGCCCGTCCTCGTCAATCGCCTTGACCGCTTCCAACGCAAGTTCGCGGAATATTTGAACGTCTCCCAGGTCTCCGTACGAGCACATCATAACGATGCCGCTCCCGATCTCTGGACTGACGTAAGTATGGGCTTGAATGGGAACCTCGATTCCGTAGAGGGGAACGATGGCCGTCTTGCCGTGCAGGTGCGTCCACCTCTCATCGTCCGGATGAACGAGAACCAACTTGCAGGCGCACAGGAGCTCTGGCCTTGTGGTCGCAATGATAAGATCCTCTCCGGTCTCCTTGACCTTGAACTTCAATGATGAAAGCGTCGAGGGCCTCTCCTCGTACTCTATCTCGGCCTCGGCGATGGCCGTCTTGCAGGCGGGGCAGTAGAAACTGGGCCTCAGGCCGGTGTAAACGAGCCCCCTATTCCACAGGTCTATGAAGACTGCCTGGGTCTTCTTTCTGTATTCGGGTGAGTCGGTCTCGTAGAAGTACTCGTCGAAGTCCGCGGACAGCCCCATTCTCCTGGAAAGATTGAGTATCCCCTCGCTTATCTTGCCGATCTCCTCCCTGCAGATGTTGATGAACTCCTCCCTGTCGAACTCGTGGAGCCCCTTCTTGTACTTCTTCTCGACCGTCAGCTCAATGTTAATGCCGTTCTTGTCCAGGCACATCGGGAACAGGACCTCGAAGCCCTGCATCCTCTTGAGCCGGGCGCACATGTCGATCAGAGAATAACTGGCAACCGCACCAATATGCCAGGTACCGGATGGATACGGCGGAGGGGTGTCGATGACGTAGATAGGCTTGCCAGAGTTCTTGTCGAACACGTAAGGCTTGTCCTTCTCCCATCTGTCCAGAGCCTCCAGCTCGAACTCCGGCTTCCACCTCTTCTCGGCGATCTTGGGCTCTCCCATGCTCAATCCTCTTTCCTGGCCATCTGAACCTGCTAAGCGGACTTTCCCAAATGGTTGTTCGGATAAAAAGGTTAGCCACCTTGGCCGACCAGTCACTTCCGAATGATGACAGTTACAACATCCTTGTCCTTCAACACGTGGCCCAGGCCGACCCTCTGCCCCGGGAACTTGGCGCTCTTACCCCACACGTTGGCGTGCTTGAACTTCCTCCTGAAATCCCGGTGGATGGAATCGCACACGGCTGCGACCGTGGACCCTTTTTGTATCACCAGCGGTTCTTCGAGGTCCGCTTGCTTCCCTTGCGGCTTCATGTAGACCCGGATGAATTCCAGTGTATCGTAGATCTTCTTCCTCAGCTTGGGGAGCCCGGTACCGTTCTTGGCGGATATGGGGAGGAACTCCCAGCCTTTGAGTTTCTTCTTCAGGTGGTTCAGGTAGGCCTTTGTGACCAGGTCCGCCTTGTTCAGGACCAGAACGGATGATATGTAGGCGCGGTTCTCGGCCAGCCAGTCGATGACACGGTCCTCGGTGACGTCCTCCCGCACCACAACATCCGCATTGATGAAGCCCCATTCGCGGAAGATGTCCTCGATCATCTCCTCGTCGATCTTGGTTAGCTTGACGGTGGTGTTGACGCTTATCCCGCCCCTGTCCTTCCTGGTAGCAACGATGTCTGGAAGCCTGTCGTTGAACCTTATGCCGGCGTCGTGGAGCTCTTCGAGCATGAGGCCGAGATTGGTCTCGAACACGTCCAGCAATATGACGATGAGGTCCGAGGCCCTGATGACCGAGATGATCTCCCTTCCCCTGCCTCTCCCTCTGGACGCCCCTCTTACGATCCCTGGCATGTCCAACAACTGGATGTTGGCTCCCTTGTACTCCATCATTCCAGGAACGATCTTGAGCGTGGTGAAGTCGTAATCCCCCACATCAGATTCAGCGTTTGTCAGTTGATTCAGCAATGTGCTCTTACCGGCGCTGGGAAAACCAACGAGCGCAACGGTCGCGTTGCCCTCCTTGGAGACCGCGTAGGATGTGCCGGTAGCGCCGCCGGTCTTCTTCTCAGCCTTATCCTTGAGCCTGGCGAGCTTGGCCTTGAGCTTCCCTATATGGTGCTGGGTAGCCTTGTTGTAGGGCGTCCGCTGTATCTCGTCCTCTATCTCGGCTATCTGCTCCTGGATCTCCGGCATTGCACCCCAACAATCCCCGCACTCTTCAAAAACCTTATGCTGTGGCTGAACCGCACAATATTAATAACCAAACCTCGAATACTCGTGGCAATGGACCTCAAGGGATTCCAAGCCAAGATAAACGAGACCAAGTGGGGCTT
Source organism: Methanomassiliicoccales archaeon (assembly GCA_030593295.1). Lineage (GTDB taxonomy): Archaea > Thermoplasmatota > Thermoplasmata > RBG-16-68-12 > SOIM01 > JAGLME01. The sequence continues at coordinate 7,173 of JAUVHO010000060.1, read as the reverse complement.
CTTGTTCTACCTCATACCAATCGTGCTCATCAGCACATTCTTCTACGTGGTCTCTGGTTGTTTCTTCATCCTTCTTGTGCCCCTGAGCGCACTGGCCATCCCGTACTACTTGGGATTCAAAGGGCCGAAGAGGTTTGCCTTCCTTGGCGTATTCATTCTTGTCGTCAACTCTTTCGCCTTCGCCGCCGTGAGCACTCAAAGAGCGTACGATTATTCCGACTATTATGCAACAATCGAGAGCATGGCCAGACACGTTGAGCCGCAGTTCGCAGGAGCGAACCTGTCCCAAGGGGTGGTGTCTCCCACGTCGGGGGACGCGGGAACCGAGTTCACCTTCACGGTCATCTACACCAACGAGGAGAACCTGCCTCCAGTCTTCGTCAGGGTTATCGTGGTTGATAGGCCGGTAGAGAACGGATCCAAGACCCTCACATTCACAATGAGCCCGACCGACACATCTGACACCAACTACACGAACGGTGCGGAGTTCCAGATAAGGACCACCCTCCCAGCATCTCAACCCATCGGTTATCCAGAGTGGCCCAATCACTTCTTCTTCTTTGAAACGCAGGATACGGGCGGGACTTCGGCGGACACCAGCTTCGAGAACGAAGACTTCACGAGCTACGGTTTCGGACCCATGAACGCCAATCTGTTCGACCAGTATTGGCATTCTACAGTGCTGGCCTTCAACAACATGCTCTTCGTGATCGCGCTCTATTTCATGGGTGTGGGCATGTACTGGTGGCTTGGAAAGGCCAGGCAGAGGTCGTCCCATTGGCAGGAACGGATGGATGCCATGAAGGAGGAGGAATTGGCCGAGTTCGAGTGCGACCGATGCGGCGCCGACGTTCCCGAGAGTGCGGACAAGTGCCCCAACTGCGGTGCGTCCTTTGATGAGGATGAGGAGGAAGGAACAGAGGAAGAAACGCAGGAAGAGGAAGCCGAGTTCGAGTGCGACAAGTGCGGAGCCGACGTTCCTGCGGACGCGGACAAGTGCCCCAACTGCGGCGAGGCTTTTGACGAGGACTAGAAAGAACCCGAGGCGACTTGACTTACATAACTCAAGTTAGATTTATATCGCTCAATATCATTACCACCCCACAGAAGGGATGAGATGGCTTCCACATCAATCGCTCAAAAACTGGCTAAGAAGCAGAAGGAGATATCTGTCTCGGAGTTCTTCGAGAGGAACAAGCACATACTTGGTTTTGACAGCCTCACCAGGGCGATGATCACATCCGTGAAGGAAGCGATGGACAACTCTCTGGATGTGTGTGAGGAAGCGGAGATACTGCCCGAGATCTTCGTCCAGATAAAGAAGATCAGCACTGACGAGTTCCGATTGACGATTGAGGACAACGGCCCGGGGATAGTGAAGAAACAGGTCCCCCATATCTTCGGAAGGCTTCTGTACGGTTCGAGGTTCCACAGCCTGAGACAGACCAGGGGACAGCAGGGGCTGGGGATATCGGCTGCGGTCATGTACGCCCAACTCACGACAGGTAGGCCGTCCATCATCCGCTCGAAGGTGAAGAACAAGGACGTGGCCTATCAGGTCGAACTGATGCTGGATACCAAGAGGAACAGACCCAAAGTGGTCCGGGACGACTTCGTGGTGTGGGAGAAGGAGAGCGGGACCAGGATAGAGATGCAGCTGAGGGGCCGGTACGTGATGGGGAAACAGTCGGTGCTGGAATACCTCAAAGGGACCGCGATAGTGAACCCCCATGCCAGGATAGTGTACAAGGACCCGTTCGGGACCCAGTACCTGTTCGAGAGGGCGTCCGAAATCCTCCCTCCAAAGACGGAGGAGATAAAACCACATCCTCAGGGAATAGAACTTGGAACGCTCCTCAAGATGGCGAAGGCCACCGGCAGCTACAAGATGACCGCTTTCCTGCAGAAGGAGTTCTCCAGGATCAGCTCCAGGGTTGCCATAGAGATACTTACGAAGGCCGATGTGCCGTTGGAAAGGCATCCTAAGAGGTTGACGTTGGACGAGGCGAAGAGAATACTGGAAGTCGTCAAGAAGATCAAGATCATGGCTCCTCCCACGGATTGCTTATCGCCAATAGGCGAGAGGCTGATCAAGAAGGGGCTGAAGAACGTGCTTGGAGGGCTGAAGCCGGAGTTCTACTGCCCCCCGGTGACCAGAGAGCCGAACGTGTACACCGGAAACCCGTTCCAGGTGGAGGTGGGAATTGTCTACGGAGGGCAACTGCCGCAGGACAAGCCCATCGAGATCCTGAGATATGCGAACCGGATCCCGCTGTTGTACCAGCAGGGTGCGTGTGCAATGACGGCCGCGGTGGAGAAGGTGGACTGGAGAAGATATGGACTGGAGCAGAGGGGCGGACACGGCATTCCTTTCGGCCCGGCGATAATCCTCATTCACTTTGCGTCCTCCAAGGTTCCCTACACGTCAGAATCGAAAGAGGCCGTGGCCAAGATCCCCAAGATAGAGATCGAGATCGAAAAGGCGTTGAGGGTGTGCGGTCGGAAGCTCGGGAGCCACATGAAGAGGAAGGTGAAGAAGGCCAAGACCAGGGAGAAGTTCGATATAGTCCAGAAGATACTGCCGGAGATCGCCCAGAAGTCATCGAAGATAGTGGACAGGAAGGTCCCCGACCTCAGGAAGACCATCACCAAGATCATGAACGTGGTCTGGATAGACGAGGAGGTGGTGTTCGAGAAGAGAAGGCACAAGGTCACTCTCAAGGTCTACAACTACACCCCCAAGGGACAGAAGTTCAACCTTCACGGAATAGTCCCGTACGAGAATCTGGACCTGGACTCATGCGATCCCAAGCCGAAGGAGATCAAGGAGGACGGCAAGATAACCTGGGAGCTGAAGAGGATACCGACCACCGAGATAGGGACGGCGACCTTCGAGCTGTTCGGCATGGACGAGGACGAGTACGACGAGACCGAGCTTTACGTGAGCGGCATCAACCCGACCAGCGTGGTCGGCGCGGAGCCATTGCCAGGAGACTGGGACTTGAAGATGAGACCTCCCACTATTGAGGAGATCATAGAGGAAGAACCCGAAGAGGAACTCGATTACGACGAAGTCGAGGAGGAATTGGATGACGAAAGTCATGAAGCTGACGGAACTGGAAGAGAGGCATCAGAGGCCGGTTGAGAAGCTGCACGAGCTGGCTGAAGAGATATACGACCAGCTGGACAAGGGGCAGATACCCAACATGAAGATCCCCATCCGGGCCAAGAGCAACATTAGGTTCGTTGCGAGCAAGGGTGTGTGGAAGTACGGAGCGACCAAGGGCATCAGGTCGGCCAAGAAGCTCCGCGGGGCGTACATGCTCTTGAGAACGATGTACATGCTGGACTTCATCAGGGAGATGATAAAAAGTGACAAATCCTCCACCCTGAGAGAGATGTACTACATTTCTGAAGGCTGGGACATGGCCAAGTTCTCCTCACAGGACGAATCGAATAATCTTGCTGAGGATCTGGAAATACTCACCGAGTGCATGAGGGAGGACCTGAAGCTGAGACCCGAGGAGGACGGGGCCAGGGTCATGGGGAACGTCACACTAAGGGAAAGGAACAGGAAAGGTCAGAAGAAGAAGATCAACTGCAGGGATGACGTTGGAGATTCTGGATACGGGATACCTTACAACGTGGAGGAGGACAAGATCGAGCTTCTGAGCACGGACGCGAAGTTCGTCATAGCGATAGAGACGGGCGGTATGTTCGACCGGTTGGTTGAGAACGGGTTCGACGAGGATGCGAATTGTGTTCTGGTACATCTCAAGGGACAGCCAGCGAGGTCAACGAGAAGGTTCATGAAGAGGTTGAACAAGGAGCTGAACCTGCCCATAGTAGTCTTCGTGGACGGTGACCCATGGTCGTTCAGGATATTCGCTTCCATAGCATATGGGGCCATCAAGACCGCGCACATCTCTGAGTATCTGGCCACGCCCACCGCGCAGTACCTCGGGATCACGTCATCGGACATTCTGAACTACGACCTTCCCACGGACAAGCTGAACAGCTCCGACATAAGAGCGCTTGAATCAGAACTCACCGACCCGAGGTTCAAGGACAGGTTCTGGAAGGACGAGATAGAGACCATGCTGAAGATAAAGAAGAAGGCGGAACAGCAGGCGCTGGCCAAGTACGGACTGGACTACGTCACGGATACCTACCTTCCGGAGAAGCTCAGCGAGATCGGGATAAATATCTGAACGCGTAATGTTTTTACCCATGTCCCCTTTTGTCTAGAACGTGCAGATACAGCCAGAGTGCGTTCCGTGCCTGTTGAAGAGGTGCCTTTACGAGGCCAACCTCGTGGATGAGGAACTGGGACCGGAAGTGATGAAGAGGGCGATGGAAGTTCTGAATGAGGAGTACAAGGACCCAGCGGTGTCTGCGGATGTGGCCACGGTCGTTCACAGAGCGGTCTATGACATCTTGGGAACCGACGACCCGTACAAGGGGATGAAGGAACGGAGCAACAAGGTGGCACTGGAGCTGTTCCCATTGGCAGAGGAGTTCGTGGAGAGCTCTGATGACAGGTTCAAGGCTGCGGTCATATGCTCGATTGCCGGGAACGTTCTGGACTTCGGGATAGGTTCCTCCATCGAGGCGCCAGAAGAGCTGTTGCAGGGGTTCAATTCGATCCTTGAGGAAGGACTGGGCAGGGACGACACGGAGGAGATGAAGAGGATTCTGGAAAAGGGCGGTGATGTGTTCCTCTTCGGCGACAACTGTGGTGAGATCATATTCGACAGGGTCCTCATCAAGGAACTGAAGGAGTTCGATATCCATCTCACATACGTTGCCAGAGGGGAGCCGATTCTCACGGATGCCACAATAGAAGATGTCCGGGAGTTCGGAATAGACAAGATGGTGGATGAAGTATCCACAACGAACGCGTTCGCGGTCGGGGTGCCGATGAATAAACTCGATCCAGAACTGCTGAAGAGAGTGGAGAATGCAACACTGCTCGTCGCCAAAGGAATGGCGAACTGGGAATCCTTCTCTGAACACGATTACAGGCCGATCGCGTATCTGCTGAGAACAAAGTGCAGACCAGTGGCCGATAGCATGGGTGAGGAACAGGACATAAACGTGGCGAAGCTGTTCGAATAGACTAATCCTCTTTCACGCTGATCTCTTTCTTCCATGATGTGCTGGACCTTATCAGCTCATCTACCTTCTTCGGACCAGGCGTTCCGCCGAACCACTCCTCCCTTTTCCTCCTGAAAGCCTCATCCGCGAACTCCCTCCTGGCCTTCATCCGAGACTTCAGAATGAACCTGAAGAATATCCATGACGAGACAAAGAACTCCATCCCGAGCACCAGGCCGAAATAGAGGTACTCTCCGGTCGTCTGGATGCCGTATCCTGAGCCTCCCCATATCACACCTGCAGCAAGTGTTGCGACAGTAAAGGCTACAAGACCGCTGAGCATCAGAATATTGAAGGACATCATCTTGTTCGCCAGAGGATGCCCGGATGTCCAGGCGTCTCCTGCTTCATCGTACGACCCATATCCCTGAATGTGGTCCCTTCTCCTCATGTGCCAGTCATTTCGGTGGCTGTCATCGTAGACGTATTTGAAATCGAGGATCCTGGCCGCTTCCTGGTTCCTTGGAGCGCCTCCGACGGGTTTTAGGCCTTTGCCCATGAAATAGAGCACCATCTCCTGCAGGTATGCGGCAACCAGGTTCTGCCTGTCCTTCAAGTGAAGGGACAACTGGAGCATGGCCAATCCTATCACCAAAAGCACGATGCACGCCAAAGAGATGAATATCAGAATGTTAGCATCTATGCCGCTGATGCCGATTATGACCCCCACGACCAAGATCACTGCAACGACAAGGGTGATGAACAGCCAGAAGAAGGTGGTGAGAATGCGGTCCATGTTCCTCAACTGCTCGTAGGACTGCTCGTGCTCTTTCAGCAGGAACTCTTCCAGAGATACATCGCCGCTTTCCATCAGGTCACCTGATCGGGGTCGAATCCAGAAGAAAAGCCGCTTGGCTGGTTGAAAAGCGTTATTGGGCTATTATCCGGGCCGATAATGAGAAGCCAGTCCTTCCCTGGTGGCACGAGGACCGGTGCCCACACACCCGCTGCCGAAGCAGAAGGTCCAGGCCCCCGATACTTTCACCGAAGCAGGGGATACCCTAATCAATATCCCTCAAGTCGACCACTTGATGTATCTCACTATTCTGCCCACGTTCGAATTTAGCCTCCATCCATTCTGGATGCCGGGACGTAATCGGGTTACGAAGATATAGTTGTTTTCTCGGGTGCGCTGGCGGGAATGGGGCGCCCGATCTCCCTAGTGCTAATGAACAACAACAGCGCTGCCACGATCAGTGTCCAGACCAGTATCTCAAAGACCGCGATCGTCTCAAGGAGCGTCATGGGTGGGATGGTGCCGACAAAGAGCACCGTGGCAAACATCATGATCGTCACGGCCCAGCCAACGGTTTTCGTCTTGGGGTTCTGGATCAGGGGCCAAGCCATGATTATCTGGAAGAACGCAGCAAAGGTGAAGAAGAGACCGCTGACCACGAAATGAAGACTGCCGTAATCCTCGGTGAAGATACCGATGCACATCAGCAGAATGCCAGTTCCGATGCCCACAGCACTTCCGATCAGGGGCAACCATCCGGGCCTGAGTATGACCCAAAGACCGACCGAGAATGGGATCGCCAAATAGCCAGCAATAACAGCACCGGTGTTGAAGGCCCATGCACCTTCGCCAACGCCGAGATCGCTCAGGTAATGTCCGCCGAACTCATACCAGGGGCTCTGGCTCCAGGCGATAAGGTAGAAGATGAACCAGATGATGGGGGCCAGGATTCCGCAAACAGCGCCGATCACAACGATGTCCTTCCTCATTCAACCTCCGAAAGCTCAATGACGAGGGGTGTTTATTGTTTTTTCGAGACGTGTGTGTATGTCGATTCTGAGGGTATATCCGCTTCCCGTTCTGTTACATACTTACAGAAAGTCTTAAGTAGCCGCAATTCTGTTACGCATAATAGAAGTGATGGTGTCGAGAGTGATTCCGGATGAATTCGCCCTGCCGCTTATCGATTTCATCAATCGGCTTGAAAGAGTGCCGCATCTCAGGGCTGCCATGCTGTTTGGCTCCGTTGCAGTGGGAGAGGTCCACAAGAAGAGCGATAT
>JAUVHO010000066.1 GCA_030593295.1 Methanomassiliicoccales archaeon | reverse complement strand
AATCCTTTCCATGTAGCGAATCACTGGTCCACCGTCCATCATCCCGCTGGTGGTCACGATGACCTCTCCCCTGAGCGCCTTCTCTCTTCCGGTCTCGCTCCTTACCTGCCGTGAGTCCTTCATGACCCTTCTCAGGTTGCGTGGGTTCCTCACCGATTCGGGGAATGCACGATAGATTCGGGTGATCTCCTTGCCCATTCCGTCCACCCAAAGATCGAACCTCTTCTTGTTGAGCAGGAGCATCATCTCTTGGGTCCTGCCAACGGCGAATGCTGGGACCAGAGCAATTCCTCCCCTTTCAATGGTAGCCCTGACCTTCTTCAGGAAATCGTGCTCAAGCTGCAACCTGTCGGGATGCCTTCTGCCGGCATACGTCGACTCCAGAACCAGAGTGTCGCACTTCACGGGCTTGGCGCCCCAGACCAGCTCGGTATTGGCAGTGTTAATGTCCCCAGTGAACAGGACGACCTCCCGGTTCATCACCTCGTACATGGTCGCCCCGGGTATGTGTCCAGCGGGGTGGCTGGTGATCTCCAGGTCGCCTTCCCTTCTGGTCTCCCCGAAGCGCATGTCCCTCAGGTTGTCCCTGGTCGCCATGAGGTCTTCTTCATCATACGGGAATGCGTAACCCTCCAGATTGGTCACCTTTATCGAATCACGAAAGAGAAGCTCGGAGGTCGCGACAGTGACAGGTGTTGCGTAGGCGGTCGTGTTGTGTCTGGAGCATAACCACGGGACCATTCCGGAATGATCTATGTGAGCGTGTGTGAAGTAGCAGCTCTTCACCGGAGGAGCATCCATAGGGAATCCAGGAGGTTTTGAAGGCAGGAATCCGTAGTCGAACAACAGGAGATCTTGGCCGTGATCCAGAAGCATCCCAAGAGAACCGACCTTGCTGGCCCCACCCAGGAATTGTATCCTCATTACCAAGAGATAACCACCTTTTGCTTAATCCTTTTTGGCATGTTTCCAGACATCATCCCCGGAAAACTCTCTGACATCTGATGGCCCTCTCCATCCCCTTCTTACCGAGGACCCACATGGCGAACTCAAGCCTTCTGTCCGAGCCGTGGAACAGGTTCGCCAGTTTCATCGTCTTAGCTGCAGTTTCAAGCGGACCCTCGACGACTTCCCTCCACCTTAATTCGTAGTTCAGGAGCGGAACTCGTTTCAACACAGTGTCTGCGGCACACTCTCCAGCAATCCTCCCGCATATCATGGCGACGTTGACGCCCCCGCCGTTGGTCGCCATAACGTGTCCGGCCGCATCCCCGACCAGCAGTGCATTCCCAGAGACGGTCTTGTCAACTGGACCTCCCATGGGCACCAATCCTCCAGCTATCTGGTTGGGCTCGAAGCCCCTTTCCTCGATGAATTTGTTGAAGAGCTTTCTGATATTGTTGCTCGCGAGCCTGTCGGTCGCGCCCAGTCCCACATTGGCACACTTGTTCTTGGGGATGATCCAAGCATAGCCGAACGGTGCCACGCTACCGAAGAACATCAACAGGTCCGATCCGAAGTCACCATCAACTTGGCAGGTGAGCGCCGAATAGAGCCGCACGGGTGACTCAAGTCCGACCGACCTGGCCACTATGGATCTCGAACCGTCAGCGCCCACGATCACCTTCGCTTCGTGCCGTCCATCCCTGGTGAACACCTCGTTTCCTGAGACCCTTGTCACCACCGTGTTGGTCAAGACCTCAACGCCTTCCTTTTCAGCAAGTGATGCCAAATGTGAGTCCAGCCCATCTCTGTTCACTGTGAACCCGTCAAACGACATCTGGTTCTCCTTCCCCTTCGGGGAGAATATCTTGATGCCCGTGATTTTCTGTTGGATGACGCTTCCAGGTATGAGGTCAACACCGTCAAGTCCATCGGCATGTGGGAACATTCGAACGACCTCCTTCTTGGATGCAACGAACTCCCCGCATTGGACGGGCTTCCCGATCTCCTTCCTCTTGTCCAGCAGAAGAACGTCCAAGCCCTGTGAAGCCGCGCATCTGGCTGCAGAACTGCCCGCTGGTCCAGCCCCCACGACTATGATGTCTCTCAATACACTTCACTCCGTTCAACAAACGCCTTCAATGATTTTGGGAATATCAATCACTCTATTCAATTGTGTTCATCTAGATCAAGAACCCGGCATGCTTCCGCATTAACTCTCACGGTTCAATATGTAATCGACGAGTTCTTCCAGTGCATCCCTGTATTCATTATCGAAAATCGAGACTTGCTCCTTGGCACGTTTGGCGTACATGCTGGCCTCTTGGAATGCCCTCTCCGGTCCCCCCATCTCCCTTATGAGCTCAATTGTCCTCGCCACGTCGTCCTCGGACTTTGAATCGTTCTTGAGGATGCCGAGGAGTTCCTCCCTTGAATTCTCGCTGCCGTTGCTCATGGCATATATGGACAGGAGTGTGATGTTGCCTTCGCGGATGTCGGAACCGATCTTCTTGCCCGTTTTCTCTTCCGAACCGACGACATCCAGAATGTCGTCTACTATCTGGAATGTGATGCCCAGGTTCTTGCCGAATTCTCCGAGCCTTTGCACTTGGTCAGATGTCCCGTCACCGATCAAGGCGCCCGATCTAGCTCCTGCCGAGATCAGTCTGGCCGTCTTCCTCTCGGTCATTCCGACATACTGGTCCACCGTGATTGAGGGATCAAACCTGAATCTTCTCTGAAGGACCTCTCCCGAAGGAAGGCTGGAACAAGCATCCGCGGTGATCAGGATCACTTCTTCGCCGAACTGTCCTCCCAGTTCGAGCACCTTGGAGAACAAGAAGTCGCCGGTTACCAGGGAATCTTCAAGACCGAACTTCTTCAAGGCTGAGGTGCGCCCCCTCCTGAGTTCCCCGCCATCGTTGATATCGTCATGTATCAGGCTCCCGGTATGAATGAGCTCTATGGCTGTGGCCATATTGATCGCTTTGCCGACATCCTCTCCGCCAACAACCCTGAAGGAAAGCAGGGTGACGATGGGCCTGATACGCTTGCCCCCCGAGTTCACGACATAGGATGCGATTTCGGTGAGCGTCTCCACCTCCGTGAGCGAACAATCCCTCAATCTCTTCTCCATGAGGTCCAATTCTTCGGCAACGCCAAAGGTCAGATTTGGAGCCATCGTTTGCCAATAGGCGAATTCCTTATATAATGATTTTCGAAGGTCTTTGAGGCTGGAACTGGGTGTTTTTCTACTGCAATCTTTTGTAACTCAGGCAGTTCTTGACCGGCCTATGGCAGGCCGTTTGAAGATTTGGCTGCAGGAAATCAGAGCGCCGTTCTTGACAGCAAGCATTCTGCCTGTCCTTTTGGGTACTTCCATCGCCTTCTCTAATGAGGGCGTCTTCAATGCATGGTACTTCACCCTTGCTTTCATCGGCGGCATATGCATGCACATAGGGGCGAACGTCATCAACGATTACTTTGATTACAAAGGTGGATCGGACAATATCAATGTCGAGTTCATCCTGATACTGGTCGTTGCAGGAGGACTGTTGATGTTCAAGATCTCAGAAGGCCTTGAGAAAGCGAGGGACGCTCCTCCGCCGCCGGCGAAGACCGAAGCCTGAGGGGAATATGTTCTCCAGCTAGTTGGCGAGATCCCAGGTAGTATCCATACTTGCGAATATCCAGTAGCCCTGTCCTGCATACAGGTAATCCCAATCGGACAGCCGTTTCAGGTTGTATGGAAGTGCCGCACCTTCGTAGCCTTCGATTCTCGAGAATCCTATCCCCATCAGGGTCTCTGCCACATCCCTCGGGATAAGTGATGGGTACCCGACCAGATTCCAGCCGGCTTTGAGGTTGACCGTGACCATGTCCGGAACCTTGCCGGCAACAGCGTAGATGCTTGCTGATGTGACCCTGACCCAGAAAGCCTTTTCGTTAGTGGTATCGAAACTCCCGCCATATGGCTTGGTCGTGTCCACCTTCGTCCACGGGTACATGGCTAGTGGATCGTACTGCCAGACCCGGTCGTAGACAACGGTCTGAAGAACGGATTCTACAGCGTAGTCAGCCACTGACAGCGGGTTCGATAACAGATTCACCCCCACTGAAAGAGAACGAGCGAACTTGCCTGCCTGGTTGTCCGCCCTCTTCGCATTGCCGAACGTCTCGTTGGCCAGTACAGCGTAGAAGTAGCTGTCTGGATTCCCGTTCCCTGCCAGCGCGTGGATGAAATAGTCCGTGCCGGACGGAACCGTTCCAAGGAAGGCGTACGATTCTGCGGTCTTATCGTAAGTTGAACCAGCATAGACCGCATAGTGGTCGATGTCGTCATCTCCCTGTCCGTCGTCCAATGATAGTGTCCATGTGACGTTCACATTCTCCAAGGATGTCCCTTCCAGGCTCGCATCAACGTTCGATGGAGGTAGAGGCGGTGTGATGTACACTTCCATCTGGGTCGGCGATCCCCAGTTCCCGGCCTCGTCCCTGCCTCTCATGTAGAACGAGTACACACCGGGAGTCCAGCTTGAGACATCCAAAGATAGGGTCGAGTCCTCGACCGGAGAGTCAAATGCACCGTCCACCGGCGCCATCGCGATCCCATTCCCAACCCCTGGGTCGGTGTTGATATAGTACTCTACATTGGTGATGTTGCTGTCTCCCAGTCCAACATCGGTGGTCGTGGCGGAAATGACCAGAAGTGGATCTCCCGCTCCGTTCTCCCTGTTAGCCTGAGGATTGATGGTGTCCGGGCCCAAAATGTCCCCGGTCATGGAGTATGTTACAGTCAGTCGGGGCGAGAACGGAGACGCGAAGCTCGAACCCGATGAGTATCCGGAGACCCAGGCGAAGATGAGACCCCTGTTGAAGAACGTGGCGCTCGTTGGTCCACTGACTCGGAACGAGATCTTGGAGTTGTTGAAGTGCTGTCTCAGCAAGGTGTATTCGGAAGGCTGGAAGTGGAAGTAGTCCCATTCTCCCGGCACCAGGTCGACGTCATCTAGGATCGGCGTCATTACAAGGTCGGCTTCAGCACCATCGATGTCGCCGTAGGCGTGGTTCACCCAGTTGGCGTCAATCGAAGAATTGAGCAGTGTGATGTTCCATTGATAGTCATCCATGTCGTAGATCCATCTGCCACCGTATATCTGCAGCGTGGCGTTGGTGATCGTTGCACCTGCAGGAATGGGATTCACCTGGAACTGTGCCGCGCCCTGGTAGGTCGTGTGCCTATTGTGGCTGTAGCCAACGAGTATCTCCGGGTCGGTGAAGTGATTGCCGGTGGGTTCCTCTTCCCTTACCCAGCCAACATATCCGTAGGCCGGTATGTCGGATGATCCAGTGAGGGTCATGAAGCTGTACTTCGCACCGCCGTTGTCGTCAAATGCGGTGTTTCCCGCGAGATCGGTCGAGGTGACGTCGAAGAAGTACTGGGTTCCAGGATTCAGTCCTGTCAGGAGCATGGAATGTGAAGTGATCCGCGGCCAATCCGACTCAGAGCTGCCCAGACCGGTCGTCAGCCCGTAGTTCACCAGACTGTCCGTGTCCTCATTTGTGTCCCAAGTTATCGTCGCCGTGGTCACTGAAGGGACGACCGCCACGTTGGAGATCAAAGGAAGTACGCCATCTACCTCCGCGTTGACCCATCTGAGTCCTGCGGGGTTGGCTTCCTGGTACGTCGCATTCAGGACATCCGAGTTGTGTACTGTCAACTGTCCAGGCACGGAGACCGCGCTTGTCAGAGGAATGATTCCCTTGAACACACCTTCGTCAGGTGCGACCTCTGTCAATGTGACCTGCTCACCGGAAGGCTCAGCGACGCTCCTTATGTTGACCTGAACGGTCTCCGCCAGTCCCGGGTTCGTATTGAGGTCCGTATCGTAGAGCGAGATCTCCACAGGATCAGATGGATCGTAACTTGTCTTGTCCAGAACAATGACGCCGTCCCCCGGGGTTATGATGCCCGCGATCTTGGCTATTGTCGCCACTGCTGTCTTGGTTGTCCTGGTCACAAGCTCGAAGTTCATGTTGCTTACTAGATCCTGTGGGGAGTGATAGTAGGCGCTGAAGTCCGTCTCGATCCCGAAGATCGCCGGATATCCCTCGTCCCAGAACGGAGCGTGATCGCTTGACCTCGCCGTGGGATCGATGGACGTTGCCATGTTCAATCCAATCGAGTAATCCTGGTTCGCGTCGTAGAACTCGCTCAGTAGCCATGACGACTGTGCATTGCTGACGGCCCGAAGGCCCATGAAGCCGTTCGGATCGTGACCAATCATGTCCAGCTGTATCATTCCGCCTATGTCCATGCCAGCTCTCTTTGCCTCTTTGGCGTAGTATCTGGATCCGTGGAGTCCGAACTCTTCTGCCGTCCAGGCCGCAAGGATAACGGTCGCATTGAGCTTGTACCCGCTTAACAATCGAGCGGCCTCCAAGGCGGCGGCCGTTCCACTACCATCATCATCCGCACCCGGGGCGGTGACCATGGGATTGGTATTGCTGATGGAATCGTAGTGCCCTCCAAGAATGTACGTGGTCGCGTTGGCGTTGTTGAAGGCTGGGATGGTCGCTATTATGTTCCTAACCCATCGGCCATTGTACAAGAAATACTGGGATTCCACGATCACTCCCGGATTCTTCGCGTATTCGTTGTAGATGTAATCGGCAGATAGGTTCAGCTCAGGTGCGAGAAGATGCCTCGTGCTGAAGTTCTGAAGGTCATAGTTATATCTGTACAGGCTCTGCAATGAGACGTTCTGCACTATCTGATCGATGACCGGGTTGTAGGCAGAAACCTCGGGCGGGTCATCTCCGGACATCGCGACCGGACTAGAATGGAGAAGTATGCCCAATGATGTTCCTACCAATGCCAGCGTTACCAGAAGAGAAACGACTTTCGCCCACCTCATATCAACATCTCCAGGATTGAAACCTTATTGTTGAATTGTCATTCAGATATAAAAAGAAGTAACTTCGGCCCCTTTCTGCGATGATGCGTCCCACCCTTCCGTGGATGTAATCCCACTAGATGACAACGTATAGTTTATGTCATAAATGCGTCAATTGAGGGACCGGTGACCTTAACGACCGTAGCTCAGCTCCCTGACAAGAGGAGGATTTCCAGAAGCATCATCCTTGAGATTCTTCACGAGGTCAATGATCCTGGGGTTCCCATGACACTCGAAGAGATGGGCATCGTCAGCAGGGATTGGATCAGCGTTGAGGAGGAGAACATCCGAGTGAAGTACCGTCCCACATCCAATCTCTGCCCGGTCGGTATGGCTCTAGGGGTCGTCATCAAGTTTGTTCTTGAAGAAGGCCTCGACATGGTTGTAGAGGTCAGAATGCTGAGGGGAAGTCATTTCCAGATGGACCTTGTCAACAATCTGCTTGGAGACAGGGGGAGATATGAGAAGGCCCTTGAGAGATTGAGATCATCAGGCTTCGTGAACAGGTGTCGTCAGTAGTCCGTTTCAAGTCGACTTCAAGACAAAACTCATGTGGCAGAGACCGTCGGATTCTCCCAGACAGTTGTGTTCTATGATCTCAGTCTTCCGTTTGAGCTTCTTCGCGAAGACCCCGTTGAGAAGTGATCTGGTGAATTTACAGAATGTGTGCGGTTCTTTGGGCTCCTTTGCTCCGCACTTGAAGAATTGGGATACTTGAATTGTCAGAGGCTTTTTCTTCACTATCTTCAGTTCACCCAAGGAGTTCTCTTCCCAGTATGTCGACAGTTCGTTGATGAGGGCGACGAGTGTCGTGGATTTGAATTCGGATGAGAGTTCTTCGGCAATCGTTCTAGCGAGTGAATCGAAGATGGGACTAGACCTGAGTCCCAGCAGATCGATGTATGCCTTTGCCGATTGCAGAAGTGGAGTCGTGTAGTCGACCACTTTGATGTCCTGACCTTGTTCGATAACGCTCAAAGCAATGTTCCTCAAAGCCTCAGCGATTCCTTCGTCGTCCGTCCAGATGGCGATGTCGTCCCCCTTGAGGAAGCTCTCGTCCGAAGGCATCGGGTGGCACAGTAGGGCCTGTTTTGAATCTACCACCAGATAGTACATGGATAATGATAGATCTATGTTCCTGACATCCGCATATTGCGACAGGATTTGGGCGTTGTCCCTGTTCGTGCCGTCAATGGGAAACGCATACTTGATGTCCACTCCAGCGTTGAACTTCTCTTCGATAGCGGGAAGCCTTGATCTGACGATTCTTATCGGGCTCAGCACGGTCCCCACCGAGAGGATCTCGTTCTCAGAGTCCTCATACATTCGGTTCAAACGGTCCCTCACGTTCCTTCTGCCATAGATCGCTTCGAATCGTCCTGTCTCCTCGGCCTCTACGATGGCTCTGACCGCGAATTCGTTCATCAGAAGGTCTTTCTTCTCCGCGATCTCATCCGCTGATTGCCTGTGAGATTCTGCTACCCTTTCGAGAAAGTCCTCAATGTGGACCGGCTTGTACTTGATCGGGCTTTCGGGTATGATCTCAACAAGCCCCTTCTCGTGAAGCTGGTTCATTGTGGAGTATATCCTGGTCCGTGGGACTCTGGAGAGTGTTGGTATCTGACTGGC
>JAUVHO010000040.1 GCA_030593295.1 Methanomassiliicoccales archaeon | reverse complement strand
CTCGATTCTGGACGCGATAACATTCGCACTGTACAAGAGAACGTCAAGGACGGACATATCTGGCATCAAGATAACCGACATCGTCAGGAACGGCGGACATGTCAAGCTGGTGTTCCATCAAGCCGGCAACAGGTACGAGGTGAGAAGGGGGGTCGCTACCAACGGTTCAACCTACCTGGAGCTCTACAAGGACGGCAACCTCATCGGGGGCAAGATACCCGAACTGGAAGCGATCATCAAGGACATCATCGGACTGGACTACGACGGCTTCAGGAACTCCACATTCGTCCGGCAGGAGGAGATGAAGGAGCTAGGAGCCGAGAGCGGTTCGAAGAGGCTGGAGATATTCCAGAAACTGTTCCGGTTGGAGACGTTCGAGAAGGCGCAGGAGCTCGCGAAGAAAAAGTTCAGAGAGGCCAGAAGGGAGATAGAGACGTCAGAGAGGGAGATGCTGGTCAGGAGAGAAAGCACAGCCAAACTGCCGGAATTCAAGGACGAATTGAAGGAAAGGCAGGAGAAGTTCGACTTCGGGAAGGAGAAGTTCGATAGGGTCAAGAAGGAGCTGTTGGTCGCCGATGAGAAGTTCAAGAGGTCGGAGAGCGACCATGAGGATTATGTCAAGCTAGTGGACCAGATAGAGAACAAAAAGAGGACGATAGAGGACCTCATCCAGAAGATCGAGAGAAAGGAACTGGAAAGCAAGGACTCCAAAGAGCTGAAAGGCAAGGTGAAGACGCTCGAAAAGGACGTGAAGAACTACGACAAACTGGTCGCGGAGAGGGAGAAGCTCACGAAGCTGGAGCAGAAGAGCGCCTCACTGAAGAAACAGCTGGAGCTCCACAGCAAGCAGGGGGAGAACATAGAAAGCGAGTTCCGGGTTAAGGTCGCATCGTTCAACAAGAGGGTGAAGGAGCAGAGCGAGAGGATCGCATCGTTATCAACTGACATAGGAGAAGAAGAGGCATTTGACCTCTTGAGAAAAGAAGGTTCGCTGACCGAGAGGATCGACAGGATCAGAAAGGAGATTGACTGGCTCAAGGATCAGAAGGATATCATTGACACCATCAAAACGGAACGAACGGAAGCGGAAAAGGAGCTCAAGGCGGTCACTGAGAAGGTTTCAGGAATCAGCAAGGACTCGTTTGTGCTCACCGAGATCGAAGAGAACGTCTCGGATATGAGGGGTCTTATAGAAGAAGAGAAGAAGAGGCACGATGAATCGGCCTCCAAGATCGAGCAGGACATCGAGGGGCTCACTAAGGAGATCGGGAAGGTCGGTTTTGACGAGAAGAAAGAGCAGAGACTGGGAGAGATAGCTCCACAGATCGATGAACTGCAGGACAAGAAAGAGGAACTGGAAGATGCAAGGGCAGGACTCGAGAAGATGGGCGATGTCACCAAGCTCCTGGAGGAGCTCAACTCCCAGAAGGAGAAGGAAGAGAAGGCACTGAAAGAGGCGGAAGAGCGTGAGAAGGAGAAGAAGGTCGCCGAAGAGAAGTACGGGAAGAGCAAGGAGAAGCTGGAAGAGCTCAGAACCAGAGAGAGGGAGCTGGACAGAGAGATTCATGGGATGATGGTGAAGATCGAAGAGTTGCAGAAGAGGATAACCGAGCTGGAAGCGGATACCAAGAAGCTTGCAGATGTGGAGAAGGAAACAGAGGAGCTGAGAGCCAAGAGCGAGGTGTACTCGATCCTCAAGGACAACATCCTGCACCGGAAGGGTGTGGTGATGTACGCGATTAACCAGTTACTGCCGACGTTGGAGATAGAGACCTCTCAGAACCTGTCGGAGCTGACGGATGGACGGTTCAGCAGAGTGCAGTTGAGGACGCATGAGGAAGATCGCGTCTACGGAGTCAAGATAGAGGTCGAAGGTCCTGACGCGGAATGGCATGATGTGGCGGAGTTCAGCGGGGGTGAGAGGACGCAGATAAATGCGGCTTTGAGGTTCGCGATTGCAAAGGAACTGGCCAGCATGCCGCAGGTCGGTCGGACCTATGGAAGGATGAAGACGCTGTTCATAGATGAGGGTGACCTTGGATCATTGGACACTGAAACCAATAGAGACCTGTTCGTACAGAAGCTGTTCAATATGGGGGAGTTCTTTGATAAGATCATCTTGATTACGCATCTGGTGGAGGTCGCTGACAGGTTCCAGGGGCAGATACGGATAAGCATGACCCCGGAGCAGGAGTCGAGGATTGAGGTAGTCAGATAATTCATTTTCACTCACCTCCCCCATTCTCACTTATATATGACATCAAACACAACACTGCACTCAGATGAAGATGGATGCAGGTGGAGGGAATCACGGCGTCCTCTTGGATGGGATCAAGACCCAGCTGGGGGACATCTCCCGTTTCAGGGAGGAGCACAAGATAGACTTCAACGCCATCAGCTTCAAGGGCTTCGGACCGTCGGAAGATGCACTGGATATGGTGGCCATTGATGGATCCTACACGTTTCTACTGAATGTCTCAAGCATGTGGCTTGGCATCGTGAGGGTCGGTGCATTGAGGTACTCACACAAGAACGACGGTTACCAGCTGGTCGATTCGGAAGCGATCGACGTGCCGGTCATGATCTCGACCTGGAAGAGCATCGTCAACTCACAGAGCGAGAGGCACCGGATGATCTTCAAGCACAAAGGCAGTTCCAACCAGGCCCACAAGGAGATGATGAACGAGTTCAGGTACTGCATAGAGGGGGAGGTCGCTCTTTCGGCCTGCAGGAAGAACAAGAATTGCATTGTGGCGATTGATGGGGCGCTCGCATCATACAACCCGGACATGGACTGGATGGGCGATGTGGTGCAAGCTTGCAGAGAGAACGACAACATGCTCATCGGCGTCTCAAAGGATTCTCACACACACGCCTTCAACAACCCCAGAAGGGACGAGGAGATATTCAGGATCGGCAACGGCATAGCCTACGTGAGGGTGCCAGAGTACTTCGAGAGCAACCATCGGGGAACTCTGCACGGCGCCATCTACTTCGCCAAGTTCCACAAGGACGCCCCCAAGTGGTTCAGGGTGGACATCGGGACCTTCAAGCACGAGCCGGGTCTGGTTCTCTCCAACGTTGCTGCATACTCCAACTCCGGCCTCTGCCTGGGCTACCCTTATCCATTACTGGAAGCGCACAGGTTCGCGGTCACCGTGAGACAGTTCAAGAACGTGTTCGAGGACATGATGTTTGACATCGCGGGGGATTCCGGACTTTCGGCTGGGGACATACTGGAGGGGTTGACATTCACCGAAGGCAGCAGGAAGAGCGCTTATCATGAGTACATAGACAAAGTGAGTCGTGATCTGAAATGAAGGCTAAGATAGGAGAGATAATATCGGCGTCCGTGTCGGAAGGACTGGAGGCCAAGCTGGAGCTGGACAACCCGGAGGACCTGC
Organism: Methanomassiliicoccales archaeon; assembly: GCA_030593295.1. GTDB lineage: Archaea > Thermoplasmatota > Thermoplasmata > RBG-16-68-12 > SOIM01 > JAGLME01. The sequence goes on along the minus strand of JAUVHO010000040.1, from coordinate 15,152 downwards.
GGATTGGTTACCCGATCATAGTCGAGGGAAATTCTTACGAGTTCTACTGCATCGTGGAGGACGTGGTGAACAAGAACCTGGAGATCGCGGAACGATTGGCGGGTTCGACATTGAGGGATTCCATAATACCATCGGGTACGACGCACGAGGGCTACGGTGGAAGGATATTCTATTCCAAGGCGGTCCTTAGGCCGATCCAGCTGATAGACAAGGAGACGAACGAGCTCTCTGAGGCCCAGACGATACCCCCATACTTCGCCGAGGCCAGACATGCCACGAAAGATGACGTTGAACGCATCTACGAGGTGAACAAGCATTCCGCTCCGGTCGGTTCCATCAGGGGCGTGGAGGAGTTCATGGTCCATCTGGACTTCAAGAAGCTGACCGAGAAACCATTCGGGATCTTCGGTAGAACGGGCATGGGCAAGAGCATCCTGAACAAGCTGGTGTGTCTCGGCATACTCGCAAAAAGAGCGGGTTCGGTGCTCATATTCGACATGCACAGCGAATACGGAATCTACTCCAGGGGGGATAACATGGAGGGGCTGAAGTACTACTTCCCGGAGAGGGTGGAGGTCTTCTCGCTGGACCCCAAGAACACCGAGGCAAAGCCGTTCATCATCAACCCCAGGGACATCCGGCCGGAGGACCTAATAGTCTCGATGAGGGACCTGACCCAGAACATGAGGGATGCGATATACGAGGTGGACCGGACAAGAGGGACCGAGGACCTGGTGAGGGCGATTAGGAACATCGACCCGGACTGTGTGGATGAGAGTAAGATACACCTTTCGGTTATCAACGCGGTGAAGAGGAGGATAGGAAGGCTGGACAGGTTCTCGTTCGTCAGGGGCGGCAAGGACACGTTCAAACAGATGGTGGAGATGATAAAGGACGGCAGGTCCATCGTTCTCGATTTTGGCGATTACGGCACCGACCAGATGGTCTACCTCTTCGTTGCGAACATACTGGCGAGGCGGTTGTTCAACCTGTATGTGGAGAAGATCGGGGACAGCCCCAGGTTGGTTGTTTTCCTTGAAGAAGCGCACAAGTTCCTGGAGCCGGAGATTGCTTCGTACACGATATTCAACAGACTGGCCAGGGAGACCAGGAAGTTCAATCTGATCCTTGCATTAATCGATCAAAGACCTTCGAGGATAGACGACGAGGTCAGGAGCCAGCTTGCCAACAGGTTGGTGATGTCCATGAAAGAGCCTTCGGACATCTCTTCCTCACTTGCCGGGCTTCAGGATAGGTCCATGTGGGAGATGATAATCGGAACGATACCAGCCAGAACGGTCGCGGTCATGGGCGATGCGATCAGAATACCGACGGTAATCAACATAATGGAGTACACGCCTGACAACGTCAGGACCCACATCATCGGGGAGACGGACAGCATTTCGAACGACAAGATAGACAAGATAGCGAAACAGGCGACCACTGTACTGGATTTCTAGCCGATGTTGACAAAATCAAGGGCCTCTTCTGCGATGCTCTCGTCATCCAGTGAACCTATGAAGTCGCCCTTGGATCCAATCGGCCTCGCCCTGAAAATCCTTGCAGCCCTCTTTGAACCGATGCCTGGAATCGAAGCGAGTGCGCCCAATGAAGCGGTATTGACGTCGAGCGGATGCTCAATTCCAGTGATGCTCCGCTGACCATGGTCCACAATGATGACATCGATGAATCTGTTGAGCTCGGTTTCATATGGTATTCCCACAAGCAGAGGGTACGATCCAACCTGCCTTCCGAAAGTGGTCTTCCCTCTTGCCAGTTCCATGTAAACATCCTTTAGTACGGTCTTCTTCGGGACCACCCTCTCGAGCATGGGCCTGTCGATCTCTTCCCTGACCTTCATCTTGAACCTGCGAAATCCCTTGTAGTGCTTTCGAACCGGGAACTTGCCCCTGACCTCCAGAACCTGCCTGATGTTGATTCTTCTAAGAAGCAGACCGGAATCCAGAACATCCTTCAAGAACCGGAAATTGTGCTCGAATGTCTCCTTGGTCTCTCCATCCAGCCCCGAAATGAAGTTGATGCCTGGCAGGACCGCTGGAAGCCCGGTCGGACCTCTGACAGCACCCACAGAGTTCACGATCTCGATCGCCTTCATCACGTCCTCCGGCTTGGCGTTGAGGTTGTTCTTCTCTATAACATCTGGATCTGCGCTTTCCATCCCGAAGGAAAGGACGTTGCCACTGGTACAGTACTTCACAAGGAGTCTCAGAACCTCTTTGGACTTTTCCGGATGAGCGGCGATCACGGCTGGGTCAGCGTTGTCGGTATGAAGCACCTTCAGATTTGGTGAAGCGTTGTGTATTCCCATGAACAGCTTCTCGATTCGGTCGACGTTCGGCTCTGGAGTCTCGGTCTCACCAATCCCCTCCGCACCGTAGCAGAATAGACATGTCTGGCCGCCCAGCCTGAAGTTGGTGACGCCGTTCTTGCTGAGCTCGCCTATCTCGTTGATGACGTCCTCCGGGTCACGGTAGAAAGGCTTCCCGTACATGGGCTCGATGCAGAAAGAGCACCCTCCGGTGAAGTATCTAGCACAGCCTCTGGACATGTCTATCTCCGCGATCAGCGGCTGAGGGAAGTCCGGGTGCAGTTTGGAGATCTCAGCCCCTTTCACCGCCCATCTGGCCCACTCTTCGGGTTCGCGATCCCTGTCCGAGAAACCGCCAGATTCCAGGAGATCGAACATACAAGCGTCCAGGTCCTTCTTTGCGAGATGGTCGAACATATTCCCGAACTCGCTCTTGTGAAATCCGAACCTGACCAGAGGACCGCCCAGCACCTTAGTACCCTCGAAACTCTCGGCGATGTGGGCTATCTCCCTGTTCGAGACCGGCATTCCTCTGAGGTACTTCCCGGGCACAAGACAACCGGCAATGAGAACCAGCAGGTCCCCTTCGAGCCCCTCCCCCTTCCTGAACTGGTCTATGGTGAGATAACGATAGGAATGTCCAGAATCCTCAATCGCTCCGGCAAGATACCTGGGATAGGGCGATACATATGGCGGCACGCCCAGACACGAGGGCTCGTCCACGTACCCATCCAGTATGAGAATCTCCATTGTGAGAACATTCAGCTAAGTCCATAAAAAGCATTCTGCCTTCCCGGTGCGAGAACTTAGTGAAAAACTATATCAGAAAGATGGACATTTTTCCAGTCAATGGCGATCATAAGCCCGGACATAGATCTCATCATAGGAATCGTCTTACTTCTCATCGGACTGGTCCTGGCATTTTTCGGGAAGCTCATCTGGGCGATGATGATGTCGCTCATTGGGGCCCTCATAGGCGGTATTCTTGGATACATCATAGGTATGCTTCTGGGAGGTTGGGTGTTCGCCCTCATCCTGAGCTTGATACTTGCGATCCTCTTCAGCATGGTCTTCGGCTATCTGGTAGAGATGGGTCTTGCTTTGATTCTGGGTCTGATGGGTTTCGCCCTGATCTCCTTGACCTTCCCTGGGACGGGTGGCATCGTTGGAGGCGTGATCGTCCTTGCGATCATCTTCGGGGTAGCGTACTACTTCATCGAGGAGGTGGTGGCGGGCGCGACCGCTCTTATCGGCGGCATCCTGACGGGTGCCGGCGTCTTCTTACTCACGTACGACCTCGGGTTGAGCATTGGGGTCGGACTTATGGTATTCGTCACTGGCGCACTCGTCCAGATATTCGCCCTGAGGAAGCACAGAATGCGAAGGCGTTGAACCCGCGAAGTTTTAATATCGACCGAGGGGATTTGGAAGCATGCTCCGAGTGGGCACGTGCGGTTGGACTTACAAGGACTGGATAGGGCCTTTCTACCCTCAGGACATCAAGGACATGAGGGGGAAGTGGCTCGACTACTACGGGGAGTTCTTCCGGACCGTGGAGATCGACAGCACTTATTATTCGGTGCCAGGGGAGAGGACGGTCGCTGCCTGGATCGCCAAAGGGAAGCGGATAGGCGATTTCGATTTCTCGTTGAAGATGCACAGGGATGTCACGCATTCGAAGATACTGCAGGATGCAAAAGAGGCTGCGGGCAAGGCGAAGGACTTCGAGGACCGGGTCATAACCCCGCTGGCTGAGAACGATCTACTTGGCGCGGTTCTGATCCAATTGTCCCCCAGGTTCAAGAAACACGGTCCGCCGGTTGACAACAATGTCGACACGCTGAGGACTCTGCTGGATGCGTTGAAGGTGGACGACTATGACTACGTGGTGGAGTTCAGGCACAGCTCCTGGCTGGACGAGAGTGGGAAGGAATACGTGGGTGAGCTTTCGGACATGCTCAAGGAGAGGAACGTGGCGGTATGCATCATAGACAGTCCATATTTCCCGAGAACGAAGGAAGCGACCGCCAACCATTCATACGTCCGCTTCCATGGCAGGAACTTCGACATCTGGTGGAAGAAGGAGAAGGACGTCACCGACCACAGGATCAACAGGTACGATTACCTTTACTCCAACGAGGAACTGGACAAGTGGGTGCCCAAGCTGAAGGAGATGGATTCGGTCACGGACAAGACAAGGGTGTACTTCAACAACCATGGGAAAGCGAAGGCTGCAAAGAATGGATTCTACCTGATGGACGAACTGGGAATACCTCACAAGAAGAAGGAGATACACATCCGGGAGCAGTTCACCTTGGAGAGTTTCTGATTATCACTTCTCCTTCCAGCTCATGAGTTTGCTTGGCCATCCAAAACACTTTCACCCTACCCCCCTGAATTCCCGATTAAATACTCTCGAGTAGCTATTTTCCACACGGGGGAGCAACATGCGAGCCGTACTGAAAACGAAAACGCCGATAGAAGTAGAGCTTTTGCCAGAGGTGAGATCCGTATTCTCCTCTCTCAAGCCCATAGACAACTTCATAGGACCCTTCCAGTCCTCTGAGATAGCCTTCATGGACAGCGCCTCGAAGTTCCTGTATGACTTCACCGCAATGCTGTGTGTGCAAGCGATCAAGCAGTTCGACAGGGAAGTCGTCTTCCTGGACGGCGGGAACTCGGTTGATCCGTTCGTTCTCTCCAACCTCGCCAAGAGGTTCGGAATGGACCGGAAGTACGTCCTCAAGAACGTCAACATATCGAGACCGTTCACCGCCTACCAGATGGCCACGCTCATTGACGAGCGATTGGAAGAGGAAGTGAAGGACAAAGGCGCCAGCATGCTGGTAGTGTCCTGTTTACCATACCTGTTCCTGGACGAGGACGTGGAGCGGGCGGAATCCTACAAGCTGATGGAAAGATGCGTGAACACCATACGAGAGATCACCAAGGAATACGGGACGATATCGCTCATAACCAACTACAAATTGAGCAACCTGCACCAGAGGGCGAAACTCAGGGAACTTCTGTACGGATGCGCGGACAAGAACGTGCGGTTCGAGTTCGGAAGAAAGATCCTCAGGGTCGCCCTGCCGGAGAACGGTGAGAGGTTCGACTATTTGCCAGTCCCCCACAACCAGACCACGCTGGACGACTTCACGGAGGTGGTATATTGGGAAGGACGGTACCGACCTATAGGCTAGTGATAGAGAGCATCGTGAGCGATTGGCTGCCGTACAAGAGGGCGCTGAGGGACAGGGACAAGATGATCTTCGATTCCCTGATGACCAAGGCCAGGATGCACACATCGGCTTCTAGTTATGCGAACAGAATGGAGCCACTGGAGAGCGTGTTCATGTCCATCCTGCTGGAGCAGCAGAAGGAGATCGAGCTTCTCAAAATGAGACTGGAAGGACTGAAGGAATGAGGGGCTGGATATTCGACACCTATCCCGACTACCAGAAGGACCACATGGTCTCCTGGATAAAGACCGAGGACGGGGTGGAGAAGTTAGTGGACAGGAAGTTCTTTCCAACGTTCTACGTGCACGGGTCGAGAAAGAACCTGAAGAGCCTGGCAGACGTGGTCAGCACGCACAAGCTCAGGGATTTGTCGTTCCAAAGAAAGAAGATAAAACTGGGCTACGACGGCAAGTTCGAGGTTCTGGCCGTTACACCTTACAGGTACAAGGACGTCAAGCTCCTGGCGAAGATGATAGACGCCCAAGGCGGTTACAGGGACTTCGAGCTGTACAACATCGACATCCGGCTGGCCCAGAGGTACCTGGTGGAAAGGGGCATCTTCCCCATGGCCTACGTGGACGTGGGCAATGAGTTCATTCTACTGGATGAGCAGATGGCGATGGAATATCCGCTTCCGGAGCTGAAGCATACCGAGATAGGAGTGAAGGTCGGGAGCGCCAACAAGATAAAGAAGTTCAACGACCCGGTGCAGGCGATCAAGGTGGGCGAACGCGTCTTCAAGGATGATGATGAGATCGATCTTCTGAGGGGGATGGTGGAGGAGGTAAGGCTCACGGACCCGGACCTGGTCTACATGAAGAACGGCGATTCTTTTCTGTTACCATATTTGTATAATAGAGCGAAGGCGAACGGGATATTGGACGAGATCCAGCTTGGGAGGGAGGAGCAGAGCTCGAGGCCTGAGAGGTCGGGCAGATCATACTTCAGGTACGGACGGGTGGAGTACAAGCCGCCACTGTACACTTTGCGAGGAAGGCTGCACATAGACACCGGCAATTCGTTCCTGCATATGGAAAGCGGTCTGAAGGGACTGATAGAGCTGGCCAGGCTCTCGTGCATCCCGGTCCAGACGCTTGCCAAGCTTTCTCCGGGTACGGCAATCTCTGCCATGCAGGTCAATCAAGCGATGAAGGACGGGCATCCAGTGATGTGGAAGAAGAACCTGCCGGAGGACTTCAAGACCGCCAAGGAGCTGATGGTGACGGACAGGGGAGGGTTCATCTACGAGCCGGTTGTCGGAATCCACGATAGAGTACTGGAGCTGGACTACACCTCGCTCTACCCGAGCATAATGGTGAGGTTCAACATCTCGCCCGAAACGCTCAAGTGCTCTTGCTGCCCAGATTCCAAGATAAAAGTGCCGGAGATCGGCTACAACATCTGCGAGAAGCAGGTAGGACTGATTGCTAAAGTCCTCAAGCCCGTTATCCAGCGAAGGATGGTATACAAGAAGAGGGGGAAAGAAGGGGAAACGGAATACAAGGAAAGATCGGACATCCTGAAATTTTTGCTGGTTTGCTCATTTGGATACACTGGCTACAAAAATGCACGATACGGCCGAATAGAGTGCCACGAGTCCATCACCGCTTATGGAAGAGAGATAATGCTCCGGTCCGCAGAGATAGCAGAGAGGCACGGCTACAGGGTCTTACATGGAATAGTAGACTCCCTCTGGCTTGAAGGCAACGGAAGCCCAAAAGCGGTGGCGGAACACCTGAGGAACGACGTCGGGATACCCATCGAGATCGAGGGCGTGTACAAGTGGATCGTCTTCCTCCCGTGCAAGAGCATGGACGTGGGTGCGATGAACAGGTACTACGGCCTCTTCGAGAACGGGGAGATGAAGATAAGGGGCATCGAGGCCAGAAGGAGCGACACGCCGGAGATAGTGAAGAAGGCCCAGTACGAGATGTTGGACATACTCTCCAAAGCGGAAGATTCACATGAGTTCAAGGAGACCATACCCGAAGCCCTGGGGGCGTTGAAGGTGTGGGCGGAGAGGGTGGTGTACGGGGATGTGGACCTGGAGGACCTCATCTTCACTTCAAGAGTATCCAAACCGCTGGAGGAGTATGCGCATTTCAGCAATCAGGTCGCTGCTCTTACTCAACTGGAGGAGCACATGGTGGACGTCAACCCGGGCGAGGTCGTCAGGTACCTGCTGGTGAACAGCGAGAGCATGAAGGCGTCCGGGAGGTTGAAGATCGCGGATCTAGTGGAGGACGGGGACGAGTATGACAAGAAGAAGTACGTGGAGCATCTGTTCAAGGCGGGGGAGAGTTTGTTCCAGTCTTTTGGGTATAATCTGGAGAGGATCGAGGAGGAGTATGGGGTTTGAGCATTGTCCCAAAGAAAACAAATATAACATCAAGAGTCCAATATACATCTAGTAATCTCAGGGGGGCAGTGTGTGAGGACGAAAATTCCAGGGCTCCACCGCGTGAATTCTCTCAACATTCTCAGAAGAGACGGCTACTGGATCACCAACGAGGGGGATGATATCAAAGCCACCAAACCCTTCGGCAAGAAAAGGTACCCCAGATTCCACCTGAAAATCTTGGGAGAGAACGAGAAGGGCCCGACACACCTGGACCTCCATATAGACTGGGAACGGCCGAAACACTCTCAATACTGGGGAAAATGCGCAACTGAAGATGATGACGCGGTAAGATCGGAGATGGAGCGCCTGAAGGGGCTTCTTTCGAATTTCTGAGACTACTTCATCTCTTTTTCTTCGAGTCCTTTGTCCCCTTCAACGAGTTCCGTGACCTTCTGTTCCGCTTCCTTTAGCTTCTCATTGCAGAACTTGAACAGCTTGATGCCTTCTTCGAAGTTCTCCAGTGCTTCCTGCAGGGGAAGTTTGCCATCGCTGAGGACCTGGACCTGCTCTTCCAGCTTCTTCAAGGCCTCCTCAAAACTCAACTCTTCTGCCATCTCTCAACCTCCTTCTTTCCTTTCACAACGCACTCAATGTCACCATCTCTGACCATCAGGTTAATCCCATCACCCACCTCGACCGCGGCTATCTGATCTATGATCGCCTTCTCGGGCAACTTCAATGCGACCGAATAACCTCTGTCCAAAGTGGCCAGCGGGTTCACCGCATCCAACATCCCCCCAAGCCTCTCCATCCTCTGCCTGGACATCTCCAGAAAATGCTTCTGTGAGGCGCAGAACCCAGTGTAGACCTCGTCCAACATCTGCTTGTTGAAGTTCACCAGATCCAAAAGCACCCTGGGCTTCAGCATGGTTCCGTACGATGCAACGGCGTCCTGATGCCTCGTAACGAACTCGATCATCTTGTTCTCGAACTGTTCCCTCATTCCGTAAAGCTGGCTCATCATGTCCATCATATCCGGCACGACGAGCTCTGCAGCCGCGCTGGGGGTCGCCGCTCTCATATCGGCGACAAAATCGCATATCGTGAAATCGGTCTCGTGACCGACCGCGGAAACGACAGGAACCTTCGAGGCGAAGACGGCCCTCGCAACCGATTCGTCGTTAAAGCACCAGAGATCCTCGATGGACCCTCCGCCCCTTCCGACGATCATGACATCCACGTTGCCAAGTGAGTTCAGCCTCTGGATCCCTTCGACTATCGTTGCTGGTGCCTGTTCTCCCTGTACAACCGCCGAAGCAAGTACAACATCGGCAATCGGGAATCTCCTTTCAAGTATCTTGAATATGTCCCTCACTGCCGCTCCTGTCTTCGAGGTGACGACGCCTATCCTCATCGGGAACGGCGGCAACGGCTTCTTGTATTCGTCCTTGAACAGCCCCTCTGCTTCCAGTTTCTTCTTCAGCTTCTCGTAGGCGATATAGAGGTCCCCGAGCCCTTCGGGTTTGATGTCCGTCGCGATCATCTGGTACCTGCCCTTGTTGGGGTAGACATCGACCGATCCGGTGACTATGACGCTCTGTCCGTCTTCCAGCGTGACCTCGAGGTTCTCGGCCGCGCCTCTGAACATGACGCAGGAAAGCTCGCAGCTCTCGTCCTTCAAGGTGAAGTACATGTGTCCCGCGCCAGAGGTGGTGAACCGGTGAACCTCGCCCCGGATCATAATCTCTATTAACGTCGGGTCTCCCTGGAAAAGCCTGCGGATGTGATGCGTGATCTCCGTAACGGAGTAGACCTTTGGTTCCTCGATTTCCAAACCCCTCCTCCTCTCTATAGTTGGGTTCTGGAGCATTATGCGACCACTCGATAAATACTCTTTCTCAGCTCTTCAGGTAGCTCTGCAGATCCTCATGCAGTCTTATCTGGCACCCCGTCAACTGAAGCCTTGAAATCACCTCCCGCAAGGTCTTGATTTCGTCTTTAATCGGGATGAACCATCCCTTGGTGTCCGGATCGAACTTCCTGTCATCGAGGGCCTTGACCTCCCTAACGAGATTGGGATCGTAGTCAAAAGAGACCATGTAATCGGTCCCGACCTTCCTTATGAACACCTCGGTCGCTTCCATCTCGAACTCCTTGCCTTCCAGAAGGTAACGCTCGATTTCCTTGTCCACCACCACGATGCAGGTCTGCGCTTCGAACTCCCTCACCACATCCTTGTAGAGATAAAGCGGGACCATCCATTCCTTGGACTCTGGGTCGAACCTCCTCTTGGAGAACGACTTGGCGACCTCCACCAGTCTCTCATCGTAACCGAACTTGATCGATACCTCATCCCCCTTCTTTCCTATGTGAACGGTCTGCATCTCTATCCCTCCTGATTAGTTGTAAAGAAGAGTATATAACCTCTATAAAGGGAGTTGAGTGAAAGTATTCCGGCAGCTTCTAGACGATCTGATCGCCGGTCTCCTCCGAACCATCTCCCTCTTCTTCGAAATCCGTAAGAGTCTGCTGCGACCGATGCAGAAAATCCTTCTCCTCCCACATGTCATATGCCGTGGCCGCAGACGATGCCTGGGTGATCATTGCGATTATGAAGGTCACGTGAATGAAGCTGATGAAGCACACGTAGCCGTCGATAAAGGCGCGCATAACACCCGTGACCGCTGCTCCAATGGCCATCATCATAGATGCCTTTGCGATCCTGGCAATCCTCTTGGGCGCCTGGGTCTTCTCGATCTCCACTGAGTTGAAAGCTGCCAGCAGAATGAGCATAATGCCCACGATGATGTGTATGGGCACAAGATGCGGGATGTAGTTCTCGAGGTCCACCACCACTACGAAAACGATCTCGGCAAATGACAGCCAAACCATCACGTACAAGGACGCCCAAAGCTTCATTTCCGACCCGCCTCCGGATGCGAGAATGATTCTATGGCTATAACGGTTATGATGAGGCGTCGGTGAGCGGCCTATTCCAGTTTGAGTTCCCTCAGCAGTTCATCACCGCTCTTCTCGACCGGCTCGCCCTTGCGCCTATTCAGGAGAAACATGATCAAGACAATGATGACGATCAAGAGCATTATGAGCATGCTGACAACGAAATAGAACCCGTCCGCTGCGACGTCTTCGGGGCCCAGAACGAAGTTGACAACCTCCTCTTCTGGAGGATAGGTCATAAGAAATGTTGTTGACGCCGACCAGTCATGGTACTCCACCGTGACCTTGATGGTGTCGGTGATGTTGGTGGCGCTCAAACTCGATGGGGGAATGACGGCTGAATATCCAGATGCTCCGGATTGAACCTCCACCGTTTCCCCGGAGACCGTGTTCTCGATGGTCACAGAGGCACCCAACACAGGATCGCCCTTCTTGTCATGCACGAACCCGCTGATCGTGTATCCCTTGCTCAGAACGTTCCTGTGGAGAGAGTTGCTCATCCACACCCTGGTCTCGTTCAGCAGATAGATGTCGAGGTCCACGTAGACGTTCTCCGGAAGAGTGATGTTCTTCGATCTCTGCACGCCAGCAGGCAAGAAGATGGTCACGAGTTCGTGCTCCTCGGTATGGAAGTGGTAGAAGACGTCGATCTCCAGAGTCCCGTCTTTGGGAGATTGGAGCGTGAGTTGAACGGTATCGTCAAGACCGTTGTCGTCCACATCTCGGAAGGACATGTCCATGTCGATGTTGACCCTCGGGTCAGGGACCTCTTCGTTGGTGACCGCTCTGTAGTCCTCAAGATAATCGTCCCATCCTGTTGCCAGGTTGAAATCCAGCTGGTGGTAGGTCTGATTGAAGACCCCGAGAGGATACCATATCGACATTCCTCGGGCGTGGGTGGTCCTGATGGAAGCAGTGGGATTGTCCCAGTGGTTCTCGTGAGATACCGCGGTGAGCACCGCCTCCCTGGATGATTGCAGGGCGCTGTCCAGTCTGAGCGGTGCCGAATTGATGGCGAATTCTGCCTGGAGCTTGTCGAATATGTCGTACAGGTCGTACACCGCGTTGCCCTCATAGCTCTCGGAGTTCAGCCTTGACGATTTGAACTGCTCCGGGAACATGGGAAGGGCGCTCCTCCCTTGGTCGACGAACCTCCTGATCTCTTCGGCCAGATAGTCCAGTCTTGATGAATCGACCACGGACAACGCCACCGCCAGGCCCGATTGGTCTATGTATGATTCCACGTACCTGTCGGCGATCGTCTTTCCAAGTTCCGCGGGACCCATGTCCGGGTCGTTGGTCAGATTGAAGAGCACGGTGTGGTACGGCCAGCCAGGTTCTGGTTCGTCCTTCTGGGACCCGACGAAGAAGCTCACATAGTCCTTCAGCTGATAGTTCATCTCGGTGGTCATCCGGCAAGCGTCCGCTCCCACCAGGTCGATTTTCTTCCCGCTGTTGTTGGCAACGATGGACTGGAATGCCCACGTGAGCTCGTCCAGTTCGAGGTAATCCGATGAAGAACTAGAATCTTGGACCACTCCCCGCCATCCGAGACCATGTCCCCAGAGCACCAGGAAATACCGGTCCGCGGCGTAGTAGGTCATCCCCCAATCCATGAAGTCCACGAGCTCTTGAGGATCGCCCATGTTAACTTCGCCCAGGTCGGAGTCTGCGCTTGTGGGGTCCGGGGTCATGTCCTTCGTTATGAAGAAGCGCTTTGCTGTCGTCCAGTCCCCGTTGGCGCTGGTTCCGCCCGGCCGCCTGTCGAACTGAACGATGATGTTGACGTCGTCGGTCGAACCGACTGCCGCCATCTCGTTGAAATCGTCTATGCCGAACTGCTCGAGGCTGCTGTCCGCACCCATGTAGACCATGAAGGTCCATTTGGCCGTTTGGCCCATTGAGGGAGCTGGAAGCACAGCCAGATAGGATATCAAGAGCAATGAAAAGAGCAGAAATGCCCAGAGTTTCCTCATCCACTTTCAGATTTGCCTACCCGTATTAAAAGGTTATTAGGTCGTTCTTGAGGAGCAGAGCCTTACTGTTTTATCTCACTGGCCCTGACCAAAGGTATGAGTTCCACGCCGATGTTGCCCAGGTTCTCTGCAGCGCCCTCCTCCCTGTCCACGACCACGAGTGCCTTTTCGATAACGCCCCCAGCGTCCCTGATAAGGTTTATCGCCCTCACCAAAGAACCGCCAGTGGTCGTGACGTCCTCCACGAAGATCACGCTCTCGCCTGTCATGACCTCGCCTTCGAACGCCTTCTGGGTACCGTGCTCCTTCTGTTCCTTCCTTATGATTATGTAAGGCCTCTCGGTATGGAGTGAGAGAGCAACGGCGATGGGTACCGCACCGAGCTCAACGCAGCCGATCTTGTCGGAAGGCCCTATGTATGGAGCCATCATCTCAGCGACCCTCTTCAGGATCGGTATCTCGGTGATCGCCTTCTTCATGTCGACGTAGTAGCTGCTCTCCTTCCCGCTCGCGAGGGTGAAGGTGCCGTACTGGACCGCCCCGCAGCTGATCAGCATGGGGATGATGTCCTTTTCCATTGGCTTGGAGCACCCGATGCACACCCCGACACCGGAGATGCAGCAATCCGAACAGATCTTCTTGTGGCAGGTGACACATTCGTCGGTGGCCTTCTTAACTTCGCATATCTGGCAGATCTCCTCTTCGTTCACCAGGGAACCTCCTTCTTGCCCATCCTGTGGCCGATGATGTTGGTTATCCGGTGGAGCACCGGTGTCAGGACGACGATGGTGATCAGACCCAGAATGGCGAAGCCGTCTAAATAATGCTCGAAGAACCACGACCACTGCAGAACCGCGACCAAGAGAGCCGCAAAGATGAGGAAGTCGTACTGGTCCAGCACGGGGGCTTTCTGTCCCCTCTCGATCCCCTTCCTTCTCTTGATGTATGAGCCTATCATGTCGCCCATCAAGGCCCCGAATGGCAGAAGGAATATCACCAGAACATTGTATGGATAGCTCCCGAAGGACATCTCCGGCCATTCAGAGAACTGATTGGCAAAATCCTGAAGGAGGCCGATGATGAAACCGAATGAGACCCCGCCGACGAGACCTCTCCAGGTCTTTCCATCCCCCAAATACCTCCTTCCGTCCTTGTGCGTCCTGCCGCCGTCTATGGGCCTTCCACCGCCCAACAGGACAGCGCCGGGACCTGCAACATAAGCTGGAAATATCAGCCAAATGCCCTGTAGAACCGCAATGGTCACGTCCACGTTCCCGCAATAAGTAACAATTGACCATATAGTTTATGTCCGCGGGCTTCTGGGTTCATTCGCAGGATTGATAACATGAACGATTGAGTTATATATCCCACCAGCCAGTCTTTCGATGGAATGACAGTAGAGAAGGTCAAGACCTACGTTGAAGGATTTGATGAGCTTTTGGGCGGAGGCATACCCAAAGGATCCCTTGTGCTCATCTGCGGAACTCCCGGAACAATGAAGACCACGTTGGCCTACAGCATCCTGCACAGCAATGCCAGCAATGGTTCCAAGTCCTTGTTCATCACGCTGGAGGAGGATCAGGAAGGCATCGCGAGCGCCATGGAAGAGCTGGGCATGAAGAGCCTGGATGAGTCCAATCTGTACATACTCGACGTGGGTCAGATCCGCCGTGAGCACCGGTCCGAGGAGGTCGCCAAGGACTGGTTCGACATACTCAGCAAGTACATTGAACAGAGGGTGAAGGAGGACAAGTTCGATATCGTTGCCATTGATTCGCTCGCCGCTTTGTATTCTTTATTCAAGCTAGAAAACCCCAGGAGGGACCTGTACCACTTCTTCGGCTTCTTGAAGGACCTGGGAACGACCACGTTCATGGTCTCCGAGATACCTTACGGAAAGGACCAGTTGGTGTCTTTTGGGGAAGACTTCCTCGCTGACGGAATCCTACTCCTGAAGCAGTACGAGGTGGGAGAAACGGATGTCCAGCTGAGGATACGCTGCATCAAGATGAGGAAGGTCAACCACTTCCAGGGATATCTCACTCTGATCAGGGCCGATGAGAAGTTCATGGTCACCAGGGTCATTTCCGAGTAGCTCATTCCTTGTCAATGACCTGGAACTTGAATTCCTTCTGGTACGACTTGAGGAAGTTCGAAACATCCATCAGGTCGCTCTTGTCGAAATCGGATCCAACTACAATCTCAATGCTCTCAGAACTGAATAGTGCCCCGCAGCGAATCATTTCTGGATGGTTCACCCCGGGGAGCTTCACGCTTTCCAGCTCGGACCACGGTATGTGCTTCTT
>JAUVHO010000017.1 GCA_030593295.1 Methanomassiliicoccales archaeon | reverse complement strand
TAGACAAGAGCTTCCGTGGAGCAATACTTCACGCATTCCGGGTCGCCATCACACAAGTCGCACTTCACGATCTCCTTGCCTATCGTGGTTATGGCTGAATGGGGGCAGACCGCGGCACAGAGCCGGCAGTGAATGCACTGGTCGTCATTCCTCTTTATGATGTTGTCCTCAAGATAGTACGCACCCTGATGACAGACCTCTATGCACGGGGCATCCTCACACTGCATGCAGACTATGGCGTATTCGTATCTCTCGAACTCATCTCTCACGATGCTTATCGCTGACTTCTTGGGGTTGCACTCGCCGAACTTGTTCAGGGAACACGCCATGGCACACTGCTTGCAGCCAGTGCATTTCTCGGGGTGATAGAACAGATACTTCACTGCAGCCCCCCATAGGATTCGATCTCTTTGACCCGTTGCTTCTTCACCCTCCCCTTCTCGTCCCAGTTCCTGAGCTTGTAGTACCTCTTTTTCATCTTCTCGAAGTTCTTTCTGTCGATTTTGTGTCCCTTCGAGACCTTCATTGTCATGGGGTCATCGAAATATCTTTTCGGAAGGGTATCGTCCTTCGCTGTCATCCCGTGCTTGAGATTGAACATTCTCTCGGTATCGATTATCCTCTTGCCGATGTTCTCCAGTTCCTTCTCTCGGAATCGCATCCCTGTTACCGCATGCAAAAGCTTTGAGAAATGCTCATAACCCAGAAAATGGGGGCTGTTGAAACCGTGACAGATGAACTTGCAGATACCTACAGAATCTATGGTTGCGAAGATGTTGTCCGAGAAATAGACCGCTCTTTCTTTTCCTTCGTACGAGGTTGGGTCAGCGGTGATTCCTTTTCCGTATATCTTCTCTTTCACCTCCAATGGCAATCTGAAGAATATCTCCAGGGTGGGCCTGCTTCTGAGGTGGTCAGCTCCTCTGCTGGCGGTCGCTATTCCCAGTGCGAACGCCTTGATATATCTCACGTCGTGCGGATCGCTCTGTGGAAGGCCCTTGACGGCAATGAGATAGTCCTTGGACTCGGGTCCGAATTTCTTCACCGCCCTACTGCTCTCAGCCAGTATGTCTCCGAAACCTTCTCTCCCAGCGATTTTGTGAAGTAGTTCATCTGCAAGCTCAGAATCACCGAACCTCAACTCCTGCCCGGTCAACTTCTTGTCGATGATCCCTCTTTCGTACAGCTCGAAGGCCCAACCGAGTATTGATCCTGAGGATGATATGTCCAATCCCAGTTCGTTGCAAGTGTTGTTCAGCTTGATGACCTCAGGGTAGTCCTCCAACCCCAAGTTTGCGCCAAGTAATCCGACCGCGGTGTATTCGGGACCTTCCCCATCAAACACGTTCCTGTGTCTGCAGTGCATGAAGCATGAGGAGCATGAAATCATCTTCTCAACGTACTTCTCCAGTTCTTCCGCATTCAGGGAATCGGACCAGGCGTTCAGCTGGCTGTTCTTGGTTCTTATCGCCCCGAGGGCGTTGCTGACCTCATATAGAAGCGGAGTTCCCTGACTGCCGAGTATCGGCGTTATCTTCGAACCCATCAGATAGTCCTTGATCTCCTCCATAAGCTCCAGCATTCTCTGTGGGTGCTCCACCTTGACCCCGTTCACTCCCGAAGCGACGACGGCCTTCACGTTCTTGGAGCCCATCAAGGCGCCCATACCGCACCTTCCAGCGGCGTTCTTGACCCCGGTTCGCAGGCAGGCCATTCGGACCTTGTTCTCTCCCGCCACTCCAGTGACGACCGATTCCACATCTCCCAGGTCCTTCCTCAAAGATATCTGTACCTCGAGGGTGTCCAGTCCCCAGTAGTCCTTTGCGTCCCGTATCTCGATCTCCCCGTCCTGAACGTTCACGTACGAAGGCTTCTTCGATTTCCCTCTGAGCACAAGATGGTCAAAACCCGCGAATCGAAGCTCGGGTCCGAAGAACCCGCCGCAGTTGGAGTCACCCAGAATACCGGTTTCCGGAGACAGACCAGATACGTTGAATCGAGATGATGATGGTGCCAGTGTTCCTCCCAATGGACCGACACCGAGAACAAGCACATTTCTAGGAGAGAACGGATCGGTGCCCTTTTCGATCAGATTGTAGAGCAGGTATGAGTTGATCCCTCTGCCTCCCAGGAAGTCTCTCCGCCATTTCTTGGGAATCGTATATTCCTTGACCTTCCCTTTGGAAAGGTCCACGATGGCCATTCTCCTATCGTACATGAAAGGGGTCCTCTCCTCCGACCTATGCAACTATCCTCCGCTCACAGGAATGAACAGCGTCACTTGGTCCCCGTCGTTGACTTCCACATCGAGCTCGTTCAAGGGCTTGTCGTTCAGAATGACATTTACCCTGTAATCCAATCCGCCCTTGTCGTCCAAAAGCTCCTTTCCCAACTCGGGATACGCCTTCGACACGTGCTCCAGCAGAGATGTAACAGTTCCCTCATCGACCTCCAAAGTCAGTGAATCTTTGCCGATGGCATCCTTCAAAGGCTTCAGAAGTTTGAGGGTGATTTCCATTGGTTTTGCTCATGATGGCTCAACTATTTATATCTTCACAACTTAGCTTTTCGGGGGAGGAGCATGGACTTCCAACTCACCGATGAGCAGCGGATGATTCAGTCGATGGTCAGGGACTTCGCTGAGAAGGATATCAAGCCCCTTGCCGAGGAGATCGACCGGGAAGAAAGGGTCCCGACAGAGAGCATCCGGAAGATGGGCGAGCTAGGTCTTTTGGGTATGGTCGTTCCCAAGGAATACGGGGGATCGGGCACCGATTACGTGAGTTATGCCATTGCGACGATGGAGATCGCTAGGGTCTGCGCGTCGACCGCTGCATTGTTGTCAGGAGCCAATTCATTGAACTGCTGGCCTATACTCGAGTACGGTACCGAGGAGCAGAAGCAGAAGTACCTTGTGCCCATGGCCTCCGGCAAGACATACGGTTGTTTTGGATTGACAGAAGCTGGTGCTGGCTCGGACATCGGCGGGGTCAGGACCAAGGCCGAGCTGGAAGGGGACGAGTACGTCATCAACGGCAACAAGCTCTTCATAACAAGCGGCAGCATTGCCGATACACTCACGATCTTCGCGAGAACTGGAGAGGATCCAACAAGGGGCCTGAGTGCTTTCTTAGTGGAGAAGGAGGCAGAAGGGTTCTCAGTTGGCAAGGTCGAAGAGAAGCTGGGAATTCGGGGAACTCCCACCGTGGAATTGGTCTTCGAGGATTGTCGGATCCCAAAAGAGAATCTGCTGGGTGAGGAAGGCCAGGGCTTCAAGATCGCCTTAAGCACTCTGGATGGGGGTAGAATAGGCATCGCGGCATGTGCCGTTGGTGTTGCTCAGGGTTGCATGGAACTCAGTGTGCAATACTCCAAGGAAAGGGAGCAGTTCGGTCAGCCGATATCCAATTTCCAAGCCATTCAATGGAAGCTGGCTGACATGGCCACTCAGACAGAAGCAGCAAGACTACTGCTTTACAGGGCAGCAGCCAAGAAGGACCGCGGAGAGAGATACACCACGGAATCAAGCATGGCCAAGCTTTTCGCCTCCGAGATAGCTACTAAGATAGCGATCGACGCAGTCCAGATACACGGCGGTTACGGTTACACAAAAGAGTATGCGGTCGAGAGGTTCATGAGGGACGTGAAGGTCTTCGAGCTCTTTGAGGGAACGAGCGAGATACAGAGACTTGTGATTGCCAGAAGTTTGCTGAAGTAGTTGCTCCAAAGCTGCTGGGCCTCGGTCCTTTCCAATGGAGTTCAATCCTAGTCAGGAGAGGTCAATTCAGACTCATCAACCTGATGGACTCCGTATTCCGCCAGATTCTCTTGAATAGCGAAAGCGAGATGAGCGTCAATGGTGTAGATTACTATCTTCTCTCCCCCGATTAGCTCAAATGTCAATCGGCGGTTCTTCCTCTTGCGCGCGGGTAAGGCCAGCTCGATGGCGTCCAGCGGAAGAAGGACACTGAATGCGGATACCTTGGACTTCTCGATTGCTACTTTGCGGTAGACCTTGACGAAGATGATTCTCTCTTGTTCTATGTCAACTCGCCATACGAAGATTCCGGCAAGCGGGAGGACCACCACAAACACGAGAATTAGAAGGCCAGGTACATACAGCAAACACGGAGCCTGCCCAAAAAGGATTATTCCGGCCAAGAGACCTAATGGAGCGACCGCCACCATTACTGCTGTGAGATACCACGGTGTCCAGTTGATATGCCGACCCGTCCTGCCAGGTTCTTCCATGACCATATGTCCTCAAACCTAACTGCGGCTCCTCCTAATAAATCCAAGTAAGCTTGCCAGTGCAACCACACTCAGAAGCTCGAAAAAGACCAGCAAGCCAATGAAAAAAGACTTCCTTTCCTTCTTGGGTTGTCTAGCGACAATCACTGGATTGAGGGCTGGAGGACTTCTTGAATCTTACTGAGAATTGACAATTCTATCAACTCGAAAGTCAACCTCTTCTCCCCGAGCAAGGTTATGGAAAGATGGCGGTTCCTGTTCTTATACCACGGTCTCTCTAAATCAGAAGTGGAGAATGGTGGCGATATGTCCACTGCCACAACTTCAGACCTAAGGATTTCCAATTTCCTTAAGGTCTTCTTGAAAACCACCTTCTCCTCGCTTATTCCCACTTTGTAGACGAAGTACATCGAAAACCTGGCCAAAACCAAGAGAAATGCAAGCATGAAGGCTATCACGACGAAGCATAATGACGCATTTGGGAAAACGAAGGGGTATACAAGAAGAAACATCAGCAGGCCGGGCAGTAACATGCTCAAGACGAAAAGGGGATACCTGTTTGTCAACCAAACCAGATTCTCATTCTCCATCATGATTTGTGCCTCAAGCCAATTTTTCAGTCGAGATCTTCTATTATTCCCTAGGTTGGGGTTGATTCCAATTCAGCGTTAAGATGGATTCCATGCTTCTCGAGGTCCTCGCTCAACTGACCGGCCAGAGGAGCCTCAACGGGTTTGAAGACGATCTTCTTCCCACCAAGAAGCTCCAGTGTCAAATGCCGGTCCGTGACCTTGTACCACGGTTTGGTGAGCTCAGATCCGTCTAAGGGGTGAGAGACCCAGTATGACAGCACATCCGATTTCTCGACTTTTACTTTACTGAATATCTTGACGAATATAATCTTCTCTTGTCCCATGCCAACTCGAAACACCAGTTCCTTGGCAAGAGTTGGAACGAGTATAACTGCAAGTACCAATAAACCAGGTATTATGGCCCAACACGGGGGATTCCCAAAAACCATGACCCCAAGTACCATGCCCAAGGGCAGGAAAATCACCATTACCAGCATGTATACCCAGGGAGGTCTGTTGAGAACCCAAGTGAATTCACCGTGATCTTTCATGATGAATAACCCTCAGTCCTAATTGGACTGCTTGGTTATAAATCCAAGTGAGCTCACCAGTGCAGCTAGCACTCCCTGATCGCTATCCTCACATCCACTATCTTGTACCCGGCACCCTTCTCGAACAGTTTTATCGGGTTGATATCCATCTGACCTATCTCTTCGAACTCCACTGCCATCTGAGACAATCTGAGAACACTCTCTATCAAACTGTCCACATCGGACGGAGGCTCCCCCCTAACGCCTTCGAGGATCGGATATGCTTTGATTGACTTCACCATTCTACTCGCATCCACATCCGTCAACGGTGCAACTCTGAATGCAACGTCCTTGAGATACTCCACGTAGATACCGCCAGTACCGAACATCAGTATCGGCCCGTAATGATTGTCGTACTTCATTCCCAGGATGACCTCTTTTCCTTCCGTGACCATTTCCTGAACCAGGATGCAGTCCGGGGTGTGTCCGGCCTTCTTCACGTTGGACACCATCTTCTTGAAGCTACTTACCAGATCCTTCTCGTTCTCGATATCCAGCACGACGGCACCAATCTCTGTCTTGTGAATAATCCCTTCTCCGCACGCCTTGATGACCACTGGGTAACCGATCTTCTTCGCCAGTTTCTTAGCATCCTCCAGATTGTCGGTGACTTCGGTGCGTACGGTGGAGAACCCGTAAGATTTCAGTACGTCGAACGCTTCAAGCTCGGCCAGCCAGGTCCTCTTCTCCTTTGCCACCTTTCGGAAGATACGTTTTGGGACCTTCCTATCGACCTTGAACGTCCTCGGCCTGCCTTTCTCTCTCTCCAGGTATGTACGATACTTGACCATGGAGGACAGCGACTTGACGGCGCTCTCGGGGAATATGTAGGATGGGATTCCGTGTTCAGTGAGATGCACAAATCCAGGCGAATCCTCAGTTCTGCCAAGGAAGCATGAGAGCACTGGCTTCTTGTATTTCTTGGCCGTCTTTGCTATCGCTTGGGCGATCTCGATCTCCTTGGTGACTATGGGCGGAACGAAGATCGTTATCATAGCGTCCACCCTCCTGTCAGCGAGGATTGCTTTCATGGCATGCTCGTATTCGCGAGGTCCCGCAGCTGCGACCATATCGACGGGATTCTTCGTGCTAGCTTCCTCTGGAAGTATGTCTTCCAGTTTCCACCTTGTCCTATCTCCCAACTTCGCAAGTTCCAGACCCGCTCCAACCAGGGCGTCCACGGTCATTATGGCAGGTCCGCCGGCGTTAGTGAGGACCGCGATCCTGTTACCCTTCGGCAGGGGTTGATTTGAGAACGCGATCGCAATGTCGAACAGCTCTTCGATCGAACTGACCCTCAGAACTCCGCACTGCTCGAACAAGGCGTCCGTCGCAACATCCAGCCCTGCCAGTGCTCCCGTGTGACTTGCAGCGGCGGCCGCTCCCGCTTCGGTCCTTCCCGACTTCAACGCGATTATCGGCTTCTTGGCCGTGACCTTTCTTGCTATCCTGACGAAGTTCCTTGGGTTGCCGAAGCTCTCGATGTACATCAGTATGATGTCGGTGTCCGGGTCGTCCTCCCAGGCCATCAGCAGATCGTTACCAGAGACATCCGTCTTATTCCCCAGGCTGACGAACTTGGCGAACCCGACCTTTATGTTGTCGGCGTGATCCAGAATCGCGGCTCCCAAAGCACCGGACTGGGACATGAACGATATCCTGCCCCTGAGCGGTTGGGTTGGAGCGAAGGTCGCGTTCATGCTCACCTTCTCGTTGGTGTTGATTACCCCCATGCAGTTGGGTCCGATCATCGAGATCCCGTATTTCTTGAGGATTCTATTCAGATCCCTTTCCAGTTTGGCTCCTTTTTCCCCCGTTTCCTTGAAGCCAGCGGTTATCATTATGATGCCTTTGACCCCCTTCTTTCCGCAGTTCTTCACTATCTCCAGGGTCTTCTCGGCAGGGACGATGATGACGGCCAGGTCCACCTCATCTGGGACATCAAGAATCGATGGATAGGCCGGGATCGAATGAACCTCTTCCGCGTAAGGGTTGACGGGATAGAGCTTTCCTTGATACTCGTACTCGATTAGGTTGTGAAGCAGTTCCCTCCCGATCCTGCCTTTCCTTCTGGATGCGCCAATGACGGCAATGGACTTTGGATTGAACACGGGAATCAGTCGGCGAAGCATGAGTTACGAAAGTCGGTTTTCGTTTATCAAGGTATCTAGTTCGGGGGTCGGTCGCGGTTAACTCTAAATAGCCTCCATTCTTTTCCTGTGTTCACGGGGGTCGAAGGTTGAAAGCAGCGGTTTTCTACGAGAAGGGTCAGCCCTTGAAGATAGAGGATGTGGAAGTTCCAGCGATCGAAGATGACGAAGTTCTGGTGAAGGTTGCGGCTTGTGGTTTGTGCAGGACGGACATACATTATCTCCACGGTGTTCCGACGTTCAAGAAGCCACCAATAATCCTGGGGCACGAGATAAGCGGGACGATCGAGAAGGCGGGGGAGAAGGTGGAGCATTTCAAGGAAGGCGACGCTGTGTTGATACCTCCCGTCTTCTCTTGTGGTCAATGTACCTGGTGCAGGCAGGGTAGGGGAACGATTTGCACCAACCAGATCATGGTTGGGAATCATCGGGATGGTGGATTCGCCGAGTACGTTTCTGTTCCTGCCGATAGCATTTTCCATCTTCCGTCCAACGTGCCATTGAAAGAGGCCAGTATCATTTCGGATGCCATTTCAACGCCCTATCATGCAGTTGTGAATCGGGGGAAGGTGAAGGCCGGCGAGACCGTCGCGATATTCGGCTGCGGCGGAGTCGGGCTGTCGGCAGTTCAGATGGCCAGTGTGGTAGGAGCGAGCGTCATTGCGGTGGACATCTTCGACGAGAAGCTCGAGATGGCGAAGAATCTTGGCGCGTCGGAGACCATCAATGCGAAGAACGAGGAGGATGTGGCCAAGAAGATCCGGAAGATGACCGGCGGAGGCGCTGACGTTGCCATGGAGGTCATCGGGATTCCCGCTACCATCCAGCAGGCATATGAGGCGGTCAAATGGGGTGGAACCGTCGTGGTCGTCGGTTACACTCACAAGGATATTACCATCAACGCTGGCAGGATGATGTTCAGGGAGATCGAGATGAAAGGGTCGCTCGGGTGCGGTCTGCAGGATTTCCCCAAGATCATAGAATTAGTGAGCTCAGGGAAGTTGAAGGTCGAGCCTCTTGTCACTCACCGATACCCATTGGACCAGATAAACGAAGGCTTTGAGCTTCTGGAAAAGGGCGATGCCTCGCTGATTCGTTCGATTGCCATTCCGTAGAGACGCTATTGTATGCTGTCCCTCGCGGCACCCATTGGGTCTATTCTCCTCATGTGTACCAATTCTTCCTGAGTGGGCAGAGGGGTTTCACCAACATCATCCGGTATGATCAGGTCAAATCCAGTGTTCTCGGTCACCATCTCCACCGTGACCCTTGGATGCAGGGACTTCAGTCTCATCTTCTTGTTCTCGAAATCCATCACGCACAGCGGCGTTACCACCATAGATGGTCCGCTGCTCAGGACCTCTTGATCTATGAATCCAGGACCACTGATAAAGTCCACCTCCGGCACGAAGATCCTGGTGTTATGCCCCATGGTGTAGATTATGAACCTCCTCGCTCTGGAAAGGAATGGGAGACCAACCGAACCAGGTCCTCTGAACTTCATTTGTCCCGGCTCACCGATTCCGATAAGATTGCAGCTGCCTTTGGCATCAATCTGGAGCCCTCCGGCGAAGAAAACGTCGATCTCCGGTCTTGCCTCCAGGTCTATCACGTCAGGCAGTGGATATATGCACTCAGCCTTCAGAAGCCTGTCATCGCAGGACGAATATGGCAGAGGTTCCAGAACTGGGTTCACGGCCCCGCTCCCCCCGCAGATGAAGGTGAGGTTCGGTGCATGAGTGAGCTGCGCAACTCGGCTTGCCAGCATGGGAATTGCGCTGAACGCCCCCATTATCACCACTTCCTTGTCCTTGAGACCCCTGGCCAGGGCCGTCACCATTAACTCTCCCTTTGTCACATCTACCATGGAATATCACGCTCCATGAGCTGGGTGGCCTTCTCCCGTCCTCCGATCACCTCGAGATAATCCTCGTTCGTCTTGGTTCCGTACACATATTTGTCAAGATATGCCGAGAAATCCTCCTTGCTGGCCTTCAGGTACTCTTTCAAGTGGTCCTCGTCGTAGGTGTAGTACTTGTGGGAAGCCGTTGGATGGCAGCCGAATGGGGCGTCAATGATCGCGTCCACCAGCATGCCAGGCACGTCTATTCTGTGGGACTTCTGCAGAATGTACTCGTTGGGAACGACCTCCTCCACCTGAAGTATGACCTTGTCGCTGGCCTTTATCATGTCGAAGTCAGTGAACTTGCTGCCCTCGAAGATCGCATTCCCATACGCATCCGCCTTCTGACAATGCACGATCGATACATCCGGCTGGACCGATCTCACACAGAGAACATCCTCCCCGGTGAAAGGGTCCTTTGTGACCTTGTAATCCTCCTGGTTCAACTTGGGCACCGATGTCGTTTCCAGACCCTTCGGCAATGGATGGAAAGGAAGGGAACTGGCTCCACCTCTCAACGAATACACAGAGAACGCCTCATCACAGTCCCTCACTCTCAACTGTCCGCTCTCCGCGAACTTCCTGAAGTTAAAAGCCAGTCCAAGGTGTTCGAATCCAACGTAGGAGCAGTAGATCTCCTCGACCAATCCCGCCCCTATCAACATGTCTGCGTTCGTGCACGCAGAGGGGCTCGTGACCAACCTCTTGATGCGCTTCTTCTGCCTGATTATCTCCCTGATGACCGCCATGGCGTTGTTGTGCATGTGCATCCCGCCGACGCCCAATACGCATCCATCCTGGACGAATCTCTCCACCGCTTCGTCAACCCCAATGACCTTCTCTTCCCGAGACATTTCCTCCCACTCCTCAAAACGTTTAATAAAGGTAGCGCATTATCAATGACTGTCTATTAAAGTTGTAGGGTTAGGGGGTAGGAATGGAGCTAGAGAATAAGAATGCGATAGTGACAGGAGGCAGTGTCGGTTTGGGTGCTGCCATTGCCATTGGCCTTGCAAAGGAGGGAGCTAACGTCGCGCTCAACTTCAGAAAGCACGACGCCGAAGCGAAGCAGGTGGCGGAAGAGATTGTGAAGATGGGTCGGAAGGGGCTCGTGGTGCAGGCGGACGTTTCCAACTTCGATGACGCTCAGAAGATGGTGCAGCAGGTCGTCAAGGAGTTTGGTGGACTGGACATACTGGTCTGCAACGCTGGCATCAACTGGGACGGCGTCATATGGAAGATGACCGAGGAGCAGTGGGACAGGGTCATGGATGTCAATCTCAAAGGTTACTTCAACTACATCAGGGCGGCCACACCCATATTCAAGGAGCAGGGACACGGGAAGATCGTGAACATAACATCCATCAACGGTCTCAGGGGGAAGTTCGGACAGACGAATTATTCCGCATCCAAAGGCGGTATCATTGCGCTCACAAAGGCGCTGGCAAAGGAAATGGGAAGGTCAAATGTGAACGTCAACGCGGTCGCTCCGGGCATGATCGCGACAGAGATGATGCTCAAGATCCCAGAGAAGTACATGCAAATCGCAAAGGACGAGACCGTGTTCGGAAGGATCGGCGATCCAGAGGACGTCTCCAATGTTGTTAATTTCCTGTGCAGCGAGAAATCCAGACACATCACTGGCGGAGTGATCAAGGTCGATGGCGGTCAGTACATCTAGGTGGTTAAGATGAAGGTAGGAGTTGTTGGAATAGGACATGGGAAGTTCGGAAGGAGAGAGGACAACACCGTTCAGGAGCTCGCGTTCGAGCCCTTCAGGGACGCTCTGGAGGATTCGGGTCTTTCCAAGGATGATATCAAGGCGACCATAATCGGTTCGTCACCCGAGTATCACAAACAGAGGTCTATTGCGGGTGTAGTTGCAGAGTATCTAGGTGTGAACCCGCAGATGACATTTCTGGTCGAAGCTGCCTGCGCATCAAGTAGCGCGGCTCTTCACAGCGCCGTAGCCTACATCAAGTCTGGCATGTATGACATCGTGGCCGTTCTGGGACTGCAGAAGATGACCGAGCTCACGACGCCCGAGATACTGGCTCTGATGGGAAGGGTCGGAGATGTTCAGTGGGAATCGGTGTTTGGCACAACATTCCCCGGATACTACGCGATGTATGCAAGGAGACACATGTACGATTATGGGACGACAGAGGAGCACATGGCCATGGTGGCCGTGAAGAATCATTTCCACGGGGTGGACAATCCGAACGCCATGTTCCAGAAGGAGATCTTCCTTGAGAAGGCATTGGGATCCAGACCCGTTGCATCCCCGTTGAAGCTGTACGACTGCTGCGGGAACGCCGATGGAGCTGCATGTTTGATAATTGCCGGCGAGGAGAAGGCCAAGAAGATCAGCGACACACCGGTCTGGCTGAAGGGAATGGGAGCCGCAAGTGCGTCCATGTCCGTTCTCAGAAGGGAGAAGTTGAACACGATACCAAGCGCAGTGGAAGCATCAAAACAAGCCTACAAACAGGCCGGAATCGGACCCAAGGACCTGAGCCTCGCAGAGGTGCACGATTGCTTTACGATTGCCGAGATCATCGCATACGAGGACCTGGGACTGGCAAAGAAAGGAGAGGGTTCCAAGCTCATAGAAGAAGGTCAGACCTACAAGGACGGTGATATGCCGGTGAATGTGGATGGAGGACTCAAGGCCAAAGGCCATCCTGTTGGAGCCACTGGTGCATCCATGGCCGTAGAGGCGGTCAAGCAGATCAGGGGTGAGGCCGGTAAGAGGCAGGTGGACGGTGCTGAATACGCTCTGATGCACAACGTCGGAGGAATCGGACAATACTGCTTCGTCAACATATTTTCGAGGTGATAAGCATGGAATTAGGAAAGATCAGTTTTGTACCCCCTTCGAAGATCAAGGAATACCTGACATATCTGGAAGACGGCAAGATCGCCGGCACCAAGTGCAAGAACTGCGGGACACCTCATTTCCCACCAAGGGCGGATTGCGACAACTGCATGTCAGACGATATGGAATGGACTGTTAGGAATCCCAAGGGGGAGATCGTCACCTACACGACGATCCACATTGGTCCGACAGGCTTCGAGGACTCGGTCCCGTACACGATCTGCATGGTGGAACTGGAAGGAGGCGGCAGGCTCCTCGGTTGGCTGGACGAGGCGAAGGAAGAGGACATCACTGTCGGTCAGGGCGTCAGTATCAATTTGAAAGAATTTGAGGGTGACAGAATTATATATGCTGTCCGTTTGTAGTGCCATACTACGTGTGAGGTGCCCGGACTGGCTGAATACGGTCTCATCTACTCCGATGGCTTGCTGAAATACGATTTTGGCTCCTTTCATCCCTTGAACCAGCTGAGGATGAAGTTGGCTTTTGAACTGATCAAGGATTTTGGATTGATGGACCGGCCACATGTGAAGGTGGTCCAGCCGACCATGGCGAGTGAGGAAAAAGTTCTCCTGGCCCATGATGAGGAATACGTCAGCGTCGTCAAGGACCTCTCGTCCGGGGTACATCATCCAGATTCTTTCCGATACGGCTTTGGACTTGGGGACAACCCTGTCTTCAAAGGCATGCACGAGGCTTCATTGTTGCACCTGGGAGGCACGCTCAAGGCCTGTGATATGGTACAGAACGGTGATGTCCAGCACGTCTTCTCCATGGGGGGCGGGTTCCATCATGCGCTGAGGAAAAGGGCATCCGGGTTCTGCATCTACAACGATGTCGTGGTCGCCATCAGGCACCTTCAGAAAGAACACTCGGTCAGCAGGATAATGTATGCGGATGTCGACGCACATCACGCGGACGGCGTTCAGATAGCGCTGTATGATGATCCCAGTGTCATGAACTTCTCCATACACGAGAGTGGGAAGTTCCTCTATCCAGGCACCGGTCACTCTGATGAAATCGGTGAGGGCGAGGGAAAAGGGTACACGTGCAATCTTCCCCTGCGGCCAGATACCCAAGACGAATCATTCATGAAGGCCTTCGAGGAGATCTTCCCACCGTTGGCACGTGCCTTCAAACCGGACATCCTGCTGACACAGTTCGGCGTGGACATGCACTTCGACGATTCCCTCAGCCACATCAATCTAACAACAAAATCGTATGACATGGTAGCACGGACCTTCCACAAGGTTGCCCACGATGTATGTGACGGCCGATGGGCCTGCTTGGGAGGGGGAGGCTATTCATCTCGGTCGGTCTCCAGAATATGGACCATTCTTTTCGCAAGGATGATCGAGGCCAATCCACCGACATACCTTTCCGAACGCTGGAGAAACCTCTACAGGAAAACCGCGAAGGAGGATCCGGGCGAGGAGCTGTTCGATGATCCCACACTCTTTGGAGCTGAAGACGCGGTCGTCGTCTCCGAAACCAGGAAGGCGATTGAAAGGGCCAGGAGAGTCATATCGGCGCTTGAGGAAAAGGGGACCGAATGAAGAACGTTGTCGTCACCAAGGACCTGGTCAAGAAGTTCGGGGATCTGACTGCGGTTGATGACCTGAACCTTGAGATACCAAAGGGCGAGATATTCGGATTCATCGGACCAAATGGTTCCGGCAAGACCACCACCATAAAGATCCTCTGCGGCCTTCTGAAGCCGACTTCCGGCGAATCGTACGTTCTCGGTAAGAAGATTCCCAATACCAGTATCCTTCCAAGAATTGGCTACATGCCCCAGGAAACCGCCCTCTACATGGACCTGACCGTCAAGCAGACGATCCAGTTCTTCGGTGAGATTTACGGATTGTCGAAGGATGCGATAGCCAAGAGGGAGATGGAGCTGCTTGATTTCGTCGATCTCAAAGCCAGACGCAACGAGATTGTGGAGAATCTGAGCGGTGGGTTGAAACACCGTTTGTCGCTCGCCGTGAGCCTCATCCATGAACCCGAGCTTCTCCTCTTGGACGAGCCGACTGTCGGTGTGGACCCTGAACTCCGGAGTTCTTTCTGGAGTTACTTCAAGGACCTGGCCAGCAAAGGTGTGACTGTTCTGATAACCACACATTACATGGACGAGGCCAGCCGGTGCGACCGGGTCGGGATGATCAGGCTCGGCAGAATGGTGGCAGTTGGATCTCCAGAGCATATGAAGGAAGAGACCGGGCAGCCATCCCTTGAGGACGCCTTTCTCTGGTATCTCAGGAGGGAGAAGTGATGGGCCTCCGAGTCAGTGTTGCCATCGCCAAGAACATCCTGCGCCAGATAAGTCATGACAGAAGGACCATCGGGATGATCGTGATGATGCCATTGATGTTCATCTTTCTCTTTGGTTACACATTCGCAGGTGAACCTGAGAACATTAGGACCATTGTGGTCAAGCAGGACGAGGGTGCTCTAATCTCTCTGCCCAACATCTCCGACCCAGTCCGCCTGTACTTCTCAGAGGCGGTCTTGGACAACATTGACACCAACAAACTCTCGCTCGTGTATGAGGACGACCTTGATGACGCCCTCGAGGAAGTGGAAGACGGCCAAGCATGGGCGGTGATTCACTTTCCTTCGAACTTCAGTCTATCCCTTCAACAGCGGATACTTGGGACCCTGAATGACAGCATGCCAGACATGGTAATGACCCTACATCTGGATGGGAGCAATTCGCAGGTCGCTTCAAGCATTAGAGCCGAGGTCAACGGCGCGATATTCGAGACCATTGAGGAATACAACCCCGACCTCTCTTTGTCATCCATGAGCACAGTCGACTTCGTGTACGGCGAGAACGTGAGGTTCATAGATTTCTTCGCACCTGGTATCATCGGTCTTATTACAACCATGATAACGATCATTCTCACAATTGTCGCCTTCGTCAGGGAAAGAACGAATGGCACACTTGACCGCCTGTTCGTCTCTCCAGCCCAACCCAGTGATATCGTCATGGGCTATACAATGACCTTCAGTTTGATCGCGCTCTTCCAATCCGTCGAACTGGTGGCGGTGGCAAGCCTTCTGTTCAACATAACCTTCGTGGGTAGCATCTTCTTTGCTCTTGCTTTGATCGTGATCTACGCAATAGGCATACTGGGTCTCGGGATTCTGCTGTCCACGCTAGCGAAGAACGAGTTCCAAGCCATCCAGTTCGTCCCTCTCATATTCACACCCTCCATTCTGCTGGCAGGTATCCTCTGGCCCATCGAATCAATGCCTGGATTCATAAGACCAGTCTCATCGCTTATTCCCCTGACCTATCTGGCAGATGCACTCAGGTCTGTAATGATCAGGGGTTGGGGGCCGGTTGAGGTCTGGGCCGAAATGACCTTCCTTGTTGTTTTCGCACTTCTCACGATTGGGGCCAGCATTGTGCTTCTGAAGATAAAATCGAATCGCATGGGCTTCAAGAAGAAGTGACCTAGAGCTTCTCACCACACTGACCGCAGTACTCGAACATGCCCGGAATGCCCTTTGCACCGCACTTGCCGCACTCTTTCTCGTATGGTCCCCAGACGAACTCAGATGATTTTCCCTCAGCAGCCAGGTCTCTCAGTTTCCTGTAACCCGTCTCCCTCTTCTCGACGAAGGACTTCATCCCTTCCCACGTCTCATAACTGGAGAAATGCACCGACAGCCAATCTCTTGCGTGTCCAATGGTCTGGTACCACGAAAGGTCCTTCCAGAAATTCACCTGCTGCTTGGTGTACCTCATACACTCCGGGAACTTGTCTATCAGCTTGGCGGTCATCCTGTCGACGGCCGCATCCAATTCCTCATAAGGCACGACTTCGTTGATCAGTCCCCAATCCATCGCCTTCTTTGCTGATATCTTTTCGCACAGGAACAGGATCTCCCTGGCCCTTCGGTCCCCCACGATTATTGGCAGGAACTGGGTTGCCCCACCGGCCGCCACCGATCCTACCTTTGTTCCCACTTGCAGCACGGTCGCATGTTCCGCAGCTATTGAAAGATCACAGGACATATGGAACTCGTTTCCTCCGCCAGCCACCACTCCATTCACCCTAGCTATCGTCGGTTTCCCGCAGTTGCGGAGCATGTCGTGCGCGTAATTGTAGTCGCCCATCCACTTCCAGAAGTCCCTGGGTTTGACGGTGTAGTTGTCCGCGTATTCCTTCACATCCCCGCCCGTGCAGAACGCCTTGTCACCTGCTCCTGTCAGGACAAGAACCGCTATCGAGTCGTCCCACGATGCGTCCTTGAACGCCTCGCCCATCTCCCTCAGAGCCAGGATGCTGTACGCGTTGTACACTTCTGGTCTGTTTATCGTGACCTTGGCCACATAGTCCTTCTTCTCGTAGATGATGTCCTTGAAGCCGAACTCCTCTGCCGGTTTTGGTTCGAAATTTCCCATATGTACTCCTCCCCGTTCGGGCGTAAGCCAACTGCGATATTTATTGTTTTGGAAGGCCTAATCTAGGGTGGCGATATCTCCCGATTATTCGTTTCAGAACTACCTACCAAACTCTTTTTATATGGGGAGGTATAGGCGTTTTCAGTGGATGGAATAGGGATTGGAGGATATTAGATGTACGAAGGAGAACACTCCTATTTGGCACCCTCTGGTGAGCATGGTATGCGGATTTTCGTGCTAGCGGTAGCGGCACTGATTCTTGTCGGGACGATCCCCGGACTGATCGGTCTGGTGAGGGCCTCGGACGGAACGCTGAATCCGCCCCATTCGGATTACGCGGTGGACACATCCATGCCCCCCAACGGACTGTACGAAGAACTCATAGTCAATGTCAGCGTCGATGTGACCGTTGCCGGCACGTTCCTCATCTTCGTCGATCTGTACGACAACTCCGGCTCCTTCTGGATAGATGGCCAGTTCAGCATGCCCAATCTGCCTCTGGGTCCCCAGGATGTCACTTTCAGCTTTCCCGGATTCACTATCCGATCTTCGGGCTACGACGGTCCGTACTGGGTTAACATAATGATGCTGGACGACATGTTCATACTCTTGGACACCGGCGTTCACATGACGGGTCCATATCTGGCGAACGAGTTCGAGGCGGCTCCTGGCTCATTCAAACCACCCCACAGCGACAGAGGTCTCGATACTGATAGCGACACGCTTTACGACTTCCTGATCATCAGTGCGAACGTGACCACCAATGCATCTGACACGTACAGCATCCAGTGCAACCTCTTCGATATCACCGGCATGATCTACATCGGCTCTGCCGGGAACGGGAGCTTCCTGCCTGTCGGCAATCACACTTTGGATCTCAGTTTCACGGGTTATATAATTCGAGCATCTGGTATTGACGGGCCTTATCGGGCCGAGATGTACCTGTATGACGGTATGATGAGCCTAATGGACAATGATACCTACTTCACAGGTCCTTATCTGGCCACCGACTTCGGTCATCCTCCAGCGCACTTCGAACCTCCCCACAGCGATTATGGCCTGGATACCAACGGGAACCTGCTTTACGAGTATCTGGTGGTCGATGCATCGGTGAACGTAACGGTTGACGGTTCCTACACGATCTTCGGCTTCTGCCCATTCGGGTTCTCACAGGTCGAAACCTTCCTCACCGCTGGACTGCATGCGATTGAGCTGAGGTTCTACGGATACGAGGTCTACAACTTCGGTATTGATGGTCCTTACATAATCAACCTCGAGGTCTACGATGACATGTTCAACCTGCTCGATACGGACACGCATATGACCGCACCCTATCTCTTCACTGATTTCGAGCCCAATCCCCCCGTGTGGTTCTCTCCACCGCACTGGGACTACGGGCTAGACACGGACTCGGATACCGATTTCAACTTCTTGGTGATAAACGCGAACGTGTCGGCGAATGCTTCGGGTCAATTCGACGTTTATGCCGATCTTTACGATATAACTGGTATGACCTGGATCGATTCGCAGACGAACTCCACATGGTTGAACATGGGCGATCAGACGGTCGACGTGGCCTTCTACGGGCCCACGATACGATCTTCCGGGATCGACGGTCCCTACATGGTGCGGCTTTACCTCGTTGACGAAATAGGTTGGAATCTCGATTCCGACACCCACATCACCAATGCATACCTGGCCACTGATTTCGACCAGCCCCCGGCCGTTTTCAACCCACCCCACAGCGATTACGGTCTGGACACCAGCATGCCCGCCGATGGGATTTTCGAGATGTTAGTGGTCAATGCATCAGTGATGGTGAACGATCCAGGCATGTACTTTGTTCAGGCCTTCTTGGTCGATCCGTTCATGAATCTGATAGCCCTGGTCCAACAGGCTGCGAACCTCTCGGCAGGACCTGGAAACGTCACCTTGCAGTTCAGCGGAATCGAGATCAACAGGAATGGCGTCGACGGTCCCTTCACCGTCTACATGGACCTCATGGTCTTCGGGCCAATGGGTCCAATATACATTGACAATGATATGCACATGACAAACTTCTACAACTACACCGACTTCGTATCTCTTCCAGTTTCATCATTATGGGGATATGTCTATGATGGTAGAACCGGAGCTCCGCTCAGCATGGGCCAGGTTATCGCAGTCAACTACTCCTACGGTTGGATGGTGAATGCCTTCACTGATCCAAGTGGCTACTATGAGTTCCAAGCGTTCGATGGCGACTTCTATGTTCTTATGGACGATTCCGCCCTGCAGGCAGAACTCTCTCCTGTGACCGTTCTTGGTTCAACCGAGGTTACGAGGACTTTGTACCTGCCGCCACCAGGTGAAATGAACACTGACCTTACGTTCTCCGACTGGGACAATGCGGTCGCCAACACAACTGGCCTGATGGCAGACGACAACCAGAGCATCAGGTTCATGATAGACTACACATACGGGAACAGGGACGCCTACCTGGACCAGTCCGAAGCAGGTTGGTGGATCTCAATGATGATGGGTAGTGGTGGCGGATTCCAGCCCAACCTCTCGAGCACCATCGACATGCTCTATGTGGACGGAATCCACTACGACCTCGTTCCGGGAACGGACTTCTTCAGCTTTGACTTGACTGGACCGGTGGCTTCCACAAACCCATTCACCATGAGCATTGGTGGCAACTACACGTCAAATTCCACCATCCCGGTTGCAGCGACGCATCTCATGGAGTTAAACAACACATACGACGCGGTCGATGAGCTCTCCATGTTCTCAGGGCAAGCACCTGCTGGATGGAACCTCATTTCGTACGATCCAGTGGCGAACGTGACAGTGAGCGGTATAGGCACCCAGAACTTCGTTGCCGATCCACTGATGGATCCGGATCCAATGGACATGATAGACTGGGTGTGGGTCAATCTGACGTTCAGCCAGGGTCCCCCGGACACATTCGCACCTCAGACGCTATCAGTAACAATAAACGGCCTGGCTGCCCCAAGCTATGGAATGTCGGCCCTGCCACCCGTTTTGTACATAAACGCCACCATCGACGATAGCGCTTCAGGCAATATCCCAATCGGTGGTGCCAACTTCACCGAAGGTCCGCAGAACTGGGCCATGAGCTGGCCGATGACCGCCGTGGATGGGGCCTTTGACACTCCTGTCGAGGATGCGACTGGAACGATAGTTACTCCACCGCTTGGAACGACGCTCTACTGCGTCTATGGCTGGGACATCGTGCCCAATTACAACACGACCGATGCGTGCGCATCTCTCACAATCTCGGATGATATCGGACCACAGATAAGCAACGTGATGATTGACGGCGCTCCCACCCAGACCTACTTCCTTTCAACTGCTCCAGCCACAGCGACACTTACTGCCACGCTCGATGAGACAGCGACCGGAATGGCCAATATCGGAGGCGCCAACTACACCACCCCAATGATCGATTCATGGCCCGGATTCCTGATGAACGCGGTTGACGGAGCGTTTGACAGCATCACTGAAGATGCAACGATCAACATCCCCGTCCCCAACATAGCAGGAACATATGATTACTTCGTGCACGGTTGGGACGCGTTCTTGTTTACGAACGCTGCAGGACCTGCCCAGATTACCATCGTTGATGACTTGGCTCCGACTACAAGCAACATCCTGCTTAATGGCATGCCCTCAGTCTCCGTGATGCCCGGCACTCTGGTAACACTCGATGCTCTGATCGACGACACCGGAGGTCGGGGTGACACCGCCATTGCAGGTGCTAACTTCACCATCGGTGTTGCAGCATGGCCAGGACAGTGGATGTTGCCGACCGACGGCGCCTTCGATACCGCTTCCGAATCCGCCACAGAGACGATTGACACTACCGGCTGGATTGACGGGGTCTATGACGTATGCGTCTACGGCTGGGACAGCGTTCCCAACTACAACAACACCGACACGTGCGTACAGTTGACCATTTCTTCGGTGGATAACCAAGCTCCACTCATTCTGAACGTTCAAGTCAATGGACAGCCAAGCGTGAACGTCGCTGCCGGGACTTCGGTCATTCTGACCGCCACGATGGACGATGCACCCACCCTGGGATCTGATATCGGTGGAGCCAACTACACCATTGGAGCCGGGAACTGGGCCTCGAGTTCAACTATGAGCGCTCAGGACGGCGCCTTCGACAGCCCCACCGAGGATGTGACGGCCACGGTCGATACGACCGGCTGGGCAACCGGTACGTACAACGTCTGTGTCTACGGTTGGGACGTCGAGCCCAACTACAACGTCACCGGTGCGTGCGTTCAGATAACTATCATCGATACAACACCACCGACCATCTCCAACGTCGGGGCAGATCCAGATCCGGCAGCACCTGGCACGGATGTCCGCGTGTCGGCGGAAGTGAACGATGACGTACAGGTTCAGGAAGTGTGGATTGAGTACAGAGATCCAGATGGCACGGCGATCGGAAACTTCACCATGAGCTATGATTCCGTGAATGCCGAGTATTACCACACCGACTCCTACTTAGATGAAGGAGTGCACACGTTCACGATTTGGGCAGTGGATAATAGCGGCAACTGGGCTTCGGCAACTGGGGACTTCGAGATCGTCGAACAGACTCCTCCAACGATTGATGTGACGGTTACTCCTGATGAGCCAGAGGTCGGCGAGACGGTCTACTTCGAGGCAGAGGTCGATGATGATAGTGTGATCGACGACGTGAGAATAACGATCAGGGATTCGGACGACAACACCGTTGTCAACAACAGGCAAATGACCGAAGATAGCGGAGTTTACGTCTATGACTACGAGTTCGACGAGGCAGGAGGCTACACTTACACGATCACCGCAACGGACGAACATGGCAATTCAGATGATGAGACTGGAACGATATCGGTGACCCAACCTGCTGCCGGTCCATCCTTCTTTGAGGAGTACTGGTGGTTGATACTGGTCATCGTGATCATCGTGGTCGTGCTTCTCATAGTGGGGCTGCTGATGAGGAAACCGAAGGTCGAGGAATTTGCGCCGGAACCAGAGATGGAAGCACCTCCAACCGAAGAACCGGTCGAGCCTCCGATGGAAGAACCAGAAGAACCACCATCAGAGGAAATGCAAGAAGAGCCTCCACCACCGGACGACCTTCCCGAGGATGAAGCACTGGATGAACTGGAAGAATAGGGACACAGCTCCCTCGCTGCCACCTCATCTCACTCCATAGTTCAATGCACCCCAGTCCAACCACTCCTGAGAGAAATAGTTATAATGTAGTTGCGTTATAACGATAATGTAATCGTATTCGGGGGCAGGCATGGCTAAGAGAAAGGACTCCAAGTTCGAGGTTTTCGGCCAAGAGATGATAGAGAAGGTAGTGAAACCAGCCGGGAACAGCGGAAGGGTCTACCTCCCCCCTGACTGGGTTGGAAAGTTGGTCAAGATCATAAGACTGGAATGAGGCGGGGCATGAGCGCTAGCAGTATCAGGAAGATGCGCAAGGAAGACCTAGCAGCGGCTGGGAAGATAAGGAAGAGCATCACCAAGAGAAAAGCGCCCAAGAACTGGGAGAAAGAGGTCGAGGTGAGGCTCCAGGACAAGGAGAACCAGTGCTACGTTGCCACCACCGGAAAGGACGTCATTGGGTTCATCATCGGCGAGACAAAGACTCTGGATTTTGGCGTTGACAAGTCCGGCTGGCTGGTCGAGGTGGCTATCGATCCCGAGCACATGGGAAGCGGCATAGGCAAGAAGCTCGGCAAGGCGATGCTCAACGGGTTCAAGAAAATAGGCATCAGAGAGATCTACACGGCGGTGAGGTGGGATTCCACCGACCTGCTTTCGTTCTTCAAATCGATCGGCTTCGAGAGAAGCGAGTTCATCAACCTAGAGAGGAGGATGAAGAAATGATAGAGATGTTCAAAGAATGGTACGAAGCAAGACACGAGTACGCTAAGGAATGGAAGGAGAAGACCGGCGGAAAGGTACTGGGCTACTTCTGCACCTACGTGCCGGAGGAGATACTCCTGGCAGCCGACGTTCTGCCTGTGCGCATTCTGGGCAGTCATGAGCCGCAGGATGTTACGGAACCGCATATCTTCGGTATGTTCTGTCCGTTCTGCAGGGACTGTCTGGCTCAGGGATTGAAGGGGAGATACGACTATCTGGACGGCATAATGATCTCGCAATCATGTTTGCACATCAGGCAGGCCTACACGAGCTGGGAGATGCACATACCTGTCCCGTTCAGCTATTACCTTCCAATGCCCAACCACGTCCAGAGCCCGAGGGCGCTTCCCTACTTGAGGGCCGAACTGGAGACGTTCAAGAAGGCGGTCGAGGAATGGACCGGGAAGACGATCACCGACGAGGACCTGGACAGGGGAATAGAAATAATGAACAGGAACAGGCGTCTGTTGAGGGACGCCTACGACACACGAAAGGCGGCCGACCCACCGATGTCCGGCCTGGAAGCGATGTACCTGGCCGTCTCGAGCCAGATGATAGACAAGACCGAGCACAGCGACATAGTCGAAGAGTCCCTGAAGGAACTGCAGACCAGGAAGCTGGAGAAACCCACTGGAGAGAGGCTGATCCTCATCGGGAGCGAGGACGACGATACCACATTCATCAACATGGTGGAGAACTGCGGTTCGACCATCGTGGTGGATGACCACTGCACCGGAAGCAGGTACTTCTGGAACCAGGTGGAGACCAACGGAGGGGACAGACTTCAGGCTATCGCGCAGAGGTACATCGACAGACCGAGATGCCCGACCAAGGACTGGGAGGAGAGGTCGAGGATCCCGCACATTATGAAGCTTGCAAAGGACTGGAACGTCAGCGGTGCGATACTGCTGCAGCAGAAGTTCTGCGATCCTCATGAGCTGGATATCCCGATCATCAGGAAGACGCTGGAGTCAGACGGCATCCCGACGCTTTTCCTTGAGCTTGACGTGACCGTGCCCGTAGGGCAGTTCCAGACCCGCGTGGAAGCGTTCCTGGAGATGCTCATGGGGGAGGACCTATTCTGAGGAGGTAGAAAGATGGCAGAAGACAAATATCCAACAGAACCCCTGAAGTGCTGGGAAGAGGCCAAGCAGCTGAGATTCAAGTATTATGAGGACTACAAGAACGCCAAC
Source organism: Methanomassiliicoccales archaeon (assembly GCA_030593295.1). Taxonomy (GTDB): domain Archaea; phylum Thermoplasmatota; class Thermoplasmata; order RBG-16-68-12; family SOIM01; genus JAGLME01. Next base: position 16,298 of record JAUVHO010000017.1, on the reverse strand, counting down.
GAGACCGGAGGACTGAGATGGGCCGGCGGTGCATGGTCGTTCGATGCTGTGCCTTACGGCCTGGGCGATGACGTTTACCCGCTGACCGGGGAGCCTTACGGCGCATCAACGGCTTTTGACAAGAAGTTCTCGAAGCAGTGCCTGGAAGCAGCCGAGGCGGCAGGCTATGCAAGGGACCTGTGTTCATACATGCGGAACTACTGGGGATCTATCCTCCTGAACAAGTTCACATTCGGCGGACCTTTCCCGAAACCCGACTTCATCTGGCAGGACCACATCTGTTGCAGCCATGCCAAGTGGTATCAGGTGGCCTCCGAGCTGGAGGGCGGCGTTCCGTCATTCGTGGTCGATGTCGGGGTTGGAGCATTCGATGAAATGAACGACAACAAGGTCCAGTACGTCGCAGGGCAGCTCCTGGACGGCATCGACTGGTTGGTCGAGACGACCGGAAGGACCTATGACGACAACAAGCTTATCGAGGCGGTCAAGTCAGAGTTCCGCCTTACCAGTACCTGGGCAAAGATATGCGAGCTGAACAAGGCCGTGCCCGCGCCCTTGGACGAGAAATCGATGTACTCCCTGTACGTTTTCGGCGTTCTCAGCAAGGCCAAGAAGGAGTACGCTGACTTCATGGACAGACTCTTGGTGGAGGTCCAGGACAGGGTGAACAGAGGGATCGCCGCTATAGCCAATGAGAAGACCAGAGTAATGAGCGACACCCAGCCGCCGTGGGGATTCCTCAAGGTCTTCAGGTATCTGGAGAAGTTCGGATGCATTTCCATAGGTTCTCTCTACACCTTCGGTCTGACCGGGCTTTGGGAGGACAAGGAGGACGGTTCATGGGGAGCCAAGACCACACCGATGGAGAAAGGCGTCACGATCAACACCAGGGAAAAGGCGATCGAAGAACTCGTCAAATGGAACCTGGCCAAACCCGAGTGGCAGCATTTCTACCATCCGCAGCTCAAGAGCGACATGATGGTCAGGATAGCAAAGGAATGGAAGCTCGACGGCGTCATGCTCCATTACAACAGGGGCTGTGAGGGCCTGTCCCTTGGGATCGCAGAGAACAGGCTTGCGTTGCAGGCCGCCGGATATCCGGTCCTGGTCTTCGAAGGCAATATGGGAGACGAGAGGGAATTCGATGAAGCTGGCACGATGGGAAAGATGGACACTTTCATGGAGACCCTTGGGGTGATATGAGATGTACGTTGCAGGAATTGATATGGGCGCCAAGTTCGTGAAGGTCGTTATCCTTGACGACGGCGAGATCAAGGGCAAGGGAATGGCACCCACGGGCTTTGACCTGGATGAGGCGGCCAACAACGCTTTCAACAGCGCGCTTGAGAACGCCGGCATCCAGAAGGAAGACCTCAAGCACATTACTTCAACAGGAGCCGGCAAGAAGGAGGTCGACTTCAGGAACACCGAGGTCACCGAGGTCGGGGCCGCGGCAAGGGGGGCGATATCCCTGTTTCCGAGTTCTAGGACCATCATCGAGGTTGGTGCAGAAGAGGGAAGGGCCCTCAGAAGCGACGAGAACGGAAGGGTCCTGGACTTCGTCATCAACGAGAAGTGTGCGGCAGGTGCAGGAGCTTTCACAGAGGCAATGGCGAGAGCTCTGGAGATACCCGTCACCGAGATGGGGCCACTCTCCCTGAAATCAACCAAGGAGACACCGATGAACGCTCAGTGTGCCGTGTTCGCAGAATCAGAGGTCGTATCACTCGTTCATTCCAAGACATCCAAAGAGGACATAGCAAGAGCGATCCACGATGCGATTGCGAGCAGGATCTCCTCGATGGTGAGAAGGCTCTCGATAGAGAAGGACGTTACTCTGATCGGCGGACTCGCCAAGAACATCGGGTTCGTTGAATCCTTGAAGAGGGATCTCAATATGGACATTAATGTCCCGGATGACCCCGATTTCGTGGGGGCACTGGGAGCGGCTCTTGTGGCCCAGAAGAAGGCAAAGGGGGGCTAGGAAATGGCAACAGAAGATTCTGAGTATTGGAGATGGAAGGAATACAATTGGAAGGACCCCGAGATGGACTGGAAGGATGCCGAATTCATCACGGCCGGTGTCGACGTTGGCTCGGTCAGTTCACAGGCGGTCATAACGCTAGACAGCAAGCTTTTCGCTTACAGCAATATGAGAACGGGTTCCAACAGCCCCGACAGTGCGAGGAACGCGATGAACTGGGCGCTCGAGGACACCGGACTTGACTTGGAGAAGATCCAATATGTCGTTGGTACTGGATACGGCAGGGTGAACGTACCTTTCGCGGACAGGGCGATAACCGAGATCGCTTGCCACGGACGAGGTGCCAATTACATGTACGGCCCCACTGTGAGGACCGTTCTGGACATGGGCGGACAGGACTGCAAGGCGATCAGGACGGACGAGAAGGGCAAAGTTACAGCGTTCCTCATGAACGACAAATGTGCAGCGGGCACAGGCAGGGGAATGGAGGTCTTCGCAGATCTGCTGGGCATTCACATCGAGAAGGTCGGCGAGGAGTCGTTCAAGGTGGAGAAGGAACCCCCGGCGGTCAGTAGCACGTGCGTCGTGTTCGCGAAATCGGAGGCTACTGGTCTGTTGAGAGCAGGCTGGCCGAAGAACAAGGTCCTGGCAGCCTATTGCTCCGCAATGGCTCACAGGGTCGTGACCCTCCTGGAACGCTTGGGAGTCGAGAAGGAGTTCGCCATCACCGGTGGAATAGCGAAGAACAGCGGTGTCGTCAAGAGGATCGAGAAGGAGCTCGGACTGACCGCACTGGACGTCAACCTGGACACCCAGATCGCGGGTGCTCTGGGCGGTGCTCTGTTCGCAGAGGCTCTGGCGAAGAAGGCGCAGAAGCAAGGGTGAGAGGAATGCAGGCCAATTACGGGTATAGGGACGGTTCGGGCGAGTACTACATCACTATCGACACAGACAAGTGCGACAGCTGCGGCAAGTGCGTCGAAGCGTGTCCCTCAAAGATACTCGTGATGGTCAGCGACCCGTTCGATCCAATGTCCGATGCAGATATTCCGATAGTGATCGAAGCAGAAAGGAGGAAGATCAAATACACCTGCGGCCCGTGCAAGCCGGTGGACAAGGAGATAGAAGAGCCCTGCATCAAGGCCTGCGAGCCACACGCCATCACACATTCCTGGTAACTTTCGTTCGATCGGGAGACGTGAGTTTCCCTCCAGAGGTTCGGATACCATGAGACTGACCATCGATGATGTTCCTGTGGAAGTTCCCGAGAACACTACCATTCTAGAAGCCGCGAGGTCGGCTGAGATCTACATTCCCACTCTGTGCTCCCATCCGGATCTGCCCCCTGGGAAGGGCATGAAGGGCGGAGATTTCGTTTACTGGGGCAGCGAGAAGATGGAAGGAGAACCCCGTGAGTATGAGGGTTGCAGGTTATGTCTGGTGGAGATTCAGGGCGAGGATGAGCTCAAACAGTCTTGCGTCAGTGCCGTCTCTGAAGGGATGATCGTACATACCAACACCCAGAGCGTCCGGGACAAGCGGCAGGAGAACCTGATGGAGATAATGAAGGACCATCCTCACGCTTGCTTATTGTGTGCTCAGGTGGAAGGATGCAGCCGGGAACCGTGCTCCTTGAACGTGCCCGTGAACGAGAGATGCTGTCCCGAGCTCGGGAAGTGCGAGATACAGAAGGTCGCCGCCTACGTGGGCATCAGAGAGGATACCCCGCGCTATGTCCCCAAGGACAGGCCAGTCGTCGAAGATGAGCCGTTGTACAAGAGGGACTACAACATATGCATCGGGTGCAACCGGTGCGTCAGGGCGTGCAACGATCTGAGAGGAGTTGGCGCACTTGGCTCAACTTATCGTGATGGTGCCTTTGTCGTGGGTCCGGCGGCTCCCACGTTGAAGGAATCGAACTGCAAGTTCTGCGGTGCCTGTGTAGAAGTCTGCCCTACCGGGGCGCTGACCGACAAGAAGGTGATATCGGACAGGGAAAGGGACCTCGTCCCGTGCATAGGAGAATGTCCGGTTGCGACCGATGTGCCCAGGATCAACTACCTGGTCTCTCAGGGAAGGCACGCTGAAGCTGCTGCTGTGGTAAGGGAAAGCACTCCCATCGTCTATTCATTGGGGAACGTATGCTTCCATCCTTGCGAGACCGAATGTACCAGGAACGAGGTGAACGAACCCATCGCAATATGCGCTCTGAAGAGATTCGCTACAGAACAGGACAACGATGCCTGGAAATCACTCATTCTGACACCAACTCCTACGGGAAAGAAGGTCGCCGTCATCGGATCTGGACCATCTGGACTTTCGGCCGGTTACTACCTCCAGAGAAAAGGACATTCCGTTACGATATACGAGTCGCTTCCCGAGTTCGGCGGGATGATGAGATACGCATTCCCTGAATACAGGCTCCCTATGGAGACGCTGCAGAAGGACATCGATACCATTGCCGGGTTCGGTGTGGAGTTCAAGGCCAACACTGCCATTGGAAAGGACATTACCTTCCAGGACCTGAAGAACCAGGGATTTGATGCGATCTTCATAGGCGTTGGCGGCCAGCTGAGCAAGAGGATTCCGCTCGAAGGCTCTGATCTACCAGGCGTTCTCTGGGGATTGGATTTCTTGAAGGATGTGAGGATGGGCAAGGACATCAAGCTCGAAGGCAGATCGGTCGTGATCGGCGGCGGGAACGTTGCCATGGACGTAGCTCTCACCGCTTTGCGCCTGGGTGCGACGGAGATCCAACTCGCTTGTCTGGAGTCCAGGGAAGAGATGCCAGCTTTTGGACACGAGATTGAGCAGGCGATCGAAGAAGGTGTCAAGATCAACGTATCATGGGGCCCCAAGAGAATAATCGAGACCGATGGAAAGATCACTGGCATAGAGCTCAAACGATGCACCTCGGTGTTCGATGAAGACGGCAGGTTCAACCCGAAGTATGACGAATCTGAGACAACAACGATTGAAACCGACAACTTGCTTCTGGCCATTGGCCAGTCTACAGATCTATCATTCCTGGAAGGTAGCGGGGTGGAGACCGTCGGTCCCGGCATCAAGGTGCAGGAAGGTTCCCTTCAAACTAACGTTCCGGGAGTCTACGCAGGCGGTGAAGTCGTAAGTGGACCTGCATCCGTCATCGATGCGATCGCCTTGGGCCAGAAGGCCGCAATGGCTATGGACAAGTACTTGGGTGGGAACGGGAACATCCAGGAAGTGCTTCTGGAAAAAGAAGATCCAGACCCCTACCTCGGCAAAGAGGAAGGCTTCGCTGACAAGCCAATGATCAAGATGCCGGTCCTGTCAATGGAAGAGAGAGCTGGTTTTGGCCAGATCGAGCTCGGTTATGATGAGAGTTCAGCAATGGAAGAGGCGAAACGCTGTCTCAGATGCGATCTCAGGTTGACGCTCGGATGCAATCCCTTGCCGCCGGAGAAGTGGCTCGAGCTCACCGAGGAGAACATCGCCGCCGTGCCAGATTCAGAGGGCGTCTTCCAGCTCCTGGACGAGAGCAAGATGATAATCTACATCTCAGGTGTGATGAACATGCAAGGGGCTCTGAACGAGCAGCTTCAAACCAGGGAGAACGCCAAGTTCTTCCTCTGGGAAGAGGACAAGATGTACACCAAGAGGGAGAGCGAACTGATCCAACAATTCCTGCAGGTCCATGGGAAGTTACCGGAAGGGAACGACGAACTGGACGACCTGTTCTGATGTGATTCAAATGACGAGAGAGGAAGATCTGAAACTGGAAGGCTGGACGAGGATGTTCAGCGCCACCGAGCCGAGAATCAGCGAGTCCGTGGAGATGTACGAGTCCCTTGGCATGGAGGTCCGGCTCGAGGACATCGAGACCGAGAACGATGAGGACTGCAACGAATGCATAAGCGGATTCGAGGACACCATCAAGGTCATCTACACCAGGCCCAAGAGGGTCGAGTGAAAAGGTTAGATATATCCGTATCATTTGCCTAACGGGGGAAGAGGAGGAGGAACCATGAGACCGGGAGAGGAGAAGTACCCGCATATTTTCAGTCCAGGTAAGATCGGGAAGCTGGAGGCAAAGAACAGGATCAAGTACGCATCCACAGAGACTAACTTCTGCGACAGGGAAGGCTTCGTCACCGACAAGGAAATAGCCTACATGGAGGCCCAGGCCAAGGGCGGCTCTGGGATTGTCACAACTCAAGGCGCTTATACTGACGAGAAAGGAGAGGCCAGAGGTTACGTCGGGATGGCCGGCATCTGGGATGACAAGTTCCTACCTGGTTTGAAGAAGATCGCTGATGTCATACGGGAGAACGATTCGCTTTCATGTGCCCAGTTGATGCACTGTGGGAGATACGGTGGGGTCGGTCTGGAGTATTGTGCTGGGCCATCGGCCGTTGATCAGAAGATACCGCTCTTCCATCCCGTCAGGGAGATGTCAGTTGATGACATCCAGCAATGCGTACAGGAACACGTCGACGGTGCTAGGAGGATCGTGGAAGCCGGTTACGACATGATGGAGATCTCCGGCATCGTGGGCTACTTGATAGCCAATTTCGTCTCAAAATTCACCAACAAGAGGACGGACGAGTACGGTGGCGACATCCGAGGACGATCCAAGATCATGATCGACATTCTGAAAGGTATTCGGAAGGAAGTGGGCAATGATTTCCCAGTCGGGATCAGGCTTTGCGCGGAAGAACTGATAGACGACAGAGGTGGAAACACTCCAGAAGAGAGCCTTGAGACCATCAAGATCGCAGATGAGCTGGGTGTGGACTTCCACAGCGTTACGGCAGGCTGGCAGGAGTCTCCTATTTCCGTTATCACCAGGGACTGTGAGATGGGCAGCTGGCTGTACATTGCAGAACGTGTTAAGAAGCACGTCAAGGCGCCCGTTGTGATGGCGTACAGGTTGTTCGTACCGGAACATCCAGAGGCGGCGATAGCCGCTGGGAACCTGGACTTCTGGGAGGCCTGCAGACCGATGATCGCCGACCCTGCTTTGCCGAACAAGATAGCCGAGGACCGACAGCAGGACATCATACCATGCACTGCATGCAATCTCTGCCTGACCAGGTTGTTCAGGGACCAACCCATCCTTTGTATGGTGAGACCAAATCTCGGGCATGAGGGGGAGCCGGAATGGGGATACTATGGCTTCGAGCCAGCGCCCGAGAAGAGAACCGTTACGATTATCGGTGCCGGACCTGGAGGACTTCAGTGCGCCGCGGTCGCCGCCGAGAGAGGTCATGACGTAACCGTATACGAGAAGGAGGATCACATAGGTGGCCAGGCTTATACTGCATCCATGGGTCCCTACGGCGATGATGAACTGATGCGGCCGATCAAGCAATTGGAGGCTCAATGCAAGAAATATGGAGTCAAGTTCGAACTTAACACTAAGGCGTCACGCAAGATATTCCCCAGGCCTCATACGGGACTGCCAACCCCCGGTGCGATCGTGCTGGCAACTGGCGCGACGCCCAAGGCCGACTATATTCCGGGATCGGACAAGCCACTCGTTGTCAATTGCATGGACGTCGTTGAGAGCAAGGCAGAATTGGGTGAGAATATCGTCATAATAGGCGGTACGGCAATGGGCGTATCGACGGCACAGTTCTTGGCTCACAAGGGCGGTCACAACATCTCGATCATCGGGGAGCAGAAGAAGCTCGGGATGGACATAGACGCATCCTATCGATGGCGGTACATGAAGAAGCTACGAGAAGGCAACGTGCAGCAGTTCACCAGCGCCAGGGTGAAGAAGATCAAGGACGAAGGGGTCAAGATCATAACGGCCGAGGGGGAGCAGACGATTCCTGCCGATACGGTGGTAATCGCAACGATGGTGTCCAATGACAGCCTGTTCTTCCAGTTGTACGACTTCTGTGAAGAGATGTACCTCATCGGGGACTCGGCAGCACCGAGGAACCAGACCCAGGCCATCAGAGAGGGCTTCCTGACAGGAATGAGAATCTAAGGTGTTCGAATGGATATCCCATTGGAAAAGAAGTTCAACATGCTCAGCCAGATACAGAGAATGTCACACTTCGAGTGGTTGAGGGCGGCCAAGGAATTGTGTCCGGATGTAAGTGAATTGGACCTGGTTCTCAAGTTCTGGGAGATTGTCGGGCACGATACCGCTAAGAACTACCTGAAGCACCTGGACCCTGAGAAACCTCTTCCTGAACAGATTGCCAAGAACTTCGTGTTTAGTAGTCAGGCGATGGGGGAGGACGCCGAGTTCGTCGAAGGGAAGGATGAGAAGGAAGCGTTCGCGCAGCATGTTGGATGTCCCTGGTTCGAATGGCATCAGAGACTTGGTAAACTGGATCAGGACCAGGCCGGTTGTGACAAGTGGCTGGAGACCTTCGTGGACGACATCAATGAGGAGCTGGGGACCAACCTGAAATGGGAAACTGTCAAATCCATTCCAAGCGGGGACGAGGTCTGCCTGAGAAGGTTCTGGGTAGATTGAAATCGAAAAAACCGGTGTCGCATGGCTTGGGCATACTATAACTGGTTGCCGGGCAAAAGCCTTATGATGCCACAGGTATATCAGAGATACAGGGATGTTGGCTTGAAGGAGGGTACCGAGTACATTTGTGTCGATTGATGGGGGGCCAGATGTGAAAGGAAAAATCGGGAAGATCATTCTCTCTATTGCTCTTGCGTTTTCGACATCAACTCCCATTTTACTCATGCCTGATTCTCCTGGATTCGCAGATGGCGGTGAGTGGTTTATTGAGACAGTAGAGACTGCGGGCTATGTCGGCTATTCCAATTCACTTGCATTGGATTCAGGTGGTAATCCACATTTGATATACAACGAATATGTGGGCCAAGATGTCCACAATCTGAATTATGCGAGCAGGAAGGACGGCAATTGGAGCTCTGAAACTATCGATGAGATGGCCTACGTCACGACCCCGAGATCTTTAGCCGTTGATGCCAACGATGTTCTTCACGTGAGCTACTATGACCATCGCAACAACAGTCTGAAATACGCGAACCGAACCGATAATGGGTGGAGTATTGAAGTCGTTGATTCAGCATTATATGTTGGTGAGTGTGCTTCTATCGCTCTTGATAGCACTGGACTCCCACACATTAGTTATTGTGATGACCTCCATGGGACTTTGAAGTATGCCAGATTGGCAGGAGGTTCTTGGTCGACCACGACAATAGTACCCACACCTTGGGTCAACACGTGGACCTCTATCGCCATTGACTCACATGACCGTCCTCATATTACGTATCATTTGGACGATCCTGACCATGACTTGATGTACATTTGGTGGACAGGGTCAATCTGGAAAGTCGAAGCTGTGGACACCGTCGGTAAAGTTGGAGTGTCAAATGTCTTGGCTCTTGATAGCAATGACATTCCCCACGTAAGTTACTCCAACTGGGAATTCACATACCTGAAGTACGCAACTCGAAGTGGAGGGGCGTGGAAGACTGAGGCAGTGGACTCTTCAGGTGTGGTCGGCTTGACCGCCTGCTTGGCTGTCGACAGTGTGGACAATCCGCACATAAGTTATGATGAAGGTTGGCAGGGAGTTCTGAAATACGCTGAATGGAATGGAAGTGATTGGAGGATCGAGATCGTCGACTCCGATGGGGATGTTGGGAGTTGGAGTTCCCTGACTCTTGATGATAACGACCTCCCACATATTGGTTACTTCAACTCAACCGGCAATGATAGTAAGTACGCCACAAAAGCCCATTTGGGGCCCCCGCCACAGCCCGTTCTAGAGTTCCATCCCGCAGAATTGGATTTCGGGAAGCTGGTCCCGGGGTCCATCGCAAATATGACTTTCGAAGTGTGGAATTCAGGCGATGGTTCTCTGACCTATGACTTCGGTCCGGGTCCCACTTGGCTCATTGATGTGGACCCGCCCAACGGGTCCAGTACCGGTGAACATGACGAGATCACAGTGACAATCGACACGACTGGCTTGTCGATCAACGTGGTTGTCCACGGTTCGATTAGCATACACTCAAACGGAGGACACGACTACATATTCCTCCGTGTCCATATTGTTGCCCCGTCTCACTCCGCCTCTCTGAACATTGATCCAGATACGCTGAATCTTAGGTCCAAAGGGAAATGGATTACTGCATATCTCATTACTGAGAATGTGAGCGCTCATGAGATTGACCCCTCATCTCTGCTGCTGAACGATGTCGTTAGACCAGCATGGTGGGATGTGCAGAATGATACTATTTTGATGGTGAAATTCGACCGTAGCCAAGTGCTGGGGATTTTATCAGTTGGTGACTCAGTCAGGATTGAGGTCGATGGTCATTGGAAGGATGGCGCGGGGTTTGAGGTTTTTGACATTATTCGTGTCATCAATCCAGGTCAATAGGAACAGACGTCTTTTCTCTGCAATTCACTCATAGTCTCTACGAAAAGTCTAAATCGAGAGTTCGTATTCCTTTGAATATCATTGGAATGGCATAATGGCTAGGGGGTCTGGAGGAGAGATGGCAATCCCAAATGTGGCTGGCAAGCCGGGAGAGAGAACACTTCTTCTCGGTAACGAAGCCATTGCGAGAGGATTCATTGAAGGAGGGATCCACGTTGCCGCGTCCTATCCTGGAACTCCTGCATCCGAGATTCTCTTCACTCTCATTTCTGTTGCGGACAAGTACGACATCTACGCTGAGTGGTCCACGAACGAGAAAGTCGCTGCCGAGGTGGCGATTTCTGCTGCTATGAGCGGATTGCGCTCTGTTGTTTCGATGAAGGGCGTCGGCGTCAACGTCGCATCAGAACCCTTTCAGGCGTTTACCTACATGGGAACCGATGCGGGAATCGTACTCGTTTCAGCAGATGATGTTGGCATGCACAGCTCCCATACCGAACAGGACAACCGCCTCTTCGCAAGAGAAGCGTATCTGCCCATATTCGAACCCCCAGGTCCAAAAGGCGCACATGAGATGGCAAAGGCTGCTCTGGATTACTCGGAGAAATGGGGCCAACCTGTTATGTTTCGAACCACAACGAGAATAGGCCACTCTTCTGCAGACATAACTCTAGGACCTGTCACCAAGACGAAGAAGAAAGGGGAGTTCAAACGCGCCCCAGAGCGATGGGTCAACCTTCCCGTGAATGCCAGGAGAATGAGACTGGCGCTCATAGAGAGAATGGAGAAGATCAGGAAGGACGTCGATAGGTTGCCCTTCAACAAGATAATCTCCAAAGGTGATGGTGAGTTCGGCGTTATCTCCTGCGGCGTCACCCACAATGTTGTCAGAGAGGCCTTCAAGGCTCTGGACCTGGGCAAGAGGGTCGGTCTGATGAAGATTGGAACACCCTACCCGCTTCCTAGGAAGATGATCAACCGCTTTCTCTCAGCCAATGAGAAGGTAATCGTCGTTGAGGAAACGGAAGCCTTTGTGGAGACTTGTCTGAGAAGCATCGCCCATGAGTTGTCTCTCGATACCAGGATCCATGGCAAGGACATCCTTCCACAAGCATTCGAGATAGGTCCAAGGGAAGTGGCGACAGGTTTCAGCAACTTCCTGGGTCGGAAACCACCATCCAACTTCAGAACTGCAGACAAGATCTGGAATGAGGCTCAATCACTAGTTCCTCCAAGACCCCCAGTTCTCTGCCCTGGCTGCGGCCATCGGACCGCCTTCTTCGCGATCAATCAAGTAGAGAAGAATCTCAAGCTCAAGAAGGAAGGAGGCATCGTCAAACCATCCGATATCGGCTGTTACACACTTGGTTACCAAAGTCCTCTTCACGCGGTCGACACGAACTTCTGCATGGGATCCAGTATCGGAGTATCGTCCGGCCTTTCGCATGTAATCGACAACCGGATCGTTTGCACTATCGGCGATTCAACATTCTTCCATTCGGGCATCCCCCCTCTGCTCAACGCGGTCTACAACAAGGCAGACATCAATGTTCTCGTCCTGGACAACAGTACGACCGCAATGACAGGCTTCCAGACGCATCCTGGAGTAGGAGTGACCGCCATGGGGGAAGAGACCAAGGGGATTCCGATAGAGGACGTTGCCAAGGCTTGTGGTGCTGACTCTGTAGCAGTCGTGGACTCACTGGACCTCGATGCTCTTGTAAAGGCTCTCGAGAAAGCGGTGAAGATCAAAGGCGTCTCAGTGGTCGTCGCAAGACATCCATGCGTCCTTCTGGACGTGAGAACCAAGAGGAAGAAAGGGGAGAAGATCCCGAAGTACCAGATCGATCAAGAGATCTGCAACAAGTGCCAGCTCTGCATGAACCTCTTTGGCTGCCCAGCGTTCCGCTTGGAAGACGACGAGATCGACATCGACCTTGCTCTATGCAACGGATGTGGTGTCTGCGCCAATGAGATGGTCTGTCCTCAGCTCGCGATAAAGGAGGTGGACTTCGATGGCTGTTGATGTCAAGATAGTCCTTGCTGGCGTGGGCGGTCAAGGCACTGTCCTCGCCGGAAGCATTCTGGCATCCTCCGCGATCAAGGAAGGTCTCTCGGTCAGGACCTATGGCGACATGGGAATGGCAAGGCGAGGAGGCTCGGTAGGCTCATTCGTTAACATCTTCGACAAGAAAGGAACATCTGCAACGGCTGAAGGAACTGCAGACCTTCTGGTCGGAATGGAACCCATCGAAGCAGTCCGCTACTGCAGGTATCTCAAGAAGGACGGAATTGCGATTGTCAACTCTTACCTCATTCTACCATCAACCGTCGGCAAGAAGGACAGAAAGGCGTTGTCCGATGTCGACAATCTCCTCGATTTCATCAAGAAGAACTTCAAGAAAACCATCGTTTTTGACGCTAATAAGATCGCTTGCGAGATTGACTCACTCACGACAAACGTTGTCATGCTGGGTGCGGCCTTTTCGACCGGAAAAATACCCGTTTCGACCGAAACATTCAAACAGACATTACGAGATTCATTTGCCCCCAAAATCGCCGAGATGAACATCGAGGCGTTCGAGAGAGGGTACGATGAGTGTAGTGGAAAGTGAAGAAGAGGAGATTGGCATGTTTTCAAGTCGTATGGACAATATTGAGCAATCAGGTATCAGGAAGATCTTCGGCATGGCGGACGAGAAATCCATTCACCTTGGGATTGGAGAGCCGGATTTCAACCCACCACCGCACATTGCCGTCGCCTTGAAAGAGGCGGTTGATGCTGGTTATAACAAGTACTCACCGGTGCTCGGGCTGCCCGAGCTGAGAGAGGCCCTGGTCGGGAGGATGCGGAGGTTCAAGAAGGACGTGACCGTGGACAACATCATGGTCACCATGGGAGCCTCTTCCGGATTGGCGCTTTCCTCGATGGCGTTCTACGAGCCGGGTGACGAGATACTCCTCCCAGATCCGGGATTCGTGTTCTATAAGCCCCACTCGATACTCTACAAGGCCAAGCCGATCTGCTATGCACTCAGGCACGAGCACAACTATATTCCCCAAGTAGATGAGATCAACGAGCTTGTCACTAAGAACACCAAAGCGATAATCACCAACTCGCCTTCGAACCCTTGTGGTTCGACTTTCCCCAAGGATGTGGTCAGGGGGATAATAGAGATCGCACAGGACAACAACATGGTGGTAATCTCCGATGAGGTCTACGACGAGATAATCTACGAGGGGGAACACCATTCCTTCCTGGGAGATTATGAGAATGTCGTACACCTGAACTCCTTCTCCAAGACATTCGCCATGACCGGCTGGAGGATAGGCTACATGGTCAGTTCTCCCGATATCATCGAGCACATCTCCCGGCTGCAGTATTACGCCATCGCATGCCCGTCCACACCTCTTCAGAGAGCTTGTCTGGCGGGTCTGCAGGGTCCCAAGGACTTCATCGCCGACATGGTCTCCCACTTCAAGCACAGAAGGGATGTCATCGTTGACAGGTTGAATGCCATCGACGGCTTCAGCTGCCTCAAGCCCACTGGCGCCTTCTACGTCTTCCCGTCATATGACTTCAAGATCGACGATACTGACCTCACCATGCACATTCTGAAGGCAGGAGTTGTCTCTACATACGGATCCGCCTTCGGGGACCGGGGCAAAGGGCACATCAGGTTCTCATACGCTAACTCGGTCGAAAACATTGAAAAGGGAATGGACATTGTCAGAGATGCAGTTTCGGAGCTGGAAAGAAACTAAGTGGTCCAATGGGCAAACTGGTGTTCGATGCGAATTTGTGCACTGGCTGCAGAGCTTGTGAACTAGCTTGCAGTTTCAAGAAGGAGGAAGTGTTCTCGCCGACCAAGTCCAGGGTTCGTGTTGTGAAGATAGACGAGGAAGGGGTCGATGTCCCTGTTGGCTGTGAACATTGCGATGATGCCCCTTGTATCGCCGTTTGTCCCGTTGATGCATTGTATGAAGATGTGGAAACAGGGGCTGTCCTGATAAATTATGACACTTGTATTGGCTGTAGACTGTGCATTCCAGCCTGTCCTTTTGCTGCGATATCTCATGATTCCGTTACCAAGAGGGTGTACAAGTGTGACATGTGCGACGGGGATCCTGAGTGCGTCAAGTGGTGCTTCACTGGTGCGATCAAATATCTGGAATCGCTTGAAGAGTACACTCGGGAGAAAAGGAAGATCATCGCCGAGAAAGTATCGGAAGGAGCAGGGGTCGGCCAATGACGTTCAACCTGGGAGGTTATGCTGGCAAAGAGTTGCATGTAGACCTCACTCGCGAGAAGATCACCAAGGTAGAACTCTCCGAAGCAGACTGCAAGAGGTTCATCGGCGGTCGCGGTATGGATGCCAAGACCCTATTCGATTCTGTTTCACCTGGTACTAATCCTCTTGGTCCTGGAAATGTGGTCTGTCTATCTACGGGTCCCATTGCCGGTCTTCTTGGTCCAACAACTGGAAGGGTGAACGTTGCGAGCAAGTCTCCGTTGACGGGAATCTATGGAAATGCAAATGCGGGCACCAATTTCGGTCCTGAGATCAAGTACGCTGGCTATGATAGAATTGTAATCCGGGGCAGGGCAAAGAAACCCGTTTACATTTCAATTGAAGATGATGATGTGCAGATCCGAGATGCCAAACACTTGTGGGGAGAAGGCGTCTTCGAGACCAACTACCGTTTGCAGGAAGAGCACAACGGCTATGATACCAAGGTGGCAGCCATCGGTCCAGCTGCGGAGAAAGGAGTTCTGTATGGTAGTGTAATCTTCGATTTCTGGGACGCCGCTGGGAGGTCTGGTGTAGGTTCGGTCATCGCATCCAAGAACCTCAAGGCAATCGCTGCAACAGGCACTGGAGAGCTCAAGGTCGCGGACGTGGACAGGTACCGAGAAGTGATCGAGGACGGATGGAAGGGCATTCTGGAAGATCCTGGATTCAAGACCGGGGAGCATTCCTCATTGGGTACGCTCGTATGTGTCGGCTGGGGCAATGCCCAAGGCTGGCTGGCCACAAAGAACTTCACCGAGGGTGAGTTCGACGGAGCGGACGGCATCAGCGGCGAGGAGTTCAGGGACAAGTACTCCACAAAGGACACTCCACTACCAGGTGGAAGGGCGTGCATGTCGTGTCCGAATCGCTGCAAGAGGTTCGGAAGAATCGAGAAGGGGAAGTATGCTGGCACCAAGGGGAACATAGAGTTCGAAGGCGTCGGTGCATTCGGTTCCAAGTGCGGCGTTTCTGATATGGAAGCTGTTTTCCATGCCTACATGCTGGCCAACGATTACGGAATGGATTGCATCTCGTGCGGCAACACGATCGCTTTGTTCATGGAACTGTTCGAGAAGGGGATTCTCACCAAGAAGGATACTGGTGGCCTCAACCTGAAGTTCGGCAACGGGGACGCGATGGTGGAGATGGTGCATCGGATCGGCAACAAGCAAGGCAAGCTCGGAGAACTTGGTGCACTGGGTACCAAGAGAGCAGCCAGGAAGATCGGAAAAGGTGCTCAGAAGTACGAGACCACCATCAAGGGAATGGAGACCATAGTTTGTGATCCAAGGGCATCCAAGGGTTTCGGTTTCGGGTACGCCGTTGGAAGCAGAGGTTCTGACCATCTTAGAGCGCATCCGGTCTTCGAGATGCTAAGAATCCCAGAAGATGTCGGGAAGGAGATATTCGGTTCGGGTGAATCGGTCACTCTGCGAACATACGGCGGGAAGGTCAACATGGTCGTCTGGCACGAGAACGTTGCAGCGATTTCTGACTCCATGGGCACGTGCAGGTTCATGCACGCTTCGTATTATGCTGGTTATCCGATCCCGGAGATGCTTGCCAAATCAAAAGGCGGGAAAGATACTCATTCCATCAAGTACCACGACTGGATCTCAGCAGCGACCGGAATGGAACTGGACT
>JAUVHO010000006.1 GCA_030593295.1 Methanomassiliicoccales archaeon | reverse complement strand
CGGGTGAAGAAGGTCATGGTCATAGGGTCAGGCCCAATCGTGATAGGTCAAGCAGCGGAGTTCGACTACTCGGGATCTCAAGCACTGACATCATTGAGGGAAGAGGGTTACACGACCGTTGTGGTGAACTCAAATCCTGCAACTATCCAAACAGATCCAGCCATAGCCGACGCCGTCTATCTGGAACCTCTCACACCTTACTTTCTGGAGAAGATAATCGCCAAGGAAAGGCCGGATGGACTGCTCTCTGGAATGGGCGGTCAGACCGCACTGAACCTCTGCACCGAACTCTCGGAAAGAGGCATTCTCGACAAGTACGGGGTCAAGCTGCTGGGAACATCGCTGGAGGCCATCAATAAGTCCGAGGACAGGGAGAGCTTCAGAGATCTCATGCTGGAGATAGATGAACCGGTGCCGGGAAGTTTTCCGTGTTCAACCGTCAAGGAGGCAGAGGAGGCGGCGCAAGAGCTCGGATATCCGGTGATAGTGAGGGCGGCCTACACGTTGGGCGGAACCGGAAGCGGGATCGCGCACGATGAAGAAGAGCTTGACACGACGGTAGGTCTGGGGTTGGTCTACTCCAGGATAAATCAGGTCCTCATAGAAGAAAGTGTTCTGGGCTGGACAGAGTACGAGTATGAGGTCATTAGGGACTCGGTGGACAGCTGCATTACCATCTGCAACATGGAGAACCTCGACCCGATGGGATTGCACACAGGTGAGAGCATTGTCATAGCACCCGCTCAGACGCTCACTGACCGAGAGCACCAGATGTTGAGGAACGCAGCGCTCAAAATCATCAGGGCATTGAAGATAGAAGGTGGATGCAACATACAGTTCGCGGTCCATCCTGCAACGAGAGAATACAGGGTCATCGAGGTCAATCCGAGAGTGTCAAGATCATCCGCGCTCGCATCAAAGGCAACAGGATATCCCATAGCCAGAATCGCCGCCAAAATAGGGGTTGGGCAGACTCTGGACGAGATAAGAAACCCGATCATATCAGAGACATCAGCTTGCTTCGAGCCCATGCTGGACTATGTTGTGATAAAGATACCAAGGTGGCCCTTCGACAAGTTCCGGACGGTGAACAAGAAGATCGGCACTCAGATGAAATCCACGGGAGAAGTGATGGGAATCGGGAGAACGGTGGAGGAAGCCCTCCTGAAAGCGATACGTTCGCTGGACATCGGGAAGATAGCACTGGAAACCGATGAGATGACAGATGAGGACATCCTTGAGGAACTGAGTCGGCCGACGGACAAGAGGCTTTTCGCGATCGCAGAAGCGATACGCAGAGGCGTGAAGCTGGAAGAGATCTCCGAGCTATCTGGATGGGACCTGTTCTACTTGCTGAAAATAGAGAACATCCTGGACATGGAAAGAAGGCTAAGCATCGATCCATCGTTGATCCAGGATGCCAAGAAGATGGGGTTCAGTGATGAGCACATAGCTGAGGTCACCAAATTTGAAGAAAGCGAAGTCAAGGCCAAGAGGAGGGAGGTAACGTTCAAAATGGTAGACACTTGCGCCGCCGAGTTCGAAGCCGTCACACCTTACTATTACTCGACACACGAGGATGAGTGCAACATCGAGAGAACGAAGTCAAGAAAGGTCCTCATTGTGGGCGCTGGACCCATCAGGATCGGTCAGGGGATAGAGTTCGACACGTGTTGTGTTCACGGCATCCAAGCGCTAAGGGAGGAAGGTATCGAGGCCCTGATGCTCAACAACAACCCAGAAACGGTTTCCACAGACTTCGACATCTCTGACAGGCTTTACTTCGATCCGATCACACTTGAGGACATCCTGAACATCATCGAGAAAGAAGAACCCGAGGGAGTGATCCTGCAACTTGGTGGGCAGACATCGGTCAACCTGGCCGTCCCCCTTCAGAAGGCACTTGACGAGAACGGGTACAAGACCAAGATCCTCGGAACAAGCTCAGAGTCCATGGACATCGCAGAAGACAGAAGAAGGTTCGAGGCCCTGATGAGGAAGTTGAAGATCCATCAGGCGGAAGCGGGAACTGGGTTCTCCTTCGAGGAATTGAAGAAGGTCGCGGACAGAATAGGATATCCGGTTCTGGTCAGACCCAGTTATGTTCTGGGTGGCAGGGGGATGGAGATAGTCTACAATGAGGAAGAGCTCAAGAGATACGTCAGCGAGGCGACGCAGATCTCCAGCAAACATCCAGTCCTGGTGGACAAGTACCTTGACCATGCAATAGAGATAGATGTTGACGCGGTATCGGACGGTGAAGATGTCTTCATCGGAGGCATCCAGGAGCATGTGGAAGAGGCCGGGGTACACTCAGGAGATGCTGTTTGCGTCCTTCCTACCCAGAACCTCGACGAAGATATTCTCCGAGAGATAAGAAGGGTCACCGTCGAGATGTGCAGGGGCTTGGTGATCAAAGGACTCATAAACATCCAGATCGCCGTCAAAGACCGAACTGTGTACGTCCTTGAGGCGAACCCCAGAGCAAGCAGAACTGTCCCATATGTTTCAAAGGCGATCGGAATCCCGCTGACCAAGATCGCGACGAAGGTGGCCTTGGGATACACGCTGAAGGAACTGGGCTACGTTGGAGAGGCTGAAACGAGGAGGGTGGCCGTTAAAGCACCGGTGTTCTCGTTCCAGAAGCTGCAGGGCGTCGACTGCATCCTGGGGCCGGAGATGAAATCCACGGGAGAGATAATGGGACTGGATGATTCGTTCGGGACCTCCTATTACAAGGCGATGATATCTGCAGGCAATGAACTGCCTCTCAAGGGGAGTGTGTTCATCAGCGTCAGGGATGAGGACAAGGAAGAGATAACCAGAGTTGCCCAGAAGCTGTCTGAATACGGATTCGAATTCTATGCCACGCTCGGGACCGCAAGACACCTGCGGGAACATGGAATAGAGGTAACGGCAGTGAGCAAGATCGAGGAGAAGAAAACGCCGACTGCCATAGGTTTGATGAGGGAGTCCAAGATCAATCTGCTGATAAACACGCCCACAGAGTCGTGGGGAGCGAGGAGGGACGGACACATGATGAGGAGGGTCGCCATCGACCTGGGCGTACCATTCCTCACAACGATACAAGCTGCCAAAGCGGCTGTGCTGGCTCTGGAAGCGGCCCGGCAGAATGAGATCGATGTTGCGCCCTTGGGAGAAGAGATCGCGATGAGAAGAGATGAGGAAGTTCCAGCATCCAGTGAGGAGATCTCAGAACCGAACTCAAAGGTGGAATAATCCCTATTCTTTGAACCTCAAAGCCTCAGCCGGTATGATTCTGGCCGCCCTGAAAGCGGATGACACCGTAGCCAGCAACGTAAAGCCCATAGCGATTACGGTTATCAACAAGATGTTCGTGAATGGTATGAAATCGAAGAACTCAAAGAATGTTCCCGCATCTCCGAAGAAGTCTCCGTAGATGTAGTAGGAGAGACCGACACCGAGCAGAACTCCGATAGATATGCCGAGAATCGAGATGAAAGATATCTCCATGATGAACGTGTTCCGGATCATCTTCCGCTTGTAGCCGATCGCCCTCATGACCCCGATCTCGTTGGTCCTTTCCACCACGTTTCTCACCGTGATTATGCCCAATCCAGCAATTCCGACCACCAACCCCAGTCCCAGGTAGACCTGGAACAGGTTCATGAGCGAGCTGGCAATGTTGAGGAAGGTTTGGATAACATCTCTGATGACTATTGTCTGCATCCCGTTCATCAAGAACTCCCTCTCCAGGTCCTTCGCCAAGGCCTTGGCATCAGAGGTGCTGGAATCACTGACCGTGAGGAAGTAAATCGCAGGCCATCGGAAGCCAAAGTGGTCGTTCACAGTAGTCTCAGAGGTGATCATCCCCGAGAAGAAGAAAGACTGATCGAGGACTCCGATAACGGTCTTCTCCTCGGGTCCAGCCAGTGTGATCACGACCACTTCCTCTCCGACTCTCACACGGAGTCCGCCCATCGTTTCAGGCCCATACATCATCTCGGCCGAGACACTTCCATCCACGACGACCAAGGAGGAGTCTGACCTGACCGCCGCCCAGACATCGTCAGGACTGTCATACCCATTCATGATGGATTTGAAAGTGAAATCATTGTCTTCGAAGAAGGATTCGTCGGCGCCGTAGATACTGGTCATAACGCTCGCATCCGGTCCGTCTTCCTTTGCGTACATGCGTGCACGAGCCGAATTGAAACTGGAGATTTCATCGAACTGATTGGCCAATGTTGCCTTGGTGGAAACGTTCTGGGGCAGGTCGAGAATCGGAGTCGAAGGGTTAGAGAATCCCATAATGTCATAACCTCCGGCCTCCTGCTTGAAGGTGGAGTCGACACTGTTCGCCTGGAAACTGGAGATCATCGCAATGACAGTAACAGTAAAGATGATGAGTGAGAACATCCCGAGCGTCAACCCAGTTCTAAATTTCTTCTTCATGGGATAGGACAGTGCAACCCGTAGCACGGGCAGGGTCTTCTTCCGGCCGGACATCAATCTCGTGAGGACTCTCAGCAGAGCGCTCGAATTGACCATGAGCAAGAGTATGGCGGCCAGAACAAGGAACATACCCGACACCACGAACATCTCCATTCCGGACTCCATATCCAGGGTCTCCAGCAGATTATGGGGCAGCAGTATCCACAGCAGGACCGCGATGCTTCCCGCTGAATAGGCTATCCTTGGGCGACCCCCCAAAGTGCCGATTATTGCTGCTCCGAAGAACAGCAGACAAGGCCCGGTCAAGAATAGCGCCGCTGATCTGGACTGAAGACTGGCTTGGAGCAGGATAAATCCGACAAAGACAAGGATCACGCCGAGAGCTAGGAATTTGAGAGAGGGCTTCGTTCTGATAGGATCCGGGATGGACCTAATCGCTCGAACAATATTGAGACGGCTGATGAACCACGATGCCAGAAGGACCGTCATGAAGGTTATGAAGACCCCCACTGTAAAGCCCATGATTAGGCTGTCCACCTCGAAATGGAACGGCATCTCGAACCCCGCCTCTCCGAATATCGATCCAAAAGCAGTTATCATCACAAAGGCCAAGGCCAGACCCACAAAGGTGCCCAGGAATGACGCGATCAGAGAGTAGGCAGATCCCTCGAAGATGTAGGCCTGGATCAGATGTGACTTCTTCATCCCAATTGCTCTGGAGATTCCCATTTCGGGCT
Source organism: Methanomassiliicoccales archaeon (assembly GCA_030593295.1). Lineage (GTDB taxonomy): Archaea > Thermoplasmatota > Thermoplasmata > RBG-16-68-12 > SOIM01 > JAGLME01. Next base: position 61,137 of record JAUVHO010000006.1, on the reverse strand, counting down.
TTCGCTCCTCGGCAAGCATGACGAAGATATTGATCACGAGAATAACGCCCGCTATGATGCTGAAGGATCCCATCAGCCAGAACACTTCGGACATCATCTCGCTTGCTTCCTTTGTCGCTTCGATGTTGTCCTTCTTTATGGCCTCCACCTCGAGAAGCGAGGCTCCAGTGCTCTGCAGGACGCTCTCGATCTCGGCGACGGCGGAATCTGTGAGCTCCACACCGGTCTCAACGTTCCCTTTGTTGGAGACAGCGATGAGGTTGATCTGGCCTTCTCTCCCTAGGAGCTGTTGGGCCAGGTCGATGTTCATGTAGAGATTGCTGCCGTACAGGAAGTTGGCCTTACCTTCGTTCTTGACAATCACCGAAACGTGGAGGACCTCGGTTCGGAGTATGACATCGGGCTTTTGAGGGTTGGAGGCGTTGAACTTGAATATGGTGTAGAACAGCGTAACGAAGCTCCCTTCTTCAGCTTCGATACTCTCAGCCAAGCGCTTGTTGATGATGACGTCACCGGGGTGAGAGAGGACCTCTTCCTCATCCACTATGTTGCCCGCTAGATCACGAAAAGTGTCCAGCTCTTGGCTGGCCTGAGGATCCACCCCGAACAGATTGGCCATAGGCTCGGCCAGCTGGCTCGCGGGATTGAAGACGGGCATGGTTTCGTATACGATCGGCAAAAGACCGTCAACACTGGGCAACTGCCCTAAACCTCTTGCGTCCGCGAGATCGTCGTAATATGATTGATTGAAGTAAGAGAACAGCCCCGTCTCATTGCTTGATTGGTTGCCACCTGGAGTGTGCACCAGTTCATCTATTTCCCCAAGTTGCTCGTTGATAGCATTCTCGAAGACGAAAGCCAGAGTGTCGCCCATGACGAAGGAGGAAGTGACTATCGCCGTTCCGATAAGTAGGCCGACAATGACGATGGCCGTATTCCCCTTTCTCCTCGCCAGGTTCCTGGCCGCCATCTTTCGGAGGGAAGGGTTCCTCAGTGCCAGGATTCCGACGATTATGAATATAACTGCGACAACAATGATAAACGAGTAGTCCATGGTCTCATCCAACAGGCACCGGTCGATATTCCTTCTCTATTATCCCATCTCTCAGCTTCAGAACACGGTGCGCCATCTCTCCGACCGCGGCGTCGTGTGTGACTATGACGAAGGTCTGATTGTTCTTCTTGTTCAGGCCGAGGACGAGTTCCATGATCTGGTGGGTGGTCTCTTCGTCCAGATTGCCGGTCAATTCATCTCCAAAAACGATCGCGGGGTGATTGACGAGGGACCTGGCGATGGCCACCCTCTGCTGTTCACCGCCTGAAAGCTCGGAGGGTCTGTGGGATTCCCATTTCTCGAGTCCTACCCAGCTCAGGGCCTCGAGGGCCTTCTTCCTTGCATCCTTCAGCCTAATGCCGCTCAAGAGCAAGGGGAGTTCGACGTTCTCCACCGCGGTCAGTACGGGGAGAAGGTTGTATGCCTGGAATATGAAGCCGATCCTCTTGGCACGGTATTCGGTCTTCTGATTATCCGACATTCCCTCGATGGGTTGACCTTCGATGATGATCTGGCCCTCAGTGGGGTCGTCTATCCCCGACAGGCAGTTCAGCAAGGTCGTCTTGCCGCATCCAGATGGACCCATGACGGAGACCATCTCTCCTTGATGAATGTCCAGATCGATGCCTCTGAGAGCGTCAACTTTCACAGTACCGGTGTCATACACCTTGTGAAGATTCCGTGCTTGAACAACTACGGGTGCTGCCATTGTCTGAAAACCTCCTCGGTTCTAGAAGTCAGTTCGCCTTCACTTGAATTAACATAGCATTGATATTTAAAGTCATCATATTTGGAGGAAGCCGAAGGTCTCATAGACCCAGTTCTTTCTCTTCCGCGACGGGCTCTTCGGTAGGAGTCACTTCTTCAGTGAGTTCCTCTTCCTCAATGAGTTCCTCTTCTTCTGCCAGTTCCTCCTCCTCGACCACTTCTTCCTCTTCCTCCGGTTCAATCTCCTCTTCCTTCCCGCCTCTTCTAGCCAGGACGACAACGAGAAGAAGAACGACTATCGCCACAATTATGACCAGAACCCACCAGTACTCCTCAAGGAAGCCTTTCTGATCCTCCTTCTCTTCAATTGTGAAATCTCCTGTGGCTGAGGCCCAATTGTCGCTGGTGTCGCTCGCCCAGATTGTGAAGGTGTAATCCCCTTCGACATCGAAGGTGGCATCGTAGTAGTATTCGTCGTTGAGGGCTTGATAGGTCATTGTGAAGTTGCCCAGAACTCCGCCATCTGGACCCCTGATCTCGATTCCCACCACAAGAACCTGAATGTTGTCTTGGGCAGTGGCTGATATTCTCAACTCATCACCTGGAGTCTGAGGATCGGGGTCCGTGTCAACATTCGATATCGTTGGGCTTTGAGTATCGGGTACCACAGGTAGCTGAATGGTCAGCTGAGCACATGCGGTGGAAGAGGTGTTGTAGTTCGGGAATTCGTCCCAACCATAGACGCATATCTGATAGGTGTCGTTGGCCCAACCAGTAGTGTCGATCGTGATGTTCACATTCTCAACAGGGCTGTCGAAGGCTCCATCAGTTGGGAACATGTCCAATCCGGGCCAATTTGCGATCCCGACGGTGTAGTTGGCACCGCCAATGTTCGAGCCGCCCATGAGAGAATCGTCTACACTTGCATTGAGGAAGACTGTGGTGCCAGGATCCACAGATATGGAGGTCAGACCATTCATCAGGACATTCAGTATCTCGGGAGGATCAGAATCACCATCCAGGATGATGATTGTACCGCACAGGCCAACTGAGTTGTAGTTGAGATTCTCGTCCCAACCATAGACGCATATGGAATACGTATCTGCAGCCCAACCTGTTGTGTCGATGACGGCGTCCACATTCTCAATTGGACTGTCGAACAATCCGTCCGAGGCGAACATGATGGTCCCTGGCCAGTTTGCTATTCCCACGGTATAGTTGGCTCCACCGATGTTTGAATTGCCATTACTAGTGTCATCGATTACAGCGGTCAAATCCACAGAAACGCCTGACATAACATTCAGATTGAGCTGTCCATCAAGCGCGACGTTGAGGACCTCAGGAGGGGCAATCTCGGCAGATACCACAAGGATGGTGCACAAGCCAGTCGTGTTATCGTTGCCCAGTGCATCACTTCCGTAGACGCAGATGTCGTAAGGACCAATGGCCCAAGTTGTCGTGTCAATCGAAGCCTCCACATCCTCAACAGGATTGTCGAACGGGGCAACGACGGCATTCATCGGCGTACCAGGCCACATCTGTGCGCCAATCGTGTAGTTCGCGCTCTGGATGCTGCTACTCCCTTCCGTTGTATCATCTAGTGTAGCCGTTAGCGTTACAGGTCCTGCACCCTGCAATATAGTCAAAGTTGGCTGTCCGTCGAGGGCAACGCCATCGATCAACGGTGCACAGTTGTCGGGGATTATTTCCAGAGATGCAAACTGCACTGAAGTGATATTGTAGTTCGGAACGCTGTCCCAGCCGTAGACGTATAACTCGTAGGTGCCGGGGGCCCATCCCGTGATGTCAATTGAGATGTTCACATCCTCAATCGGAAGGTTAAACGAACCATCGGTGGCAGACATGCCCGCTCCCGGCCAGTTCTGGGAACCGATGGTGAAGTTAGCGCCTGCAATCAGCGAATTCCCAGCTGTCAAATCATCTATCGTGGCAGTCAGCACAACCGCAGAAGGCAACGAGCAGAGAGAATAGGTTGCAATCGCCATTCCATCAACGAAAACGTCGCGTATCTCCGGTTCAATCGTATCAGGAAGAATTAGGTCGAACGTGTTGTTGCCGAAATCATACGAGATCTGATTGTCCGAATCGTAAGCGGATATGTTGATGTAGTATATTCCAGGTGCAGCGCCGGTTGTGTCCCACATTTCTGTGCCATCATTTGCATGGCTGTACAGTCCACCGTTGATCGCGTCCCAAATCACCCCTGAGCCAAATGAGATGTTTATGTTGTCAACAGGCATCGGTTGGTCGTCCGTCGCGATCCATGTAACGGGAATCGAAGTTCCGATATTGTAAGCCTGCGCTGGTGAACCTCCCGGTTCCCACGCTTCGACTGTCGGACGTTGCTTGACCCCTGCCACGGATACGTCGTCGATATACCAGCCTTGAAAAGCGTTGCTTATGTCGTTAATCGTGTCGAAGTAGTACCTGATCTGAACGATGCTTCCCAGATAGGGGGAGAGATCTATCGTTTTCAGAAGCCAAGTGCCCATGGGGTCGCCGGACAACTGCTCCAAGCCTGTCCATGGACCGTTGCCCACTCTGATCTGGATCCATCTTTGATCAAACGACCCTCCAGTTGACTCGGTCTCGTAGTAGTATGCGAATTCCAGCTCCGCTGTCGGTGCGGTTGTCAAGTCAACGGGTGGAGAGGTCAGGTAGCCTTGATTTCGAACAGTGTTGTCGTAATGACCGACCGCGTCTTGACCGTACCACCAGCTGTGTGTCGGACTATAGCTTATGTTCCAGGCAGGCCCCATCGATTCATTATACACCTGATGCCAGAACCCGTCGTAGATCCATCCGTTCACTCCTGCCTCCATGTTATCGAGGTAAGGCATCAAGTGAGGAACTTGTGTCATCAACGTTCCCGCGTCTGTTGCTGCCGCATCAATGACCGAGGTGAAGGTTGCATCCGTAGTGTCCACGTCACCTGGATTGGCACCAATTGGGACAGTGATGTTTGCGTAGATGCCTTTGGAGCCACCGAACGCAATGGGTCCAGTGTCGATTTGTGGTCCACCGCCAGTATCGGTCAATGGATTCCAACTATCGTCATAGAAAGCCGAGGTCCACCCCATGGTCGACGCAGTCGTAATGTCAAACGTGTCTGAACCGGCCGACCCGATGTTCTCAATAGTCAGGAGATAGGAAACCACTGAGTTTGCCTGCCCAGATTTGAACTGCATTTGAGGGGTCACTCTGACTCCGGCCGCAACATAAGTCGCGTTCACCGTAACATTGTCCAGGTACCAACCTGCCATCTGGATACCATCTGCGGCATTGTCCCACGTGTAGTATCTCAAAAGTATCATATCGCCCACATAGGATGTTAGATTGATCTCCACAGGAAGCCACAATGTATCTGAACCGGCAAAGCACGGCATCCCAAGGATGGTGTTGTCTGTATAGCCTCCTTCAGGTGTTAGAAGGTTCCAGGTCTTGCCGTTGTCAGTGCTAATCTCAATCCAACCACCATCGTTCCCGCCGCCGTTGATGTCGTACCATTGATAGTAGGTCATGTTCGAAGTGACCGCGGTCGTTAAATCTATGAATGGTGAAATCAGGATGGAGTTTGAGCTTGCAGTGTAGTTGCCTGTGAGGTTCGTACCCCATACATTCACGGGTGAGGATGCATTTGGCGGACCCCACACCCAATTGGGAACACCATGCTCCCAATCATTCGCTCCCGATGGAGCGTACCAACCGTCAGGCCCTCCTTCCATGAAGTCGGTCCAGATGGGCATGACAGGAACTCCTGTCCTCAGGATTGCCGTGCTGCTCACAGATACGTTGTTGGCCGAGGTTGCGATCACCGTTCTCAGGTCGAAATCACCCGGGTTGGCCCCACCGGGCACGGTGACCTCGATGTAAATGCCGACCGAGGCGTGGGAGGCAACGGATCCTGTGTCTTTTGCCGGACTGCCCCCATTGTCGGTCAGAGGATTCATACCGATATCAAAGAAGACCGCTGCCCAGCCCATTGTCGAAGAGCCCGTGAGGTCGAAGATATCGCTAGCTAATCCTGTGTTCGTTATTGTCACGTCGTAGGTGGCGATTGTTCCAGCATCTGCAGGTCTGGATTGAGAGTTAGGTGCGATTGAAACGCCTTCAGTGGCCCCGAGCACCAGGTTACCATACTCGAACAATGCCACGATTCCATGGACAGGCCACGTGTCCCACCGCACAAAACCCGTCTCAGTGACTCCAGGCACTTGATCACTACCTGAGAAGAACCCAACAGTATCTCCAAGAGCCACGTTCAGCAGTGCAAAGGGTATGGAGAACTCGTAGATACGGTGATCCACGGCGCTGTTCGGACTGATTCCGAATCCTTCTGCGCCAGCTAGACCTGCATGGTTCGGAAGTCCGGGGTCGAAGGGTTGACAGTGAACCTCCCAGTCGGCAGCGACAGAGCTGTAATTGAAATGCTGTGTGGTGCCGTCTCCAAGAATCACGAATTGGTCGTCACCGCCATCGGTGGGTGCCCCATCGTGGTCCGTATCAAATGAGATTGAAGCTGCATCACCAACATCATTGACCGTGTCCCCATAGGCATCATAGGCGACGTATAGGTGAGTGTCGTTATTGACCACATAGAGATACGAGCCCAGATTGTTGCCTGCAATCAAGCTGAGGTCAACGACATTGGCATCAGACCACTCACCGGCTAGAAAACTTCCATCAATCGTAGGAGGCGTGGCCGTCCAGACAGAGTATATTTCGTCTCCAGAGTGTGCGTCGGCCTCCGGGACAAGCCCCATAAAAGCTCCAAGCAACAGCGCCCCGACAAGAGCGACTGCAAATGATCTTCTTGCCAAACCCAAACGGCTACTCCTACTCATCTACTATCCTCCTCTTAATTGAATTCAACACTCATCACTTGCTTCTGAGAGTGAGATAACACTAGCCTCACCAATCTCCCGTCCCACTCCCTTTCGCAATTCTCTCAGAAAAGGACGTAAAGATTCTGGATATAAATACCCTTGCGGGATGCTCGGTCAAAACGTAACGCCAAAGCCGAGATGGAAGATGATGGAGTCTCCCGAAAAGGACCGTCAATGATGTTCCACGAAGGACAACTTAAAAGTACCTCGAGATACATTCCCATGCCGAGAGCAGTGCGCAGGGAACGGTGAAGATGGCACAAGGGCAAAAGGATTTTCTTCTTCCGCTCAAGTAGCACAGAACTCACACGGAACCCGGAAAGGGGAATATAGGAGGAAACACGGATCATTGTGACGTTTGCCACGTTGCAGACGCGGCTGTCACTGTTGAGATGCAACTTAGCACAAACACGAGGAGGGTAGATGATGATGAATGACAAAGAGAGCAAGGGAAAGATCGGGAAGAAGTTGATGGTGGTCCTGCTGGTAGTGATATTGGCGGCTGCTTTTACCATCATGTTGCTTCCCAGAAACGGGGAAGACGACTCAACGACGCGACAGGCACATCCATTCGAGTACAGAGTGTCGGAGAGCAATGGACTCTACGTAGTGGAAATAGTGTCGATATTTGGCGAGGATTCCAGCGACTACGATTTGACCACCAAATACGCAATCTGGACCAATAATGAGATTGTCTATCCAGCCGCTGGTGCCGAGGATATCTCCACGATTGAGAATGGAGTCATCGACGCCACGAGATTTGTGAGCTACAAGGACAAGGACAGTGACAATAGGCTGTCGGCGGGCGACGAGTTCAAGGTCAGCAAGGATCTGGCCACAGATGAGGATTATCTACTGGGATTGAGCGGCGACCCAGCCATCGAATGGTACTGGTTGAAGCTCAAGACATCTGACGGAGGTTCGCAGTTGAGTCGAAGTCCGAGGGATCCTGACAACCCCGCGATGGCAGTACCTCTGGACGCTTCCGAACTAGGAACCGTGGAGCCAATATCTTACATGGAAGAGCATGAGCTCGTGGGCATACCCAGTCCCGTGAGTCCAGAAGGAGAGACTGTTTCGGCTGTTGGTTATGTGGAAGACCCAGACCCCAATAGTCCAGGTACCATTACTGTCATCGGTCGATGGTGGTTCATTGATGAGAATGACGACTGGCAGCCATTAAGATGGGCGACAGTTCACATCTACGATGATGAATGGTGGGGCAACGAGCATCTGGGAAGCACTCTCACGGGCGCTGATGGTAGATTCTCATGGGGCCCGGTAGAAAACGACGATGGAGCGTTTCAGAATGGATACGACATTAAGGTGAGGGCTTATCTCGAAACCAGTGCTGCTCGTGTAAGGAATGGCGGCACCTACGACGGCTGGACTTCTGAATACGCCAATCGCCCTGACGGAACGCTTGATATAGGAGATTGGGGACCGCCCACGGGAGAGGAAGGGGCATGGTGCATCTTCGATGCAATCACTGATGGCTGGGACTATCTCATGAATCATGGCCCAAGTTACGAGATGGAGAAATCTACTACCGAATTCCCTGAGGGGACCTGGCCGCACTACCACCGCGACGGCAATATCCACATTGGGGACAATGATGCCGCATTCAGTCCCGACATAGTCGTTCATGAATATGGACACAACACGATGTGGGTCGTCTACGGAGATTGGATGCCAACCACTCACTGCCCCGATCCTCACTATCTCAGAGGGTCGTCTCATCAGAACTGCGCATGGACCGAAGGATGGGCCAATTTCCTGCCGTTGGCTGTATACGATGATTCGGTACTGACATACAGGAATGAGTATGCACTTGACTTTGAACCACCTACATGGGGATCTGCCAATTGGGACGACGGAGATGACGTCGAAGGTCGTGTGGCTGGAGCGCTTTACGATATATGGGACAGCGTCGATGACGGCGACGATACCATCTCAGAAGGTATTATCGAGATTTGGGACTCGCTTGAGGAGCAGAATGATCACAAGTTCTCGGAATATTGGGATTATTTCAAGGGTGACCACAGTTCAATAGCACAGGATGCAAAGGCAGCCATATACCAGAACACGATAAACTACAACACAGCGCCGAATACGCCCTCAGGTCTGAAGGACCTCAGCCTCAGGGAAACCGATCACACACCACCGGTCTACTGGAGCAACACGGGGGACCCTGACAGCGAGGACACCGTTACCTATTACGTATATTCCAAGGACGAGACCATCAACACATATGACGAAGATCTGACCACAACTGGTACATCGGGATCTCTGAACCGATGGACATGGGATGATGGCGAATCCGGTAGATGGAAGGTGAGAGCGTGGGACGGCCTTGAGTGGTCCTCGTACTCGTCCTCCGACCTGTTCGCAATGAACGACCCACCAGATACTCCGACCAATCCGACGGACCTTGGAAGCAACCTAATCGACCATACACCCACCGTCTCGTGGACGGCAAGCACTGGAAACAATGACTACGGCACCGACGATGTCGTTACATACTATGTGTATTCGAAGGACGCGACCTTCAACACATGGGAACTGGACTTCACGACCACAGGAACATCAGGTGTTCTGGACCACTGGACATGGGATGATGGCGAGTGGGGCGCATGGAGAGTGAAGGCTTGCGATCCCTACGAATGTAGTGGTTTCACAACGTCCGATTACTTCAGCATGAACATCCCACCAACGGCGGACGCAGGAGTGAATCAGATAGTGGATGAAGGAGACGTTGTGACCTTCAGTGGAGCCGGCTCATTTGATCCTGACGGAACGATTGTTTCATACGATTGGACCTTCGGCGATGGAGGTGTGGGAACTGGTGTGTCGCCAACTCACATATACGGTGACAATGGCGTCTACATCGTTACCCTCACAGTGACGGATGATTCCACCGAGACAGGAATGGACTCAATGACGGTGACCGTTCACAACGTGGCACCCATTGTGAGCCTGCCTCCAGAGACAAGCGAGGAATTCGTTGTTGCCACAATGTTCGGCCATGCTACTGATCCCGGTTCGGACGATCTAACATTCGATTGGACCTGGGACATGATGGGTGTTTGTGACTCGACCACAACATACCTGAACGACATATTGGTAGGGCCAGATCCATTCCCAAGTCCTACGGTCAACCCTAGGGACATTACCGAACCCAGGGATTGTCAATACGGGGACAACGGAGTCTATCAAGTCACATTGACTGTGACAGATGATGATGGTGGAGTTACGGTTGTGACTACTCCGCTGACAATCGACAACGTGGACCCGAGGATCGATCCCACCATAGAGGCCTATGTCCTGGTGGACGTGACCCTCAGAGCAACCGGTGAGAAATGGCACGACGTCGACCTAACGCTGTATGAGGATTCGACCGTTGTCGGGACAGCCTACGTCATCCGATATCCAGGTGCTCCAGATGACCAGTCAATGACTGTCTACGGCATTGAAATGGATATCCTGGCCTGCGATTCTTCAGCGGTTGTGGACTACATGCCCACGGATGATGCCATGAATGGCAGGCCTTGGGGATCGACCCCAGTGTGGTTGATACTGACCTTCGAGGACGGACGAGAAGTATGGCTCGATCATACCTTCAACATCAAACATCCTGATACATGGACCTGGACGATACCAGATTTCTGTCCATACATAGATGCCACGGGTCTGCCAATATACTTCGAGGCCTCGGCAAGTGATGCGGGAAGCGATGATCTCACCTTCGAATGGGATTGGGGAGACACGTCATCCGACGTCACGACATACTATAATAACGGTATGAGCCCAGATCCATATCCATCGCCAGATATCAACCCAATGGCGGCAACAGATGCTAAAATGCACGTCTACGACAGTCCGGGGACCTACACCATAACGCTGACCGTTACAGACGACGATGGTGGGACCACATCGAGGACTTTCGACCTCACACCTTGATTGGAGACATTCCAGAAAAAGAGAAGTGCTCCCGAGGGGATTTGAACCCCTGTCAAAGGCTCGAGAGGCCTCCATGATTGGCCGGGCTACACTACGGGAGCGCCAGAATCCGAACAGCCAACCAACTAAAAAAGGTTGGCATTTGGGGCACCATAAGGATAAAGAAAGGGGGCGACATTCTCTCGCTCATGAAAGTCCTTCTCGGGCAACTCGCGCCGGAACTGGGAGAAAAGGAGAAGAATGTAGGGAAGATGAAGGGAGCACTCGAAGGAAGGGATGTAGACCTTGCTCTCTTCGGGGAACTTTTTCTCACTGGCTACATGGTCAGGACCGATACGGCGAGGCTGGCAGAGACCATCGATGGAGAGTCCGTCAGTGCCGTGAAGGATATCGCCAGCTCAAGCGGAGCGCACATATTGTTCGGCATGCCTGAGCTCGATGAGAAGACGAAGGTGGTCTACAACAGCGCTGTTCTGGTAACACCCAAAAGAGAGACCAGCGTATACAGGAAGCTCCATCTGGCGACGTTCGGCCCATTCGAGGAGCAGTTGTACTTCGGTAGGGGAAAGGACCTGTCTCCATTTGAGACTGACATCGGAAGCATAGGCCCGATCATCTGCTTCGATTCCTTCTTCCCTGAGCTGTCGAAGATATACGCCCTCCAAGGGGCAGACATCATTGCCTGCATATCCGGTTCCCCGTCATCCAGCCGTCCGATGTTCGAGGCTGTGTTGCCAGCAAGAGCGATCGAGAACACCGTCTTCGTGCTGTACTGCAATCTAGTGGGCACAGAGCTCAACATGGTCTACCACGGAGGTAGCTTCGTCATCGGTCCGAGAGGTGATGAGAAGGCCAAGGGGAAATATTACGAAGAAGATGTGATCGAGTGCGATATCGACTTGGGAGAACTCCCCGCTTCAAGGGAGGGTAGACCGACCATCCGCGACACCCGTTTCGACGTCCTAAAGGAGATAGGAGGATTCGGGCCTGAAGACACACTGGAATCATAGGAATATTTTTATATCCAATATGAATTCGAATGTCCCCGCTCTTCTATGAGCCGATGAGTGATGAAGTTCGGAAGAACTGAAGGAGGTGCAACATGGCTAAACCTATGTATGTCAGATTCGAAATGCCAGAAGATCTGATAGATAAAACGTACCAGATAGTGGAGTTGGCCCGAGATTCTGGAAAGGTCAGAAAAGGAACGAACGAAGTGACCAAGATCGTGGAAAGGGGAGAAGCCGTTTTCGTCGTTATGGCTGAGGACGTCGACCCCCAAGAGATACTTGCGCATATGCCTCTTCTTTGCGAGGAGAAGGGAATACCCTACGCCTACGTACCCAGCAAGCAGGAGCTCGGAGTAGCTTCGGGATTGGGGAAGGCCACAGCGTCGGTCTCCATCACGGATCTAGGAAAGGCCAAGCCCATGCTGGGCGATGTTGTGAAACAGCTGAAGGGTCTGACGAAGTGAGATAGATGGTCAGGGAAAGCATACCGGCCGAGGTGGTCGAAATCATCGGAAGAACAGGGATGACCGGCGAGGCCATGCAGGTGAAGGTCAGGGTTTTGGATGGCAGAGACAAGGGGAGAATCATCACCCGGAACGTCAAGGGCGCCGTCCAATTGGGCGACGTGCTCATGCTTCGGGAGACCTCGAGAGAGGCGAGAAAGCTCTCCATCAGGTAGGTATCAGATATGGTGGAAAGACGTACTTGCTCCTTTTGCGGAAATGATATAGAACCCGGTACCGGGAAGATGTTCATCAAAAAGGATGGAACAGTGTTCTACTTCTGCCAGAACAAATGTCAAAAGAACCTTCTGAAACTTGGACGGGTCCCGCACAGGACCAGATGGACGACCAGATACGCCGAGATGAAAGCTGTCCGGCTGGCTCCAGAAAGAAAAGAGAAGGCTGAGAAAAAGAAGAAGCCCGCGAAGAAGGTCCGGGCAAAGAAGCCCGCGAAGAAACCTGCAAAGCCCAAGAAGAAGGAAGAACCTGAGCCCGAGGAAGAGACGTGATGTCATGACCAAAGAGAGGACGTTCTCGCTGATCAAACCGGACGGGGTCCAGAGGGGGTTCATCGGCGGCATCGTTTCCAGGTTCGAAAGGAAAGGGCTGAAGATAGTGGCCTTGAAGATGGTGGTCGTCAGCGAGGACCTGGCGAAGTCGTACTATTCGGAGCACATTGGCAAACCTTTCTTTGAACCTCTGACAAAATACATCACATCTGGTCCGTCGGTCGCGATGGTCCTGGAAGGTGACCAGGCGGTCAAGGTCGCAAGGAAGATGATGGGAGCCACGAACCCCATTGATGCTGATCAAGGTACGATACGCGGCGACTTCGGACTGCATGTCGGCAGGAACCTAATCCACGGTTCTGATTCTTTGACCTCGGCCGAACGGGAGATCTCACAGTTCTTCACAGAGGAAGAAATCACCAACTACACGAAGATCGATGAGGACTGGCTGTACGGTGAGTGATCCAAGATACGATTATTCCATATTCTAGGTGGTGGGTCAGAATGATAAGACAACCCATAGTCAGCGTGCTCGGCCATGTTGATCATGGAAAGACGACTATTCTGGATGCCATTAGGGGAACTGCCGTTGTGTCGAGAGAGGCTGGAGCGATAACCCAGCACATAGGAGCGACCGAGGTCCCCTTGGAGACGATAATTGAGGCTTGTGAGCCTCTGACCGGAGGCGACGAGTTCAGGGTTCCAGGCCTTCTTTTCATCGATACTCCGGGACATCATTCTTTTGTCACGCTGAGGGCTAGAGGCGGGGCACTGGCAGACATAGCCTTGCTGGTGGTGGATATCATGGAAGGGTTCATGCCACAGACCCTGGAGTCCATAAGGATCCTGAAGATGCATAAGACACCTTTCGTCATAGTCGCCAACAAGGTCGATCGGATACCAGGCTGGCGGAAGGTGAAGGACGTTGTTTTCGTGGAAGCGCTTGAAAAGCAGCCAGAATCGGCCAAGAAGAGGCTCGATGAGCTGATATACGACATGGTCGGGAAACTGTACGACCTAGGACTGCCGGGAGATCGTTACGATAGGGTGACCGACTTCACCGCCAACGTTGGGATCATTCCTGTGAGCGCCAAGTTCAAACAGGGTATCCCGGACGTGCTGCTCATCCTGATAGGTCTGGCCCAGAAGTACCTGGAGAAGGGTCTTGAGACCGAAGAGGGACCCGGAGAGGGTACCATACTCGAGGTCAAGGAGGAGAAGGGACTGGGACCGACAGCGGATGTGATCATCTACAAAGGTACGTTGGCGAAGGGTGATACGATCATTCTGGGCAGCAGAGGGGAGCCCATAGAGACCAAGGTGAGGGCCCTGCTCAAGCCAAAACCACTGGACGAGATAAGGGACCCGGAGGACAAGTTCCTTTCAGTCGACAGTGTGAGTGCGGCCGCGGGAATCAAGATCACTGCAGCGAATATCGAGAACGCGGTTGCTGGTGCTCCCCTGATAGTCGCATACAAGGACATTGAGGAGATCAAGAAACGAGTTCGGGATGAGACATCCATCGAGCTCACGACCGAGGAGGAGGGTCTGATAATAAAGGCTGATGCAATAGGTTCCCTGGAAGCGCTCGCGTACGAGCTGAGAGCGGCCGAGATACCTTTGAAATCCGGAAGGGTCGGCGATGTTTCCAGAAGAGACGTAATCGATGCCGCCACGATCAAGGACCCGCTCAAGAGAACAATACTGGCTTTCAATGTAGATGTGCTTCCAGACGCCAAGGAGGAGATAATGAAATCGGGAGCACATGTCATCCAGAACAGGGTGGTGTACAAGCTTCTCGATGATTATTCTGCCTGGAAGGATGAGAAGAAGAGAGAACTGGAAGCCGAGAAGAGGATGGAGATCAACTATCCTGGTAAGGTGCTGCTTCTGCCAGACTGCTGCTTCAGGGTCTCCAAACCGGCCATCTTCGGTGTCAGGGTCCTATCTGGGAGAATCCGCCCCAAGCAACAGCTCCTCAGGGAGGACGGGAAGATCCTAGGCAAGATCAAGAGCGTGCAGGAAGAACAGAAGAGCCTGAAGGAAGCGAGAGCGGGAGCGGAGGTCGCTATATCTGTAGCGGGCGTCACATTCGGAAGGCAGATGAATGTTGGTGACGTTCTCTATGTTGACCTGCCGGAATCCCACGCCAAGGCGCTGGAGAAGGTGGAGCTGACCGCTGATGAGATCGAAGTGCTTGAGAAGGTCAAGGAGATCAAGCGAATGGAGAGTCCGTTCTGGGGGATGTGATTGAGCGAGATAGAGTTGAGGTGCAAGGACTGTAACAAGTGGTACGGAGCCGAGAGTGACGAGTTTGGCCCTTGCATGGTAAAACACATGAGAGGGGATAAGAAACACCTAACTCACGGCAGCCATATCTGCGACGAGGAAGAGGGCAGAATCGGAGGTTGATCCCATTGGACATCGGAGATATGACTCCTGAAGACATTCCTTTCGCTGTTGGAATCACAGACAAGGAGGGTTGGGGCTATGTGGAGGAGGACTTCGTCAAGATCCTCGAAATGGAGCCGAGGGGGTGCTTTGTCGCACGTGCTCAGGATGAGAAAGTCGGCATGCTCACAACCATCAACTACGGCAGGACGGCATGGATAGGGAATGTGGTGGTCAAATCTGAACGCCGAAATCAGAACATAGGTTCGGAACTGATCTCGCACGCCGTGGACTATCTCCGAAGCGAATCGGTCGAATCGATCGGGCTTTACTCGTACCTGGATGCCATTTCATTCTATGAGGGGATCGGGTTCGAGCAGAGCTTCAGGGTGGGCAGGTTCTCCGGATCTGGCCGGAAGTCGGCCGAAAGTGGAGCGAGGAAGTTCGTGATGGAGGCGTTACCGGCAATGGTGTCGCTTGACCAGAAGTACTTCCCGGGAGATAGGGCGAGACTTCTGAGCATGATTGCGAAGAACGACCCAGGCCTGATGTTCTGGGCTGGAAACGGGGAGGTCCGCGGCTACATCGCTGGGTCCTGTTCACAAAAAGCGTGCGAGATCGGCCCATGGGTCTGCGACCCCGAGAGCCCTGACCTTGCAGAGTCACTTCTGCTGGACTGCTTCTCAGCACTGGGAGACAAGGAGAAGTCCTTGGCTGTCCCCATGGAGAATGGACCTGCAGTTGAAATGGTCAATGAGAACGGCCTGACCAAGGATTTCGAGGTGGTCGCCATGTTCTTCGAAACTGACAAGAGCTTCATGGACCAAGACGGCATCTTTGGAGTGGGCTCGCTGGAAATGGGTTAGCATCGTTCGGGAGTCTGGCCAAAGGCGAGATAGATTCTCAAAAATGATATCTTCAAACCAAGTTTTATTATAGCCAAGGCGGTGAGAAACGTAGGACGAGATAACATGGTCGCTACCAAGAGGATTAAGACTTACATCAGAGGATTGGATGAACACCTTCAGGGCGGCATTCCCCAAAGTCACACTGTTTTGATTGCTGGCAAGCCAGGGACTATGAAGAGTTCGGTTGCATATAATATTCTGTACCACAACGCCAAGAATGAGGGCAGGAGCGGTGTCTACGTGACGCTGGAGCAGTCCAGGAACTCCGTCTTGGACAGCATGGAGGGGCTTGGTATGCCGGTGAACGGCCTGGATGACAAATTGAGCGTTCTCGACCTGGCAATGATCAGGAAGAAGCTCAAGGATCTTAGCGAACAGTCCTGGATGGAGGTCTTCAAGATGTACGTCAACAACCTCAAGGGCAGCATGGACACGGGCATATTGGTGCTTGATTCCCTCCCGGTTCTGGAGGTCATGGCCAAGTTCAAGGAGCCCAGAGACGATCTGTTCAGGTTCTTCGAGTGGCTAAGGGATCTCAACATCACAACGTTCCTGATCGCCGAGATGGACCAGGACAAGATGAAGTTCTGCGAGCACGGTGAGGATTTCCTTTCCGATGGCATAATGCATCTAGACCTCAGAAGGGACGACAGGGTCGTCAACCTTTTCCTGAGCATTGTGAAGATGAGGAAGACCAAGCACAAGAGAGGGTACTTCCCACTGATTTTTGACGAAGGCGGCTTCGAGGTAGTCACCCACTAGAGTATCCTGGGTCCTATCAGCTGCCACAGTATCAACGCTAGAATGAAGAAGGAGAGGAAGTAGGATATCCTATTCACGAGGTTCTCTCTTCTCTCTGCTTTCATGTTCGGTCTTGTCTTCTCCAGAAAGGTGCCAAGCCCATCACTGAAAACATATCCCCCATCCAATGGGCGGGCGGGAAGAGCATTCGTCAGCCCCAGCATGAGATTAAGCCAGAAGACCCAATAGAACGAGTTGGCCAATATCCAGAAAAGGGGCTCGGGAGCGCCGGCAAAAGCACCCGAAGGCTCGTAGAAGCTCGTATACGGCTCATCGATGGGTGACAGACCGCGCAATGGAAGGCTGATGTAGATTATCATCGAGTACATCGTTGCATCAATCGATTCAGGGTAGACTGTTGGCGTGTAGACCTGCTTCCCAGTCCCGGTGTAGATGGAGTATATCCCCAAGAAGCCGATCGGTTCGTTATCAGACCTGTTGGAGAGAACAACATCTTCTCTATAGTACTGACCATCGTTGTAGATGGTCAATGTGACGTTATCCTCTGGCCTGGTTGTTCCCATAAGATCCCTAAATGCAGATGCACTGTCCAAAGGATTCTCGCTGTTATTGTGATAAATCGAGGTTATGATCATGCCTGGCTCCAGGCTTGAGCTCAGCGCTGGACTATCTTCAACGAGTCCGATTACGCCGTTGCCCACGGCCACCGGTTCGGCACTTCCTATGAAAACCGAGGTGAACACCAAGGAGCATATCAGGGCGACAATCAGGTTGGATGTGGGTCCGGAAGCGAACATCCTGCTGCGTTTCCTTCTCTTCATGACCTGCAACTCTTCCTCATCTGGCTCAACAAAAGCGCCCATGGGAACGATGAAGAACACAAGTCCGAGGGAGACGATCTTGGACTTCGCTACCCTGGTGAGGATCCCGTGAGTGAACTCATGGACTACCAAAGCTATGACCAGGGCCAGGATGCCGTACCAGATCGGTATTATCGGGTTCAGCCCGGGTATCCCCAGTATCATCTGAGGCGTTGGGACCCTGTCCTTGGGGATGTTCATCACCAAAAAGGCAACCCATATCAGAATGACCAAGAAAGTGAACATCACCACGAAGGTAATCGCAACGGAGAAATCCCCGTAGACCTTCCAAAACCTCTTGGGCCTGGCCAGCCACTCAATGAACCTCTTGCCCTTCTCGGTC
Organism: Methanomassiliicoccales archaeon; assembly: GCA_030593295.1. Taxonomy (GTDB): domain Archaea; phylum Thermoplasmatota; class Thermoplasmata; order RBG-16-68-12; family SOIM01; genus JAGLME01. The sequence goes on along the minus strand of JAUVHO010000006.1, from coordinate 43,222 downwards.
CTCCACAGGAGGAATGGCCCCTGGAAAGCGAACGGCGTGCCCTCCAGCCACTTCTTCTTGTAGATCACAATGACCGCGATGATCCACAGACTGATTGCCAAAAAGAACAGGAAATACGGATTCAGAAGTATCGATTCCATTCTGCCTTAAGTAAAATCTCAGTGTATATAAAGAATTACTCTTTAATCCCGGCTCCATATCTCTTCGGCTATGCTGCTATACAGGAGCTGATGATCCACCCCTTCATCCACCAATTCTTCGTGAGCCAATTGCTTGATGAACTCAGTGCGGAGTACCCAGTAGTGGATCCTCCACAGCTTTCCACGCTTTATGTGAATCTCTTCCTGCCGGGTTGTGAGCAACCCCTCTTCCTCAAGCATGTAGAAGACATCCCTGTCATCCACGTCCAGACGATTGTCTATGACCTCTTCTGTGAAACCGAAGAAAGATATGATGTACTCGGCCAGGGCCACAACCTCCTTCTCTGGCATCCCCTTCTTCCCAAGGGTCCTTCTAATGGCCTCTGTCAGTTCATCCAAGCTCACTACAGTCAAAGCATCTCCGAAAGGTACAACCTAAGGCTTTTAGATTATAAGTTTCGACTTAATTACCAATTGTTATTACCAACTTTGAGTATTCAGCCATATGTTCTCGATGCTTTACACGACGACCGGTTCCGAGGACGAAGCTGAGAAGATATCCAACAAGCTGCTGGAGAGGAGACTGGTGGCGTGCGCCAACATATTCCCGATCCGTTCGATGTACTGGTGGAAGGGTGAGATAGAGAAGGAGCAGGAGTTCGCCATCATCTTCAAGACAAGGACCGAACTGCTCGATGAGGCGATGGCCGCGATAAAGGAACTGCACAGCTACGAAGTCCCCTGCCTCATGTGCTATGAGTATGCCCAAGGAGACCGGGATTATCTGAATTGGATCTCAGAAGAGACAAAAAGGAACTAGACCCGGCTAACGCCTGACGACCATCCCAGCGTAGCCCACGACCTCCCTCATAGGCTGAACGTCGCCAGACGTGGCGTATTTCAAGAGCTCCGATTTCTTACCCTGGACAGCAATCAGCATGGCGATCACAGGTCCATAGCCACACATCGAGATGTTCTCTTTGTTGACGACCTTGAACAAACCCTTGGCGTCCATCTTCAGTATCTGATCGATCGCGAGCTTGTCCATCCTTTCCGCAATGTCTTGAGGTATGTAATGCGAGAAATCAGTGGAGGCCAGAACAACAACATCCCTTCCTTCGATCGCCTTCCCGACGATCTCCCCCACCTCCCTGGCGGTCTTGAAATCCTGAAGCCCCATGCTGATCGGTACTATCTTGACGTTCGAAGACAGATACTGAATAAAAGGAAGCTGGACCTCTAGTGAATGTTCGCCACGATGGGCAAGTATGTCTTCCGAGATGATGCCTTGCACCACCTTCCCGGCCAGTTCCTTGTCCACGGGAACGACGCCCATGGGCATGGAGAAGTCCTCCGCGGTGACCGCGACCATTGCGCCCATCCCAGTATGGTTGGGGCCTATTATCACAAAGGTCTCAGGGAATCCATCTGAAGCAAGAGCGTTGAAAACATGGGCCGCGACCGGGCCAGAATACACGAAACCGGCATGCGGGCAGACAGCTCCTATTATGGACCTAGGACCATCCTTCAGTTCAGGAACTTCACCAGGTCCGATCGGACTCTTGAAACACCTCTCGACCTCCTTCCTGAGTTCGTCCGGATTATTGGAATAGAACCGTCCGGCGACTGTGGCATATCTCATCTAAACACCTACAAAGAGGCTTCGAAGTCCTCAAGGGTCAGAGTGAAATCCTCGTCGCTGCCTATCTCACCCCTCGCCTTCTGGACCTCCCTGGTGAGCAACCAGTAGACCGTTGCAAGAGCTCTCCTGCCTTTGTTGTTGGTCGGAATGATCAGGTCGACATTTCGGGTCTCGTTGTTAGCGTCACAAAGGCCGATAACTGGTATCCTGAGTTTCATGGCCTCGCGAAGTGCCTGCTGGTCTGCAGCAGGATCAGTAACAAGTAGGATATCGGGCTCGGTGTACTCTGGAAGATTGGGATTGGTCAGTGTCCCTGGAACGAACCTCCCGGCAAAGATGCTGGCGCCAATGGTCCTGGCAAACAGCTTTGACGGTTTCTGACCGTATTGTCTGGCAGCAACAACCAGTATCCTGCTCGGATCTACCTTGGCGAGGAACTTAGCTGCCATCTTGATCCTTCTGTCGGTCTTCTTGATATCCAAAACGTAAAGGCCGTCCGTCCTGACCTTGTATATGAACTCCTTCATATCGGCGCTCTTCTGCTGAGTGCCTATGTGAACGCCAGAAGTAAGATAAACGTCCTCCTGGACCAGCAGTCCTTCCTCTTCATTCTTCTCATCTGATTCCATCAGTTACCACCAGATTCTGTATTCTCCTCAATCCGTATCAGCTCATTAAGTTTTGCCGTCCTTTCACCGCCAACAGCCCCAGTCTTGATGGCCAGACAGCCGAATGCCACGCTCAGATGTGCGATCGAATCGTCGTTGGTCTCACCAGACCTGTGGGACATCACCATCTGGTATCCATTCTCCCTGGCATATTCAACGGTCTCCATCATATCGGTGACCGTTCCTATTTGATTGGGCTTCAGCAGAATGGCATTGGCCGCTTTCATGGCAACACCCTTCTTCAGCCTCTGGATATTGGTCACGAAAAGGTCATCACCCACTATCAGACATCTGTCCCCCACCGCTTCGGTCAGCCTGGCGAAGCTCTCGAAGTCCTCTTCGTGGAACGGGTCCTCGACGCTGAATAGATCGAATTCCTCGACAAGGTCTGCGACGAAATCCACCTGGCCATCGGTCGAAACCTCGCCCTCGCGATACTTGTACACCCCGTTCTTGTAGAACTCGCTTGCCGCCATATCAAGGCAGGGTCTGCAGTCGAACCCGACAAGTTCAGATATCTCACCACATGCCTCAGATAGTATGTCAAGGGCCTCCTCGTTGGTGATGCCCGCGAGCCATGCCCCTTCGTCGCCTTTGCCGATGGCTTGGTTGGGCAGAATCTCAATGAGCTTCTCCTTGACCCTCTTGTGTACGACCGCATTGGCAAAAACAGAATCCTGAAAGGTCGGACCCTGTGCGATTGAAAGGAATTCCTGGATGTCGGTACCTCCAACGCCATGAGCTCCTCCACCGATCATATTGCCCATGGGCCTGGGTAGTGATTCCGAAGACGGTCCGCTCAGGTATGAATAGAACGGCGTCTTGCTCACTTCTGCAGCGGCCTTCGCCAACGCAAGTGAGGTTGCCACGGCTATGCTTCCACCGATGCGCGAGAAATTATCGGTACCATCAATCTCATGCAACCAGCTGTCGAACGAGGCTTGGTCCATCCCGTCCATCCCGACCATTTTGGGAACGATCTCCTCCCGGAACAGCTCAATAGATGCGTCAATGCCATCCTCGGCAAAAGCCGCCACCTCATGAACGCCGGTACTGGCACCGCTTGGAGCTGCCGCTGTTCCGGAACCGTCCTCGAGAAAAACGTCCACCTCGACCGTTGGGTTGCCTCTGCTGTCCAGTATCTTACGGACCTTTGCGGAAACCACCCTGGCTATCTCATCCCCTCCGAACCGTGATGGGTATGGCACCCTTCTCGTATTCGACACATGCTATATCCAAGGACTCGACCGAGGCATCGGAGAATGGGACCAGAATCGGAGCGCCCAGGCTTATCTGGAGGGATCTTGCACCGATTATCCTGGCAACTTCGTAACGGGTGTATTTAGTCATGGCAAACGGTCGCATACAGCAGATTCGGATTTAAAGGTTTTGTTGAATCTGGCCCTAATATTCCGTTTTACGGGCATTGAGAGAGATATCTTAATATGGAAAGAGTCGATTTCATTTCGGTGATTTGATGGTTGAGGCGTATTGTGTAAAGTGCAGGGCAAAAACGGAAATGAAGAATCCCGAGAAGATAACAATGAAGAACGGCAAGCCCGCCACAAAGGGAACCTGCCCTAAGTGTGGCACCAAGATGTTCAGGATAGGTGGATAATCCTCGCTCTGCTTTTTCATTAACCGCAATGTCCAACCCAGTTGAACCCATCTATCTATTGAGGTATATCACCGAGGTTTAGTCCAGAGGAGAGGAATATTTTGAAGGTACCAGACATCAAATCGGTTCCCCCTGGGGAGAAGGGGAGGCAAGTTGTCCAGAGAGACAAGAATGCGATCGCGACGTCCACCAAGACCTGTGAGCTGGTCGCCAAAAGGGCAAGGGGAAGCCTGGTCTGGGACGTGGACGGGAACATCTACGTCGATTTCACCAGCGGAATCGGAGTGGTGAACACCGGCCATTGCCATCCGACAGTTGTCAAGGCTGTCGGAGACCAACTCAATAAGCTAATGCACTTTGCTGGAACGGATTTTTACTACGACATACAGGTGACCTTGGCCGAAAGGCTGTCCAGAATCACTCCAGGAGATTTCGACAAGAGGGTATTCTACACCAACAGCGGGACCGAATCGGTTGAGGCTGCCATAAAATTGGCAAAATGGTCCAGTGAGAGGAGCAGGTTCATCGCCTTCACCGGCGCGTTCCACGGACGGACGATGGGTTCTCTGGCGTTGACGGCGTCAAAGACGACCCATCAGGAGAGATTCTTCTCCACCATGCCCGGTGTTGACCACGTTCCCTACGCTTACTGTTACAGGTGCCCTTACAAGCTGGAGTACCCAGGATGTGGCGTGTATTGCGCGGACGCGATCCAAGAGCAGTATCTGGACAAGTTCATCCCGCCCAGCGACGTCGCCGCTCTGTTCTATGAGTCGATCCAGGGAGAAGGAGGATATATCGTGCCTCCTCCGGAGTTCGCCAAGAAGGTCTCTGAAATATGCAAGCGGAACGGAATCTTGCTGGTCGACGATGAGGTCCAGGCAGGGTTCGGAAGGACCGGGAAGATGTTCGGAATAGACCACTTTGGAGTTGTGCCCGACATAATCTGCATCGCAAAGGGGATGGGTTCCGGTGTCCCTGTCGGCGCGATCGTTTTCGATGCCAAACTTGATTTCGGTGTCCAGGGAGCCCATTCTAACACGTATGGTGGGAACTTGCTGGCATGCGCGGCAGTTGGCGCGACGCTGGATGTCATTGAGAGCGAGAACCTCTTGAGCAGGGCCCAGAAACTTGGCGATCACCTGCGGAAGAGACTTGACGAGATGAAGGAAAGCAACCCGATTATGGGGGATAACAGGGGATATGGTCTGATGCAGGCGACCGAGTTCATAAAGGGAGATGGTTCCAAGACCCCAGCTCCGAAGGTCGCCCAATCCATAGTCCAGGAATCGTTCAAGAATGGGTTGGTTCTCCTGCCCTGTGGCGCATCGGGGGTTCGTTTCATTCCTCCGCTCACCATCGAAGAGGAGAACCTCGACGCGGGTCTGGATGTACTCCAAGAAGTTATCAAGAGAGCTGGAAATATCAGCTAGGTTCGAGCTCGCTCTTCATCCGCTTCAATGGTCTGCTCAGATGACGCCTCGCGGAGACCGGTGGTTCGTAGAATCCTGGGGATAACGTTCTATCTGCTTTGACGGTTTCTGCGTCCTCTTCTTCTAACTGGGTGTGACATCCTCTGCACCTGTATCCGGCGTTGGTTCCGACAGACTTCATGCGCTTTCCGCATTCAGGGCACTTGGGATTGCCGATCTTCTCATCGACTTCCACCACAGAACGGACCTGAAGTTTCTCGACATTGATTGTCCTTGGATCTTCTCTGATGCTGCCGTACACCGTTATCTTGTCCCCCACCCGAAGGCCTTTCACGATGTTCCTGAACCCTTTCGAAGGTTCATACGCAGTGCAGTCGATCTCATCACCGTCAGAAATCCTGAACACCAGATGACCGCCCTGGATCATCCTGGGCCCAGCAACGACCTCCCCATCGGAGACGATCGACTCATACGCCCCAATGCTTCCAATGGTCCTCCGTACCAGATGCTCGTCCGTTCCCTGGTTCGTTAGGAATAGGGTCCATCTCTGAATCTCTTCTCCCTTGATCAAGGACATGGCAGGAAGCAGGTCATCGAGTGAATCCCCCCTGATTCCGAATAGTACTGGACAAGGGGAGTTGGGAGCAATTGCCATGTGGCCCTCCTCATAATCGTAATTATTGAACGTGGATGGGAACTCGTTGTCCATTGCGATGACCGAGTCCTTCACCAATTCCCTTGGAGTGCCCCATTTGTCCCTATCCCGATAAGCGGTGATCTCGTACGTGTAATCCTTGGGCTTCCAGGAGACTGCTGATGTCGCACCTATCAGCCCCCTGCCGTTCTTGTACATTCGATGCACGCCAATGTGGGCGACGATGTCCTTGACCTCCTCCAATCTCACAATCCCCCTGACAGCTTTCCAGTAAAGCGACGAGGGAGGGTCCTTGTCGAGAATGACGAAAGCTGGATTGGTATTCTCATCATCCAGTCGATAATGAGACTCAACGACCTTAGCGACACGGTCCTCGATCTCTCTTGACGATAGGTCTCCCTTGCCTTCTTCGTAGGAGGAATAGGACTTCTCACCGATCTGACAAACAGGAATGCTCTTTCCAAGTCCTTCACCGAAGCGCAGGCATATGGCACCGTTGCCCCGGGTCTTCCAGGGGATGTTAGGGTTCAATCTGACCAACCGGGGTAGGCCTATGAGATCGTACTCCTCGAGTTCCTGGATCAATTCTGAGGCCAGAAAGGTGGTGCACATACCCGTTCGAGAGTCGGTGTCATCGATTCCGATCGCAATCGTCATATTCAACAGCCAGATAGAACGGGATAGTTAATACTATTTTGGAAAAAAGGAAGAGGGTGGGGTAGGGCGAAGACACCCTACTAGTATTCGTCCTTGGAGATTGCCACCAGAATCAAGCCGATGAGTCCCAACAACGAGGGAATCGTCAGTATGCCCGCAAGCAAACCGAGTCCCCATGCCTTCCTCATCATGCTCAGAACTCCACCAAGCAGCGAGATTATCCCTAGCAACAGGGCGATTATCCCACAAATCATGAGAATATCGCCAACGGATCCTTCCATTCCTGGGATATCAACGAAAAGCTCTCCGGCCGTGATGTAAATCGCGCCAATGACGAGATACATAAGCGACCCCAGTAGAATAAGAAGACCCCCGATAATGGGCTTGATGGTCTTCTGCGGAACTGGCGGTCCTGGCGGGTATCCATACGGCGGCGGCGCCCCCGGCGGGGGTGGCCCCCCCGGTGGCGGTGCTCCTGGCGGTGGTGCTCCCGGCGGTGGTCCTCCACTAGCAGTCATCCCATATCACCGCGCCTATATTCAGGGGTTTGTATATAAATATTACTATGATAAGATGGCTCCCCTATTTTCCCCACAAAACCACCGACACACGACGGTGTTCTAATCCGTCGAATCGCGGTCAACCTTAGGGAAAATTCTTTATTCTCAATCCGACCTTATGGTAAACGAGAAGATGACAATAAAGCACTTTGAACTGACGGGCGTGGACGGCAAGAGATTCTCCAAGATGGGGGAGAAACCTAGGAACATCCGGATCGACCACAACAGCACCGTTACTCTGATAGTCGAGAGGAACGACCGCGAGGCCAACGTTGAATTCAGATTCACTGCAACCTACAGCGGTCTCGGCGTGATCAAGATAGAGGGGAGCATGGTCTACGAGGGAGATGCACCAGCGTTGGCCAAGCAATGGTCGACCGAGGGGAAGATGCCGGACAACGTTGCCAGCGAGATACACACAATGATAATGAACAACTGCATTCCGGAGGCCGTGATGATCGCGAGGGACGTCAGACTTCCACCGCCCATACCCATGCCCAAGGTGAATATCAAGGGCAAAGCATCGGCAACTCCATCCTCAGGCATCGAGGTTGCATAGGCTGTCCGTATGATTTTCCGGAAGAATATTCGTATTCGATATTGAAAAAGATAGCAGCACTACCTGATATGATCCAACGAGAACGAACCGATGCTGACACCGTGCTTGCTGTAGGTGTACTTGATCCATGCGCGGGACTGGACATCGCAAACGCCATGTATGGACAGATAAGATTTCAACTGCTCGACCTTGAGGTCGATCATCCCGTCCATCATTGACCCCATCATCTGAATCTCCTGGTCCTGGTGCATGCCCTTCTCGACCATGTAGAGCGAGACCGCCTTGTCCCTCTTCCTCCTGCCAGCGAACGACTGCAGGAACTTGAACGCGGTCTGCACGTCCAGATAAGCGACGAGAGTTGACACCGATCGGAAGGCCAGTCTATAGTACTCGTGTTTCTTCTTGAACTCCTTAGCGAGCGCGTTCACGGTTTTCATAATCCCTTGGTGGTCTGTGGGGTCTTCCACGTACGTGACGTACTCGTCGTCCTCTTCAGCGTCCATGCTCTTGGAATATGCGTCGACATAGTGAACCAGGCCCAGCTTCTCGTACTCCTCATAACCGGAAACAACGAACCTCATCTCTTCCCTGATCTCATTTGGCGTCTTCTCTGTAAGAACCCAAATTGCAGGTATCCCCTTCTTGAGGCCTTCAGCCATGAACGCGTTAACGATGACCTCTTTTCCTACGTAAGCCGGACCGTAGATCTGCACATTGGAGTCGAAGGGCACACCGCCAAGAAGCAGGTCGTCCAGTCTTGGTATTCCCGTCTTGACCTTATCCTGCTGCAGTTCCAGGGCCCTCTCTTCTTCTCTGGCCTCTATCTCCTCTTCGATCAGTCCCTGTTCTCTGAGCCTGAGTTCCTCCATCTTCGCCTTGAGGTACTTCTCCTTGGCCCTGACCTCGTCCTCCTTCCTCTGGATCTCGGTCTTCAGGGATTCCAGCCTGTCCTTCATGTCCTGCTCTTCCACGCCGAAACCTTGCTTCTTGGCCGTTTCCATCTTCCTCTTCTCTTGTATGAGAAGCTTTTCCCTGTAGAGCAGGTCCTCCTCTCGTCTGAGCATCTCTTCTTCTTTGTATCCCAGAGGTTCTTTCAGTTTGGTAAGCTCATCCTCCTTGAAGCCGAGCTCTTCTTTCAGACGATGGATCTCGTCCTCCCTGATGATTATGCTCTTCTCCTTTGACTGGAGTTCCTTTTCCTTGGCGAGGAGCTCCGACTCGATCTCGGGAGCATCCATCTGCCTCAATCTGGCACTATCTTCCCGCTGCTTCTCCTCGATCTTGTGCTTCTGGATCTCCTCTTCCAATATGATTATCTTCTTCTTGAGCCCGTCCTCGGCCTTCAGGAACTCGTTCTCTTTCTGACGCAGCTCCTCTGCCATCCTGGACTGGAGCTGTTCCTCTGAGAACTCTCCGCCACCTCCAACGGTGACATCGCCACTCTTCAAGGCTTGCTCGAGGGCATCCAGCTCATCCTCTTTGGCCTTGACCTCGGCTGCTTTCTCCACCAAAGCGAGCTCTTTCCGCTTGATCTCCTTGATGTCCGGAGGCGCTTCGTCTATCTTCTTCTCCATTTCAGCTGTAAGTGTTTCGACTTGACTCTTTGTGGCTTGAAGTGCAGCTTCGAGTTTCTTGGCCCTCAGATCGGCTTCGGCTAGTCTCTTCTTTACGATCCCTCCACCGCCACCTTTCAACAACTGTGATTTGAGGTACTTGACGACGGCGGAAGTACCCTTCTTGATGTGTTCAATGTCTTCCTCCAGATCCTTTCGTATCTTGATCTCTGTCTGCAGGTCCCTGCTGATCTCAGCGGATTCCTCGATAAGCTTCATTGGGTCGAAATCGCCAGTCTGAATCTTCTCAAGCTCTCTGGCTATCGTCTCCTTGAGCTTCTGGGTCTCGATCCGAGTCTTCTCAAAATCACTCTCAGCCTTCTTCAGTTCGTCTTCGCGAGCAGAGAGCTGGCTCTCCATCTGCAAGAGCTCTTCGGACGGAGGAGCTTCAATACCTCCCACGGGTGCTTCATCGCCTTCATCGCCCAGCCATTCGCCCAGAGCGTCCTCTTCGCCACTCAACCATTTCTTGAGAGCGTTCATGGTCGGATCGTCGCCACCGGCAGGAGCCGCAGCGGTTCCGCCACCCTTCTTGGCAGTCAGATTGCCACCCAGCCAGACAGTTAAACCGTTGTCTTCGGATTCACCAGTCAGCCATTTCTTCAGAGCATCGTCGGATTTCTTCTTAGGTTTGGCCTTGCCTCCAACGCCAGATGCATTCTCCTGAATGGCGCGGGCAGTCTTCTCATCGATACCTTCGAGTGCCTTCAGGTCCTCCATCGACGCCTTCTTCAAATCATCCAGGGTCTTGAATCCCGCATCACCCAAAACCTTCGCAGTGGCCATGCTCAAGTTAATAGCTTTCAGAAACCCCTCGACGCTCCCAGCCTCCGAGCCCGCAACTTCCGCCTTTGCGGTTCCCGGGTTGCCGGGATTTCCCTTGCCAGCGTTGTCCTTACCTGGGTTGCCCTTCCCGGGATTACCAGGTTTCTCCTTACCTGGGTTTCCAGGGTTGCCCTTCCCGGGATTATCACCCGAACCTGATACAGGGTCGCATTGAGGACACACTCCTGACGCGTCCAGCGGACCCCCACAATTCGGGCAGTCACCGCCAGGCGCTTCGTCAGGATTGTTATCCTTTTCCTGGCCTTTTTCTTCAGCGACCAAACTCAAGCACCTCTAGAATAGTGCCAATCCAGTAACGAACTACGTCTGACTGTGTATATCCTACGCGAACTATAAATAAGTTTCACAGTGAGTTCAAAATGGTCACGAAGAAAGATATTAATATCCCATTGAAGATGTTTAAGGGAATCCAACTGGATTCATGGCTATTTAAGTGAGACTTGCTGTGGGAAGGGTCGGAAACCAATGAAAAAGAAAGTTCTTTACAAGATAGACAAGCTTGACAATTCCGTGACCCTGAAGGATGTTTTGGAGAAGATCGAGGAACTGCAGCAGAAGAACCCCGACCTGGACGTGTTCTTTGACGGGGACGAGTATGCGGTCTGCAGCAGGCCCAAGAGGAGAACCGCCAATCAATGATTCTGTTTTAGGCTCATCTGCTCATTGTCGTGACTGTAAATGGGAGAACCGCCAATTCCTCGGAGCTTATCGATGGACTCCAACGCCTGGACCGAGTTGTGTAGGACACCGACAATGTTCCTCTGCTCGTAGTTCTCCCTGAGAGGGCACACGTCCCCGCAGTAGACGTACTTCTGTATCCCATTCACAACCACAGATTGATGTCCAGGAGTGTGGCCAGGGGTAGGGATCACCCAGACGTCCTTCACGATCTCACATTTGCCGGAAACAGGCTCGTACCTGACCGCCTTGGAGGTGTCCTCAAGATATGCCAGCTTCTGGAACCTGTCCGGATTGGCGGCATACTCGATTTCTTCTTCCTGGGCAATGAACCTGGCGTTCTTGAATAGGGCGTTGTTCCCTGTGTGGTCCAGATGCAAGTGGGTGGAGATTACTGTCGAGATGTCGTCCACAGAGAAGTCGTTCTCTCTGAGGCTGGTGGCCAGATCTGGTGTCTTCTCGAGAGTGTAGAACTTCCTGACCTTCTCCGGAGGCTCCCCGATGCCGGTGTCCACGAGGATGTATTCATCATCCGCGACTATGAGAAGTGGTTTCAAAGCGGCCTTGTACACCTTGCCATAGTACTTCGTCTTGCCATAGATCAGAAGACCGGTGTCAATGTTGAAGTACCCGTCTGACAACAGCTCGACATCTCTCACTGCCATAGAACATACTCCTAGTACTTCCGATAGTGGATATCCTTCTCCGGGATGGTCACCCCTTTGCCTTCAACCACGGAACCGATCACCTTGGCTTCCACCCTGCTCTTCAGGAAGTTCACCACTGAGTCCGCATCGTCCCTCGAAACCACCGCGGTGAACCCGAGGCCCATGTTGAATGTCTGGTACATCTCTCTGACATCTATCTTCCCCAGGCTCTGGATGTTCTCGAATATCACCTGCGGTTCGAACGGGCCGTCTATTCTGAACTCAACATCAGAACTCATCCTGGCGATGTTCCTGTAACCGCCTCCGGTAATGTTGGCCATTCCCTTGACATCGAACTCCTTTATGAGGTCCATAACAGATCGAACATAGATTGTGGAAGGCTCAAGAAGGGAGTCCCCCACCTTTTCGTGTCCGATCGGGAGCTCTGCATGGTTGGAGAAACCTGAGGAGTAGATCACCTTCCTGGCGAGAGTTAGGCCGTTCGAGTGGATCCCGCTACTGCGGAAGCCGATTATGGAGTCGCCTGGTCGGACCCGTTCACCTGTGATCATCTTGTCTTTCTTGACGAAGCCCATGCATGTGCCAGCTAAATCGAAGTCCTTGACGATCTCGGGTACGGTTGAGAACTCTCCCCCAATGAGATTGACATTGGCCAGTTCGGCTCCCCGATTGAGTCCAACGCCTATCTGCCTGACCACCTCGGTATCATACTCGCTGACTGCCAGGTAATCCACGAACGCCAAAGGTTCGGCCCCAACGCATATCATGTCATTGACGTTCAGCGCGACGCAGTCGATGCCCACGGTGTCCCACTTCTTCATCGCATTTGCAACTATCAGCTTGGTACCTACACCATCAGTGCACAGCGAGAGAGCATGTTCCCCAAAATCCACCAGACCCGTGAAATGCCGTCCGATGTCCAAGACCTCGCCAAATCCCGTCCTCCGGTACTTGAGCTCTCCGACGATGGCATCGATGGACTCGATTTCCTTTCCTATGTCGACCCCGGCCTCAGAATATGTTTTGACCATGCGAACACGTACGAGACTGTAGGCAGAGAAAGGATTTAGATTTTCCCAAAAGTGCAGAGGCTACGCTGAGAGTCAGGACCGGTGCCCGATAAAATGCTCACTATCGAATAACTTCAATGCTAGATTTCCTCTTGACCACTACATAGTCCAGTTCACGGCAGAGTATGTAGAGCAGTTCCCTCATACTCAGGCCGAACAGAGCTCTCACATTGTACTCGGTTATCTTAAGGGGGCGACGGGCCTTCTTTATCTTGATGGCGGGTCTCCTGCCCGTTATCCAATCAAGGCGGTTCTCGAGATCGGTTATCTCGTCGCTCTCAATCATCCCTTATCGACTCCTCCTGCGTTTTTTTGTCCAATTATAATACTTTGTCGCCTGGCACCTTAATATTTTCGGTGTCCAGCGGGTTTGGACGCTTAGAAGAGCGACCAAAACGATTAATATCCGTGGCATTGATGGTGACCGGAATGACAAAAGGCTGGGTGAAGCAGAGGAAGAAGGACGACTACTACAGGAAAGCGAAGGCCAAGGGCTACAGGAGCAGAGCGGCGTACAAGCTCATTCAGATCAACGAGAGGTTCTCCATCATCATGGAAGGGGATGTCGTGGTGGACCTTGGAGCAGCACCCGGCGGATGGTCCCAGATTGCGTTGGAGTTAGTGGGACCCAAAGGGGTAGTGATTGCCGTGGACAGAAAGAGAATGGAACCTATCGAGGGTGTCAGATTGGTGAGGGGCGACCTGTCGGACCCTGCGACAATGGAAGCCGTTCTTGAAGAGATTGAGCGGAAAGCGGATGTCATCTTATCGGACATGGCACCAAGGCTGAGCGGGAACAAGCACGTCGATCATGGGAAATCGATGTCCCTGGCCGAGGGCGCGCTGAAGTTCGCAGGCCAGACCCTGGGAAGAGGGGGATGTTTGGTCGTCAAAGTCTTCCAAGGGGACATGTTCCCTGAATACGCCCAGAGAACCTCCAAGCTGTTCGAGTTCAGTCAATCACACTCACCAAAAGCCTCAACGTCTAGCAGTCGCGAGACGTATCTAGTGGCAAAAGGATATTCGGGCTAAGCCCCAAGCGATCTGGCCCTGTTCAACGATTTCTCGGCCTCATCCCTCTGACCCAGCCGGACCAAAACCTCCCCGCGGTTCAACCAGGCCGCAATGTACTTGGGCTTGAGTTTGATGGCTTTGTCATGGCACTTCTTGGCCTCGGCGAACTTATCTAGTCTGGCAAGCGCCGCGCCCTTGTTGTTCCATGCTATGGCGTACCGGGGCCTAATCTTCAGGGCCTTATCGTAGCACGCAACTGCATCCTTATACTTTCCGAGCTTGAAGTACACGTCGCCCTTGTTACACCAGGCAAACTCGTTCTTCTCGTTCATCTGGATGGCAATGTCCTCGCATCTGAGGGCTTCCTCGTACTCGTTCATCCTCTTGAACGCGACCCCTTTGCTGGACCATGCGGTCGAAGGCTTTGAGCCCATTCGAATTGCTCTGTTGTAGTATTCTATTGCATCAGAGTATCGTCCTTCTTTCACCAGCCTGTCGCCCTGGGCCATAGCCGACGTACTTATCCTGAACAGTAACAGTCCAACGACCATACCAGCAACAGCCACCGCGCCGAACGCTCCCAAGGAAACAGCGCTGATCGCGGTAGCGGAATACATACCCATTCCAAAGAACACAGCAAGAAGGCCGACGATGGTCCCTATGACAACGAAATCGATCATCCTACCGCTCATGCCTCTGACCTTGGACGCATCGACCTCGGATACCTCTACGCTTGGAGGGGTTTCGAATTCCTCCTCCTCAGCGACCTCTCGAGGCGGCGGGGGAGGGAGCTCCTCATCGATCGCAAGTGCAGGAGTCCCGAACTCAACGCCACAATTGCTGCAGACAGCCGCATCTGAGGAAAGCGTCGTGCCACACATCGGGCACTCGAATAGCTCCTCTTCGGCCCCTTCCTCCTCGACGAGAAGCGAATCCAAGAGCTCGTCAACGATTTCCTTCTCGATGTCGAGTCCGCCCTTGTCCTTTGGCGGAGCAGAAAGTTCTCCGATCTCTCCCAGGTCCTCGAGCAGCTTATCTATCTCTTCCTCTTCGATGCTATCTTCAGTAGAGGGGACCAACTTGTTACCGCACTCGCCACAAACGGCAGTACCCTGAGGATTTGGATATCCACATACGCTGCACCGGAGAGATTCGTCTTCGGCCAAGAATGCACCTGCGCTGAGAAGGATACTGATGAAATATAAAGTTATCGAAGTGGATACCATGAATTAGACGCAACCTCGACACAGCAAATCTTATAGTATGGTGGTCTTTTCAAAGGTCCATGATAACATATCTGTCTGTCATCTTCTCCAGCGAGGGAGCGAGACCGTCAGAAATCGTTAACAGACTCGTGGCGATCGGTTTCAAGCCCACCAAAGGCAACTTCGATTTCATGTACGAATGGGATAAGAAGGCCAAGATCGAGGATGCGATATGGCTTGCAGACAAGATACAAGAAACACTGAAGGGCATGGACGTCAGGTATCACACCGAGACGCAGTAGCGGCTAGCCGAGAATCTTACCTTCTGGCGCTTCTCCAGGTAGGCAGTGGGTCGGGTCGCAACCTCGGCTGACCTTTCCCAGGAAAGAATCAGGGAATCCAGCGAGTTTCATTATGGGCCTGAAGGCTTTTGTTCCGTGCTTCCACTTGTAGAACAGGAAGTATGAGAGGAAGGCGACCACCGAGAAGATCGGTTGTTTGCCGGGGTCCCAGACCTTGATATTCTCCTTCCAGCAATTGGCCATGACCTCCCACTCAAGTTCGGTCATGGTCTCAAGCGAGATTCTCTTCTCATCGCGGAGCTTGGAGTCCTCAAGAGGGATGAAGAGCAGGGGAACGTAGAACATCTTGCTGCCTTTGAGCTTGTCCAGGAGCTCGAGGCTTTGCAGTGTGTCGTCCTCGGTCTCCCCGGGCCAACCGGTGATGATAGTGCCCATGGGCTTCCACCCATTGTCATTGAATACTCCGACGCCTTGTGTGACCACCTCATGCCAGTCCTTGACGTCATAAGGGAGAGCCTTCCCTCTCATGAACTTCTCCATCAGTCTGATGCTTCCAGTCTCTATGCCGAAAAGGGCCGTGATGAACGTTTCTGTATAGTTCCTGAAACCCTTGACGTATTTGGTCTTGGGCATAAGGATGGGTGTGAGCTCCTCGATCATCTTGGGGTCTTTCACAGCAGGTGCCAGAGACGTGTGAGAGAGGTGGATGTGCTCCACGCCTGGATAGTCCGCAATCGATTGGTAGAGGTTAACAACGGCCTCGCGATTGGGAACGAACTTGGGTCCGCATTTGTAGATAAGCATGTCCTCGGTCGCCGTGAAGATGGAGCGTGCGCCTCCTCTGATGTTAGCTTCGACCTCCTTCATCACTGACCCGACCGGGATCGAATGCCTCGTTCTGTTAGTGGGTGAGCAGAACTGGCATCCCCTGCCGCATCCACGGGTTATCTCAACGACGCCGTAGCTGGCCGCTTTCCTGATAGATGGTATCTTCTCGAGGGGGACGCGGGTCCCGGAGACCTCTCTTGGGAGGTCGTTGCCGTTCATGGCATTCCTGAACAGGTCGACCACAATCAATTCGCTCTCGGCATGAACGAGAGTGTCGATGCCGAACTCGTCCACCTTTCCTGCGTCCCTGAGCTGCCACGCCCCGCTGCCTCCTACGATAATCCTGGGGTGATACTGGTTCAGGGCGGGGGAGCGGAATATCTTCTCGAACTCCACCTCGTCCACCGAACGACCTCCGATGCCGATCATGGAGTTGTATGTAATGCTCACATACGCAAGACCCATGGGATCCATAGAACTAATCCCTACCACCTTGGTCCTTGGTCCGACAAACCTGTCCAGATTCTCCGGATGGACCGTGGCGACGTTCTCTTCCCCGAACTCGTCGACCAACAGCGCTTCAATCTTCCTCAGTCCGTAGGGAACGAACTTGGCCGTCCCATCCGGGTTGTCATCCGGATTGAACCATTCCCCCTTCATGAACCATTTTGGTATCCACTTGCGTGGGAATGTGGCCATGAAGGCTGCAAAAGGGTCACCACTGTATCTGCTGATTTCGGCCCTCGATGAAGTGAGTACGATTGGCTTGCCACCATCATGCACGGGCATCATGCCCCTCCCATTCAATAACCATCAGCTCCCGCAGTCCGGAAATTAGTAAGACCGAGAATGTATAAAACTTTGTCGTTCAAATAGCCGTGGACAAATATCCAGTCCTAGTCCCAGAACCTCTTAGTCTTGGCGTAGTTGATCTCGCTGGCAAGAAGATCTCGCAGAAGCTCTTCCTCGTTCTGGTGAAGTCTTCCCAGGATCCTTCCGGCAGTATCGGGACCCACTCCTCTTCCAGCAAGTACGAATACTGCCTTCTTACCCTTTTCGCGCAACAAGCTCGCGTTCTTGAACAATCTCTTGATCTCCCGCTTCTCCAGATCGGTGGGGTTCTCCTTCTCGAGCAGCTTGAGAAGGGACCTGTCCAGGGGATGGATGGAAGCTATCATGACAGAGCCGCAGACGCCGCATTTGATCTTGTCAGGGACGTCCCCTACCCGATTCCTTGTCGTCGATTGGCAGTTCATGCAAGCGAGAACGACCTCCTGCTTGTCGACCCTTTTCTTGAGGGCGGCCAGTGTCTGCTTGTCCGCGTATCTCGGAGCCACGAGCTCCCTTGCCTTCTCGTAGCCAGCTAGTGCAATGCTGGAGAGGCCGTATGAGATCTGGATGTCGATCTTCCCGCTTTGAAGGAGTCTCAAGACCTCCGCCGCCTTGGATATATCCATCTTCTGCCAGACCATCTTGTCCATTGCTTCCTCGAAGATGGGGGTGTCCTCGTACGCACCCATGAGCCTCCCGATGTTGACCTGACGGTAGTCGATGCCTCTCCTGACCGCGCCGAACTTCTTGGCGACATACAGGAAGTGCCACCTGAGCTGGTTCGAGTTCCTCAGGACGATCTTCATGAAACCCTCCAGAGCTTCAGGGTATGTGGTCATAAGGACCTCCTTGATCAAGTTCGGATGACCCTTTCGAGGAAGCTGGATGATTATCCTGTATGGGTCGGAGTTCATTCCCACGCTTTCCCCGAGCCTAGCGGATAGCATGGCTGATATCAACCTGCCCAGCGTTTCGTTTGTCTTGCTGCCGAAGCAGGCGTTTATCACCATCTCATCCCCCGCCGATTCTATCGTCACCAGCTTGTCAGTGGGAACGGGAGAGTTCTTCTGGGATTCCAGATACTCAACGAACAAGTCCTTACCATTATCATTGCAGTTGTAGTCCTCGAATGAAGATGATCTTCGAAGAGCCCCGACCTCCATGGCCACTTCGAAGGGGACAGGTATCTCCTCGCCGATCCAGTTCGGTATGGTCCCGATCCGATGATATCGTTCGACTAGAATCCTGTCCTCCTTGAGCTCCACGATCTGCCAGGTGATTCCCTTCATGATGAAGGTGGTGCCGGTCTCCGCGTAGGACGCAACGAAGCTCTCGTCCAGGATGCCGATCGGCCTCCTGGAGCTAATGTCCTCGACCACGTAGGTGTTCTCATCGGGGATCATGGAGATGTTCTCGTAGAAGTAGTCCATCGACCCTCTGGACCTGGAGAAGGAGCCATCTCTCATCCATATGGTCCTGAGCTCGTTCAATTGCTCCAGCACGCTTACGAACTTTGACTTGTCCAGGTTCCTAAAAGGATACGCCCTGCTGATCATCTCGAAGATCTCATCCGCGTCGTTCTTACGACTGGTCATTCCGATGGCTACGATCTGGTTTGCCAGCACACACAAATCGTTCTCCCTCACCTTCAGGTCCTCGAGTTCGCGTGATAGAGATCGCCTTGCGATGACGATCGCCTCGGCGAAATCGTCCGGGTCAGTGGCAATGACCCTTCCGTCAGAGACCTCTCCGACGCCGTGACCGGATCTCCCGATCCTCTGCGTGAGCCTTCCGACCTGCCGAGGCGAATTGAACTGGAGCACGAAATCCGCATGGCCAACGTCGATGCCGAGTTCCAGTGAAGAAGTGCACACCAGGGTCTTGAGTATCCTGGATTTGAACTCGTCCTCCATTTGTATCCGAACGTTCTTCGAAAGCGAACCGTGATGGACCCCTATGGGCAAGGCTTCGTCCCAGAGCTTCAACCTTGAGGTCAGGAATTCGGCGTTGTCCCTGGTGTTGACAAAGAACAATGTGGAATTATGCTCCTCGATAAGAGTCCTGCATCTCCTCACAGCTGGCGCCAGTTCCTCGATGATGTGGATTTCTTCAGCAAGTTTCTCGTCTGACTTCTTGGCTTCAGGGACCTCCACGAATATCTTCATGCCCTTTGGGATATCCACACGAACGATCTCCACATCCCTTCCCACGCCTCCGAGGTAGTTCGCAACCTCTTGATCGTTGCCAACGGTGGCTGAGAGCCCGATCCTCTGGAAGTCCCTTCCGGATAAGGCGGTCAACCTCTCCAATCCGACCGCGAGCTGCCCGCCTCTCTCGTCACCGGCCAGCTCATGTATCTCGTCAATGACAACCCATCGGACATTGGTCAATTGGGATCTGAGCCTCCGTCCTGTGAACATTATCTGGAGCGTCTCAGGAGTTGTGATGAGAACGTCTGGAGGATGTTTGGACTGCCTTGTCCGCTCCCTCTGCGAGGTGTCCCCGTGTCTGACGACGACATCGATCCCAAGGTGTTCCCCGAAGAAGCTCATTCTCCTGAGCATGTCCCTGTTCAATGCTCTCAACGGCGTGATGTATACCAGGCTTATCTTCTTGGGCTTCTCGGCCATTATCTTCTGGAGTAGGGGGAGCACAGCGGCCTCGGTCTTCCCGATCCCTGTCGGCGCTATGAGAAGAGCGTTCTTGCCTTCAGCGAGAAGTGGGATTGACCTCTCCTGCAGCTCGGTGAGCTGGTCGATGCCCAGTTCCAGAAGACATTCCTGAATCCGGGGGTCCAAGGTCTCCATGGCGCCCATTGCACGTTTCAATGCATAGCAACTAAAAAACTCTTTCACATCCGGTCACCACAAAGGTTTCAGACCAAACGATGACAGGAGCAAGGGATCGAGATTATACGTGTGTAAGAAGTGGGCCCGGCCGGATTTTCGCAACGGGTGCGTACGAAAGGATGCACATCGCTTTTCGAACCGACGACCATCTGGTTATGAGCCAGACGCTCCACCAGGCTAAGCTACGGGCCCACATCTAGCCAGGTCACGACACCGCGACCCAGTCGACTGCTCAATATTCAAAGAACATATTAAACTTGTGCAGACCGACCTGGTGGTGCCTCTCAGGTTATCACCTCTGATAACCCCTGCAAAA
The DNA here is from genome assembly GCA_030593295.1 of Methanomassiliicoccales archaeon. Taxonomy (GTDB): domain Archaea; phylum Thermoplasmatota; class Thermoplasmata; order RBG-16-68-12; family SOIM01; genus JAGLME01. The sequence goes on along the minus strand of JAUVHO010000006.1, from coordinate 23,070 downwards.
TGGTTATAAGGTTCCAAGAGAGCTTTCCAATACCTACCCAGAAGGTGGCGGGACGATGAAAAGAGATTACAGTGACCTGCTGAAGTTGAAGGTGTGCCTAGTTGGAGACTCCGCAGTCGGGAAGACGAGCCTGATAAGAAAGTTCGTGTACGATGAGTTCAGCGACAAGTACATAACTACATTGGGCACCAAGATCACAAAGAGAGAGATGGTCATTCCAAATCCAATGGGAGATGGGGATATTGCCGTTGATATGGCGATATGGGATATCATGGGCCAACATGGCTTCAGAGCCCTTCTCCAAGAGGCTTACTTCTTCGGAGTGGATGGCATTATTGCTGTCTGCGACCTGACAAGACCTCGGACCCTCGAAGGTGTTGAGGATTGGCTGGAAAGAACACACGCAGTTGCCGGCGAGGTTCCCATCGTCACGGTTGGCAACAAGAATGATCTCGGGGACGAAAAGGTGGTAAGCGAAGAAGAACTCAGACGAGTGGCCGAGAAGAACCACGCGGAGTACTCGACAGCCAGCGCCTTGACCGGAGAGAATGTGGAGAGGATATTCGAGGACCTGACCAACGAGATCATGAGACGGATAGTGGAGAGGAAGCTCTCCGAGGACGTGTCAGCGACCACAGAAGATGCCGCGGGCAGTCCGGCTTCCTAGAACCCCCAGGAACACATCCGATTGTGGGGGAATCGAACCCTTTTCAGAACATGTTCATTTGCAGAATAATCCGTTCTGCTATCAGAGTTGATTTTCAACACTGGTAATCCTGAAGCCAGCTATATAGCAGAGTCGAGTAATCCTTTCAAAGAGTTGCAGCAGGAAGTTCCACCCGGAGGGAACAAGTGAAGAAAGCACCTGAAGATAGAAGAGGTAACCCTTCTGGCACAGAGAATGCTCTATTGATCGTAATTCTTGGTATTCTGATATTCTCAAACTTTGTCTCGATGTTTGGAGGCATAATCGGAGATCCATCTCTGCAGGACAACTTGGACGGAACCACAACTGCAACATGGTCATTTCAGAATCCGGCGAACTACACGGCGTTGAATGCGACCATCAGTGGTGGAGAGGCGAATCTTTCGGCAAGCGAGTATTGGTGGAACCAGACAACACAAGCTGATTTCGATTCGGGCTCAAAGCAGAATGTGACCACTACTCCAGATGGAAGTGTTCTTCTCTCCCACAACCACACCGAAATGATCAGAAATGGGAACTTGACATCCAGCAATTACTGGACGCTGACGAACGGCAGCACTGACAATGTGACGGTGGAATGGTCTTCGACCGATCAGGATCTGTGGTTTCATGACAACGTTGTTTCCAACATCACCAACCAGATATTCGATTCAATGGACGATGTGGTCCTCACTGAATGGGCTGAAGATGCAAAAGAATCGAAGAATGATGGAGATTTCTTCCAGAATTCGGCACCTCCAATAGCTGAAGGTACTGGTAATATGAGGATTGTGCTCACTCTCAACACTCCTGGCAAGCAGTATGGGGTGGAAAGGAATGACACAGGAACCTGGAACTGGTCAACTGTAAGTGCGATAGCCGTGAAGGCATACACCCTTGATGATCTCGGCGAGACGATGCATCTGCAATTGGCGGCTGTTTCGGACACTGTCAGCACGTTTTGGGAGACCTCCTCACAGCCGATGGTCTCGGGATGGAACACCTACACGTTCGACGTCACTGGATTTGAGGGGTCCGGTCCCGCAGGAAGCAGCACGTTAGCTATTGTTGATGTGTTACGCATTCATCTTACGGACGCTCCAACCCCCAATCCAATTGAACTGTACGTTGACGAGATCGTGCTGATAGATGGTGGACCCTGGATGCAGTTCGATGAGATAGCCTATGCCAATCAGACTTTCAACAAACAATCATATACTCCAGACATGCCGGGAATGGTGAACCTGACATTCGACTACACAGCAGAGGAGATAGCCAACATCAGTGTTGCGGACATCGATGTATACATCAACAATTCATTGACGTGGACGAAAAGTCTGGTCGGAATTGAGCCTTGGACATCAATAGCGGTGGACATAAGCCAATGGAGTACAAATCCGGGAACGTATGAAATCAGCTTTCAGTTTCATTTGCTGGCGAATACGTTCAACGATGTAATTGCTAGCGTGAGTGTAGACAATATCAGCATCATGGGCGTGTATGAGTACTTACCTCTGGGCAACCTGACTTCTGTGATATATGATGCAGGAAGCTCGGCCGTCTGGAATAACATGTCGTGGGGAGAGAACATACCAGCGGCTTCCACCAGCATATCTCTGCAGACAAGGACGGGTCATTCTCCAACAATCGATGGCACTTGGAGCAGTTGGTCAGGCGAGTTGACGATTTCAGGCGGAGAGACCATACCAAGCCCCTCTGCCAGATACATTCAGTACAGAGCATATCTCGGGACTCTTGACAGGGCCTATACTCCTGCCCTGTTAGAGGTTGATGTCAGCTTCCTGAAGTATTCCTTAAGCGGAAGAGTGGAGACAGAGGACTTCATACCTTTAGACGTTGGGAGTTGGGAGGTTTTCAACGCAACCATGGTTACACCGGCAGAAACGATGATAACTTTCTGGTATTCCATTGATTCGGGATCCAACTGGACCAATCTGAATCCTGGAGACAATTTGAGTGCCACCCCCATACCGAAGATCAGGTTCAGGGCAAATCTGGAAACGACGAATACTTCGGTGACTCCGACTCTTCTAGAAATGAATCTCCGGTACGTGGTCATTGGACCTCTTCATCACATTCACATGTCTCAAGCGACATGGATCGGGACGACTGATGAATGGGTCGACCTTGACGCCCTCGGCCATGATGCATACCATCATCAAACACCGTTCGTTGAGAAGTGGGAAACGGACGACCCTTGGGGCTTGGTCAACACTTCGGGCCTCTACTACCCAGGTATGGTAGGAGTCTGGAGAGTTTACTGCAATAATTCGGATGATTCGGTCTCGAACTACACCGTGGTCAGTGTGACCAGCGGTAACGTGGCAAGGATAGGAATCAACCCGTGGGATCCTGGGATCCTAGCCACAGATGACACACAGTTGTTCAACTCCATTGGATATGATTCCAAAGGCAATTCCATTGGTCCAATTGCGGCAAATTGGAGTGTCTCTGGAGGAATTGGGACCATACCAATCGGGCCGAGTTCTTCGGCTCTTTTCGATCCAACAACACCTGGCCTGGGTACGGTGAGTGCGGACGATGGAAATGGACATTCGAACACAACGAACATCATTCAAGTGGTCGCAGGCGCCCGAAGTCGAATAGGCATTGAGCCCTGGAGCCCTGGAACTCTGACCACAGACGATAACGTGAATCTCGCTGCATATTCGTATGATTCGGATGGGAATCAGATCGGACCGGCAACTGTGTCATGGTCCGTCAGTGGCGTGATTGGAACAATACCGGTCGGTCCCTCCCAGACATCGGTCTTTGATGCGACCACTGTTGGCGTTGGAACGATCACAATCGACGGTGGAATGGGGCTTACGAACACTACCGATCAGATACCTGTTATTGCAGGTCAGCTGGCCATAATCGTTCTTGATCCACCCAGTGTGATATTGCTCACCGAAGAGTACCAGAACTTCACTGCGGAAGGATCTGATTCAGATGGCAATATTGTCCCCCTTGTCAATCCACTCTGGGAAACCAACGCGGGCACAATCGTGAACTCCGCGGCCAGTGGAGCAATGCTCCAGGCTCGAGACACCGAGCTGTCAAATGGATGGATAAGGGTCACAGCCGTATTCCAGAACAACGTGACTGCCAGTTCGACGATAGATGTTGCGGCCGTGAATGTGAAACCAGAGATTGTAGGAACAATACCCAGTCAGCAGAGGCCGGAGGACTATGGCAGTTGGACATTGGATATCTCTTCCTTTGCTAGCGACCCGCAGGACCCCCTATCAGACCTGACCTGGTTCTTCACGGAGAATGACCCCTCACTGATCATAATTTCTGGAGATGAGGTAACAGGTAACCACATAATCATGTTCACCACAGTGAAAGACGCCTACGGGAGCGACGAGATGACAATATGGCTGAGGGACAGCGATGGACAGGTGGACGGCCAGAAGTTCTGGGTGAACATAACTCCGGTCAACGACAACCCGATAATCCACAGCATTACGCCGTTCACGGTTCACTATGACGTACCGTACACATATTACTTCTACGACTACGTAGAGGATGTGGAAACACCCAAAGAGGAGCTCGTTCTAGAGAGTTCTCAACCCCAATACGTGTCATTTTCTGGGCTCTGGGGCACGTTCACCTATCCGGTGGAGTTCAACGGTCAAACGGTCTATCCGGAAGTAACAGTGTATGATGGAGATGGCGGGTGGAGGACAACAGTGCTAGCCATAACCGTTTCGGAGGATTATGTGCCCGTATTGATTAGGGAGCTACCAGATGTTGTAATTTTCGAGGGAGAGGTGGCCAGAGATTACTTCGACCTGGATGACTACTTCGATGATCCGGATGGGGACAGTCTCTACTACTCGAGCGGAAATGTGAACACCCAGATAGTCATCCATGAGAACCATTCGGTCGACTTCATAGCACCTGATGACTGGTCCGGTGTGGAAACCGTATCCTTCAGGGCGATAGATCCCTACAACGCAAGGGCTGAGGACATCGTTCTGGTCACGGTGTTGCCGGTGAACGACGCTCCATCGATATCCGGAGTCCCCGACTTGGCAGTTCACTATGACGATCCTTCCAGACCCAACTACAATTACACCTTTGATCTGGAGCCCTATATCTACGACGAGGACAACCCCATCTCAGAATTGAGCATATCAACTGACGACCAAACCCACATCTTCTTCAACAGTTCGAAGAACTCGATCATGGAAATCCATTATCCCGAGAGCATGAAAGGGCAGACAGTTGTGGTCAGGATCACGGTCTCCGACAACTCAAGTCTGGCATACCAGGACATCAACATCACCATACTGGAGAATTGGCCGCCAGAGATATCCTCACCCATACCAGATTATGAACTGCACGAGGACATTCCGCTGAGCAATGCATTCGACCTGGACAATCACTTCATTGACCCGGAAGGGGATGAATTGTCATACTCAAGCATATCCAACAACGTCTTTGTGGAGATAGACGAGACGACATCGGTTGTTTCTTTCTCATCCGCGGCCAACTGGTCTGGATTCGAGTTAGTCACCTTCAGAGCAATGGACATTCATGGCGCAGTTCTGGAGCAGACGATACGAATCACCGTGATTCCTGTGAATGACGCGCCAGTTGTGTACCCCCCCATCCCAGATCAAGAGCTAGCCGAAGGAGCTGTCCATACCCTTAATCTTCTCAACCACATTCTTGACATTGACAACAATTTCTCCGAACTGGACATATCGATAGTGAGCGTGCACTTGGATGCAACAATAGCGATAGCCGGTTCTTACATCATCTTCAGCTTCGACGAAGAAGGAGACTACATTTTGCAATTGAGGGTCAGTGACGGGAACAAGACCACCTTCACATCGTTCAACGTCAGGGTTGTCGGTCCGCCTGCTCCGACTATCTGGGATCAGATATTTTGGCCGTGGTCCTTACTGGTGGCCATTCTGACTCTGTTAATAGCGTTCCTTCTGGCCAAGCAGTTCCTGGGGAAGATATACATCGACGAGGCTTTCCTGATCCACGCAGACGGGATGTTGATTGCACACACAGCCATCGGAACAGAGACGGAAATGGATAAGGACATATTTTCGGGGATGTTGACTGCCATCCAGTCATTCATCGGTGACTCCTTCAGGGAAGTTGAGGACTCCCCCGTGAAGAGGATTGAGTTTGGGAATCACAAGATATTGATCGAGAGGGGGAAGAGTGTCTACCTGGCAGTCGTCTACAGCGGCCACGAGAACGCGAGAAACGTCCAGCCGATGAAAAATGCCATAGAAGAGATTGAAAAGAAATACTCGGAAATGATTGAGAGTGTGGATAGATCACTAAGCGAATTCTCCGGAGTCGGGGAGATAATGGAGAAGCATCTGAAGGCTTAGACACAGAGAAGAGGGGAACGGCAGCCGACGAGAATCTCAACCGACAAAAACGTTCATCGATTAAGCGAGAAATCAACTTCTTGACATCGGATTGTCACCAAGGCCTCCCGAATATCACAAATGATTCTCACCCATGGTATTCCTGAAACTAGTCTTATATTCGAGCCCAGAGCTTGATGCGGGGAGCAGAAGCTGAACGTTCCACGAGCCGGAGGGAATGTGTGAAGAACATGCTTCAAAGCAATGAAGGAAACCCTCCTCGAAATAGAAGAGCCATCTTAAGCATAGTCCTAGCTTTGATGATCCTGTCCAATCTCTTGTCTCTTTTCAATCTGTCTTCGGGAGATCCCACACTCGTTGACAATGGCGATGGGACGACGACGGCTACATGGGACTTCCAGAACGCGGCCAACTACACATCCAACAATGTGAGCGTGTCTGCGAGCAACGTTACACTCCAAAGGTATTCCAGCGAGTTTGTTGACACATCGCAAAGCGATTTTCTACAGGGAACAGTGATTCTGAACGTGGACGTGGCTAACGATCCGGGAAATGTGACAATAATGAACACGGATTCAGCTGGCACGCCTCAATGGATCGAGTTCCAAATCACTGACATCGGAGGAAAGGATGCCTACATCAACAATGGCTTCTCGAATAGGAACTATGGCGTTTCAACGACCATAAACACTGAACCAGTCGATCCGAAGAGGGCTATGATCGAATTCAATCTGACTCCTCTGCAATCCTATGACTTGGTGACATCGGCACAGATAATGCTGAAACTGGAAACCTCAAGTTCATCCCAACCTCTGAATGTGTCCTTACATCAGGTAAATGCGTCCTGGGTCGAGGGTACTGGCGATGGCTCCGTGACTAACGACGGTGTCACGTACAGGCACAGAGATGGGTCGACCCTCTGGACAGTGGATGGCGGAGACTTCAATCCCGTTCCTGAAGACACAGTATATTCAATACGAGATCAGACCAACTGGTATTACTGGGACATTGCTCAACTCTTCAGAGATTGGAGCAACGGTACCAAGCCTAACTATGGTGTGATTCTCATCACTCCGGAAATAGGTCCATCAGTGAATGAAAAACTGTTCCACAGCAAAGAATCAGTGGTTCCAGGCAACCGTCCCAGACTTCACTTGGACTACATCACCCAGGAGGGCGGGTTGGCGAACGGGACTTTCATCTCGAGAGTTTCCGATGCAGGATTCACAGTCAACTGGGGCAACATCAGCTGGAACTCGACAGTCCCCGGACAGACAAGTATGACTGTTCAGACCCGCTCAGGTGACTGCTCTGGCAGTTGGTCTGCATGGTCCGCGGCATACGCTTCACCTGGCGGATCACAGATCACTTCTCCATCTGGCAGATGCATACAATACAAGGTGGAGATGGACACGCTCAACAGGACCGTGAAACCAATACTGGAAGAAGTTAGAATCGACTATCAAGCATATGCTTCTGAAGGACATGTAGAAACAGAAGACCTGGCACCTGGCAATTGGGTGGGGTGGGAAACACTCAACGCACATGAGAATACCCCGCCAGGCACCAATGTTTCGTACTGGCACTCAACAGATTCGGGCATGTCATGGACAGAGATATTCTCAGGAGGCAGTCTACAGTCAATCCCAGATCCAGCAATCAGGTTCAGAGCGAACCTGACCACCACTGACCCGATGCTCAGCCCAACGCTCTTGAACATGAGTGTGACCTACCAGTTCTTTGGCATTCTTGATCACATCCACATGTCAGTGCCGACATGGACAGGGACCACGGATGAATGGGTGGATCTCGACGCAATTGGACATGATGTATTCCATCACACGACACCTTTCACCGAGAAATGGGAAACGGATGATCCTTGGGGGACGGTGGACGCATTCGGAGTCTATAATCCGGGGATGGTCGGGACGTGGAGAGTGTACTGCAACAACACGGCCGATTCGATCTCGAACTACACACTGGTGAACGTTCTGGCGGGAAATGCTGCGAGGATTGGCATCGACCCGAGGGACCCTGGGACCCTGACGACGGACGATGTCCAGTTGTTCAACGTCATTGCTTATGACTCCAAAGGGAATGCAATCGGACCAATCATGGCGAATTGGAGCGTATCAGGCGGAATCGGAACGATACCCGCTGGACCGAGTTCTTCAGCCGTATTCGACGCTACCACTCCAGGCATGGGCGATGTGACCGCTGACGATGGAAACGGGCACTCGAACACCACGAACACGTTCCAAGTAATAACGGGTTCCAGAGCATCAGTGGGAATAGAGCCCTGGAGTCCTGGCACGTTGACCGCAGATGAACACGTGAACTTGACCGCATACGAGTACGACGGTGACGGCAATCAAATCGGAACCGCGTTTGTGGCCTGGATAGTCAATGGAGGCATTGGAACGATAACGTCTGGACCTTCCACAACGTCAACATTCGATGCGACAACAGTGGGGGTCGGAACGGTCTCAATCGATGATGGGTTTGGTGATACGAACACATCGGACACGATAACGGTCATAGCAGGGGATCTAGCTTCGATTATGGTCCAACCAGACAATATCACACTTCTCATAGGGGATTTCCAGAACTTCACGGCAACTGGATCCGATTCAGATGGCAATGAAGTGACGCTCATCGGTCCATTGTGGAACACCAATGCCGGCAACATAACCAGTTCGTCTCCAACCCATGCGACGCTCAAGGCTCAGGACACAGAGAATCTCAATGGGTGGATTCAGGTCACCGCTGTGAACCAGGACAACATCACAGGGATTGCCAACCTGGAAGTGGTGGAGGTAAATGTGATGCCGACCATTGTGGGTACAATCCCGAATCAGGTGAAGCCGGAGGATTATGGAACTTGGATCTTAGACCTTTCTTCTTATGCCAGCGACCCTCAAGACTCGCTCGCGGAACTCATGTGGTCATTGACAGACCAAGATCCTTCGTTGACCACTGTCACCGGTAACGATATCGTTGGCAACCACCTGATCACCTTCACAACGGTGCCAGATGCATTCGGAACTGACGACCTGATGATATGGCTGAGAGACAGTGATGGCTACGTCGACGCTCAGACGCTTTCCATTACCATAACTTCTGTCAACGATCGCCCAATAATACAGAGCATAACCCCATTCACGATCCACTACAGTGAGCCTTACACATACTATTTCTACGACTATGTGAGTGATGTCGAAACGGCTCGGGATAATCTCACCCTCTCGAGTGATGATTCAGGCAGCATTTCGTTCAATGGACTGTGGGGGACCTTCACCTATCCAGAAGAGCTCATGGGCACAACGGTCTACCCCATAGTGACCGTTGAGGACGAGCATGGGGGGCAGATGTCAACGGTACTGGCGATAACTGTCTCAGATGACTTCGTCCCTGTCCTTATCAGAGAGCTCCCGGACGTGGTCCTGTTCGAAGGTCAGGAGGTCAAGGACCGCTTCAATCTTGACGATTACTTCGATGACCCTGACCAAGACAGTCTGTTCTATACAAGCGGGAACATCCACACCGAGATCACGATCCACGAGAACCACTCGGTTGACTTCAATGCCCCTGAGGACTGGTTCGGTGTCGAGATAGTCAGTTTCAGGGGTGTGGACCCGGAGAATGCAAGGGCAGAGGACATCATCCTGGTGACCGTTCTGCCGGTCAACGATCCACCGACGATATCGGGAGTCCCCGATCTGATGGTACACTATGAGGACCCGGCAAGGCCGTTCTACAACTACATATTCGACCTGGCACCATACATCGAGGATGTGGACAACCAGACCTCAGAGCTGTTCATCTCAACGAACGACCCCGCCCACATATTCTTCAACAGTTCAGTCAACACGGTGATGGAGGTTCATTACCCTGAGAGCATGTCAGGGCTAACGATTGAAGTGAGGATAACGGCCTCAGATGGCCTGGCCGAAGCATATCAAGATATTCAGATCACAGTCACAGACAACTGGCCCCCGGAGGTCGCGTCCATCATTCCAGACTATTCGTTCTTTGAAGACACGACACTTCCTGACGCGTTCAACATAACCATCTGCTTCGCGGACAATGATGCTGACACATTGACCTATTCAAGTGCTTCATCCAATGTCACAGTGACCATCAACTCCTCCACGTTCCTTGTCTCATTCTCGTCAACGCAGGACTGGTTCGGCCAAGAGTATGTGACCTTCAGGGCAACGGACCCATATGGGGCCATCGCAGAGCAAACCGCCAGAATCACGGTAATACCAGTGAATGATGCTCCATATATTCTCGATATTCCAGACCTGACCATCCAAAAGGACCAGATATACACTCTGGACTTGTCGGATTATGTGTTCGATATCGACAACGATTTCTCGGACCTCATCATATCCGCATCGGGAGAGCGTGCAAAGACCACGGTGACCCTGGCGGGATCGATCCTGATCCTCAACTACCCATTTGAGGGGACTGACACCATACAGATTGACATCAGCGATGGCAATAAGACAGCCTTTGGGTCGTTCAATGTGAGAATCGTGGGAGCACCGCCTCCGTCAGTATGGGACCAAATACTCTGGCCCTGGTCTTTCATCGTAGCTTTTCTTCTATCAGTGATTCTTGTACTATTCTCAAGAGGGTTCTTCTCTAGGATCCACATTGACGAAGCATTCCTGATATACAGAAACGGAAGCCTGATCCACCACACGGTGGTCGGGAAACAGACAGATATCGACGAGGATATTTTCTCAAACATGCTGACGGCCATCCAAGAATTCATCAAGGACTCATTCAAAGAGGTGGAGGACTCACCCGTCAAGCAGATAGACTTCGGAGATAGGAAGATCGCCCTAGAAAGAGGCGAGCATGTATTTCTCGCAGTCGTCTACCGTGGCCGTGAGACGCCATGGAATTTGCAGCCGATCAGCGAGGCTATTCAGGATGTTGAGAGCACATACGCGGCCGAATTGGAGGACTGGGATGGATTCGTGCATAGGTTCGCGGGTGTTCATGGCCTCCTGTGCAGACACCTTCCAGATCTCAAGGAAGGCCAGAGCACAGAGGACATAGAGCATCTCAACGGTAACAATAAGAATGGGAATCTCCAGGAATCTGGGGAGGAAGCGAAGGGTGACGACAGCTCACGGGAGGAGTCGCGATGAGAAGGGTAATTGCCATCGTCGTAGCACTGTTCCTACTTCTGACAATATCACCATCGTGGCCCACTGGAAGCGGCAATGTGAACTTCAATGCCGGACCACACACCTTGAACCTGTACTTCGATGAACTCCCGAGACCTTGGTGGGGAACTTGGTACCAGTATAGGCAGCAGATCACGGTCACATCAGGCCTCTCGGCATTCCCAGCCGGTTACACAATCTCCACAGCTTTCAATCACTCAGCTCTCGTTTCGACAGGTAAGTCTCAGATTGACGGGGACGACATCAGAATCGTCTACTGGGATTCGACCCAATGGATTGAGATCAACAGAACCCTTGACCTTGGATCCTCATGGAATGACCCGAAAACAACACTCCACTTCGAGCTCCAGAAGGGGTTGAACATCTCTTCGTCTGATGACCATTACTACATCTACTACGGTAATCCAACGGCCACCGATCCCCCCACCAACGTCACCATTGGCACAGGAGTCAAGAGTGTTCAGAGCGGAACAGCAGTGAGTGCGGCAAATGGAATCACAACCGTCCCAATATCGCAACTCAACATGTCCAGATCCTTCCTGATCTTCAACAGCCGTCACGACAGCAATAGACCGGTAGGTTCAGAGATCGGCGGCAGGATAGCCTCGCCAACAACCCTTGAGTTCGAACGGGTGACTAATGAGGTCACACCAGTTCCAATGACGATCCAATGGTATGTGGTTGAGTATTACTCAGGAGTGAAAGTTCAGCGAGGCATAACATCCCAAAGTTCAACGACAACGAACGTGGCCATCAGTCCGATATCTCCAATCGACCAGGCGTTCTTGACATGGTCGAGGACGCCAGCAGCGGCTGACCAACACTGGAACTATGACGACCTGACAGTCGGAGAGATTACCAGCACATCGAACCTTCAGTTCAGGGTCGATTCGGCGAACCCTGCTCATAGGGTCTTCTGGCAGGTAGTGGAGTTCACAAATCCAGGTGACATCGATGTCCAGACGGGGTCGGTTCTTTCGATGACAGGGACTACGACCTGGGTCAACGCGACATTGGGAACACCAGTGGCTTTGGACAAGACCTTCATCCTTGCTGGATTCCGGACCCCCCACACTGGCCAGGACCTGGGTTCGAGAATGCTCCGGGCTCAGCTGACGAACCCGACCAACATCATGTTTGACAGAGGCGCATCTGGATCTCCAGACAACATCACAGAGATATTCTGGCAGGCCGTGGAGCTAAGTGATGGGAGCAGGGTGTTGTCGGGGAATGCTCACTTCGGACCCGGTGAGTATCAGAAGAGCGTCATACTTCCAGCCACAGTCGATACAAATCGTTCGGCAGCATTCGCTTCCGTGCAAATCGGATGTGGCCAGAGCCTGGGACGCACACCCTTCATCCTGGATGATACCGCCGGCATTGCATCGGTCACCATGGCCCTTTCGCCAACCCAGATCATCATGGAACGAGACAACGCAACCGATGAGGCCGATATAGGATGGTTTGTTATCGAGTTCAATAGGCAGACACCTCTGACCACGATAGGTCCAGAAGAAACCTCGGCCAACGTGCAGATCATCGCGAGTGTATACCACGTGATGCCTGATGGCTCTGACCCGCAGGAGATCGTGACGTCGCCGACCATAACGATTGACAGCACCACTCCCAATCCGCTTACCCTGAACATAGGTAACGGTGCCCAATACACCTTCACGAATGCCGTTCCCCGGCTTCTCCGCCTGGAGATCAATGTGACCGCAGTCAACGGTGGAGAGAGATTCATCTTGGCGTATGATTCCACAATTCAACCGACCAGCCTGGTCACACCCTCGAGTCCAATAAACACATACTATATGTATGACATGGACGCCTCCGGTGTCGCACCTTCAGGTAAGGTCATGAACACGACAATGGGAACTGGAGGAGCAAGCACGGTCTTTGATACTGCCGGGCAGGGAATGTACTGGTACACAGCCCTGTGGTCCTCACTTTCGGTGACCATCCTCAGTCCAGTGCCGGACGAGCATATCACAGGCACATACAATCTCGCATATTCGGTAAGCGGACCAGTCTCGAACATCTCCTTCGAGTACTTCGAGGGCGCGTCTTGGAGAGCCATTGGATTTGATTCCGACCTCGACGGGACGTACACATTCGATTCATGCGCTGTTGGGGACAGGGTAACGAGTATTCGGGCCACAGCAAGAACTTCGAGTAACTTTACAGCCGAGGACAGCGTGACAAACATCGAGATCGACTGCACACCGCCATCCATACAGATCCTGCAACCCCTTGACTTCTCTGAGATAAACGGCACTGAGACCATTGTGTACATAGTGGATCCTGATGCCGTCCTAGTTGAGCTCAGATATGATGACGGACAGCTTCACACAATCGCCACGGAGGCTCCCCCGGATGGCTCGGCCTTGTGGACCATAGGGAACCAGACACTGAAAGGCGTTATCCTGAGAGGCATCGCATGGGATGAAGTTGGCCTGAGATCTGAAGATCAAGTCTCTGGGCTTTCCACACCGGAACCAATCATATCTGTGAGCAAACCACCCACGATCTCGGGCGTTCCGGATATTATCGTCCACTACGACTATTCATACAACTTCGATCTGTCACCGTACATCAACGATGAGGATACTCCCCTGGATCAGCTTACAGTATTGACCTCCGACAGCGCCCACATCTGGACCAATCCGCTGAACAACCTCGGACTTGTCATGAACTATCCCCAGTCAATGCTTGGGCAGACGGTGCCAGTGACCATATGGGTCTCTGACGGGAATGCCACCGATTTCCAGGTCATCAACATAACGATATTGGATGACTACCCGCCCGAGAAGCTCCACCTGTTACCTGATGTTTCCTTCGATGAGGATGAAATGGTGCTGAACGTGTTCTTCACCAACATGGACTACTACTTCCTCGACATCGACGGGGACAACTTGTACTACACTTCAGGTAATGAATCAGTGAAAATCAGGATCAACGCCAACAAGACAGTGGACATGTGGGCGGAGCCTGACTGGTTCGGGTTCGAGATAATCACCATAAGAGCGACCGACCCCACTGGAGCTCTGGTGGAAGACGTGGTGATCGTCCTGGTGAACCCGGTCAATGATGCACCCGTGATAGACGACATTCCGGACATCAAGACCACGGCTGATAGGGACAAAGTACTGGACATAATGGAGTACGTTCATGATATCGACACTCCCATGGACTCCTTGGTCATCTCGGTAGATAGCGGACATGTGACCACAGACGGCTTCAACCTGACTCTCAGGTACCCTTCAAGTATGAGCGGGGATCTCATTAGAATAACGGTGAGCGACGGGGTCAATTCCTCTTACGTGGACGTCAGGGTCATAATAGAACTGAACGAAGATTTCTGGCTCTGGATCATTCTGGCAGCGGTGGTGATTCTGCTTATGTGTGTGTACTATATTGCCAACAAACCGGAGATATATGTGGGCTATTTGATCAGAGAGGACGGTGCACTCATCAAGGAAGTCAACATGACTGACAAGAGAACCGTCCCGTATGGTCTGATAAGGCAGCGGACGAGAGCACCTGGCATAGGAAAGTCCAAGAATCTGGACTTCGATGAATACAAGGTGGCGATTCTCCATGGAAAGCGCATCCATCTGGCGGTGGTATCATCCTCCAACCTCGAGATGACTACCAGGGCGGAACTGCAAGAGGTCGTCAAGAACCTGGACCATGATGTCAGAGAGGAGATGTTCCTCGGGGACGACAGTAGAGAAACAGCCTCCATCCTCGATGGATTCGAAGGCCATTTTAGAGAAGTTGGTGGAACCTACTGGCGCTCTGGACGATAGACTAGAAGTAGCGCCGGCGACCGGATTTGAACCGGTGACCGTCCGGTTTCTGCAGAGAGCTTTAACAGCCGGATGCTCGACCAGGCTGAGCTACGCCGGCAATACCTGATGTCCAATGCTGGGATTGTTGAAAAACCTTTTCGTCATAGAGAAGCACGCAACTCCTTGACAGTTCTTGTTGTAGAATCCAAAACCTTCTTCAGGTGGCCCACAAAACTACCCAGTTTCTCGGTGGTCACTGCACCGTCAGGTGATGGCTCGATAAGACCTTCCTGTTCCAGTATCCTTAGAGAGTAGCGGACCTTGTGCTGAGGGTAATTGAGAAGCTCGGAGAGCCGTATGATCCCGATGGGCTGGTTCTCCATGATGGACTTCAGCATGTTCACATGCCTTTGCATAAGGCTTATCTCGTCCTCCAACTTGCTCGTCAACGAACTGCTTCCTCGTCTATTCATCCGCTCCCCTCTACGACTATTGTCATGACACGTGACAACACATGTGTTATTTAATGATGAGCCTATCCCTTTCCTGCCCACCAGGTCATGTCGGTATTACATGAAACCCTTTTGTCAGTTTCAGGAATGAAGAGAGAAAGGATAAATAACCAAGGTCGTAATGAACACCCGATACGATGGCCGTCATCGAGACAAGTGGTTTGTCCAAGGTGTTCGGGGACCTGAGAGCCCTCGACAAGATCGACCTGCAAGTGAACGAGGGCAGCTTCTTCGGCCTCTTCGGGCCCAACGGCGCTGGCAAGACCACACTTCTCAGGATACTCACAGGACAGCTTCTTCCTACCAATGGGAAAGCAAAGGTGGACGGGAAGGACGTTGTCAAGGACCCGATGGGTGTGAAGAGAAGCGTTGGCATTGTGCCGGAGGTCGAATCACCCCCGAGCTATCTGACCGCGCACGAATACCTCTACTTCGTCTCCAAGGTTCGAGGCGTGAATGATGTTGAGAAAAGGATAGAACGCTGGCTCAAGTTCTTCGGGATGGAGGATTCCGAGGGGAGGATATGCAGGGACCTGTCGAAGGGGGGAAGACAGAAGCTCATGCTGGCCTCCGCCTTCATACACGAACCCAAGATATTGTTCCTGGATGAGCCATTCATCAATCTCGACCCCATATACCAGAGGAAGTGTAAGGATTACCTGCTCGAGTATTCGACCAACGGCGGAACCGTCTTCATGTGCTCCCACCTACTGGAGATCGCAGAGAAGCTCTGCAACAACGTCGCGGTGATCGACAACGGCAAGATCGTGGCGTCCGGTAGCCTCGAAGAGGTGAGAGGAGAGAGCAGGGACCTGGAGACCGCTTTTCTGAAACTCGTAGAGGCAGGGAGATAGGTCAAATGAGGACCCTTGTCTGGATGATGCTCAAAGAAGAGTTCAGGATGCATACGTCCTTCTCCAGCAAGTACATGTTCTTGGCCTTCCCGGTGATGACGGTCATTTTCTCCTTTGCGATCGCGTTGACCTCAGGCCGGATATTCGAGGTACAGCCCATGAGCGACATCATGCTCCTGATCCACGTGGGTGTGTTCATCTACGGGATATCGGTTGGTGCGTTCGGCTTCATGGGGAGGATGTACGTCGAAAGGCAATGGGGCGAAAGGGGCTTCCTGGTGGCCGTTCCCAAGCTCCATCCGATCTCATTCAAGAAGACGTTCTTTGGACTTTATGTCCGGGACGTGATCTTCTATGTCTTCTTGTTGCTGTTGCCCGCCACACTGGGTCTGTTCGCTTCTGTTCCGTTCACAGGTTTCAACCCCGTGTCAATCTCGTTCCTCTTCACATCAGCCTTCCTGTCCTTCTTGCTGGGGATATCCTTGAGCTTCTTCATGTCGGTGCTTTTCATTCGGAGCACTTTCGTGTTCATGGTCGGGGTGGGTTCCATCTTCGCACTGTTCCTCGGCCAGAGCCTGTTCGGGCTGTATCCCCTGGAGTATCTCGTGCCTGGGCTGGGCCTGCAGTTCAGTCTGCCGCCGTACGTGTTGAACATAAGTAACGCGATCGGCTTCACAATAATGGCTTTGGCCATGGTGGCGCTGTTCGATCTACTGTCGATAATCCTGGTCCAAGAGAGATTCGAATCCAGAAAGATGGGAAAGGTGGACTACATACTACCTAGAGTGGAGAAGAGGGTCTCTTTCGCAAAGAAATACCAGACGCTCCTGGGAAAGGAACTTGTGGATCTGGCGAGAAGTGGGACCGTCAGCAAGATGTTCTTCTCGTTCGTGACCCCTCTGCTGTTCCTGAGCTTCACGGTATGGTTCGTCAGAACCGGACTGGCCCTTCCTGTGGGTTTCAACACGGTCTTCTACGGTGCCATGGTCGGTTTCTTCGGCGTACTGCTCTACAGCTGGTTGAACAACGTCGATGTTACAGACTACTTCTCGACATTGCCCGTGACCGTCCCACAAGTCATAAAAGCGAAGCTCCTGGCGTTCCTCATAATGACCATGTGGATCAGCACCGTCTTTGTTCTCGCGATAAGCTGGTTGAACAACGACACCAGTCTCCTTTGGCTGGCCCTTCCTGTGATGTTCATTGTGTCGATCTACATGGTGGTGATGGTCGCGTATCTGACCGGCCTCAGGACCAACAGCTTCTTGTTCAATCCAGGAGTGCTCATCAAGTTCAGCATCATGTCTATTCTGCCGGACCTTGGGCTTACAATCCTTTCATTCACGCTCAGGGCACCAGGACAGGTCATCTTTTCGATAACCGGCATCGTCCTGGTCTGCGCGATTCTGCTTGGTACAACGTGGATACTCTACAGAGGAATCGACAAGAAATGGGCTCGAACAGAGTTCGGAGACTGAGACCGAGCATGTCTTGATTGGGATGTTTGGAATCTCCTAGTGAGAAGATTCTGGGAGCTGGGCCCTGTCCATCTTCTTGGAAATCATGAGGGACACAACCAGGAAGAGAATCCCGATTACGGTGGTAGCCAGTCCAAGGATAGCGACGAACGAGTTCACCGGACCGAACGATTCATATGTGTTGAACGCGGGACTAGGTGCCGGGATACTCAGCCAATCATGAAGATACGAGGCAGCAACGATCCCTGGACCGCCCAGGACTATGAGTACAAGCCCGAAGTACATGGTGAGCTTTTCACGCCTCTCCTGAGAGCGACTGCCCACTATCCCCTCTTTCTTGAGGTGCCGCTGGGTCCAGGATCTGTTTTCAGTGGAGCACAACATGCACACACCGTTGGGTGATACGTTCCTGGAACCGCAGTTCTCACAACGATATGCGGCCATGTCATCTTCTTGGTCAGATGACAACTCATCAAAGAAGTCTTCTTCCATATACAGATTCCTCCGACCATCAGACGCTTTCTATTCTCACCTTCCACTCTGAGCCTTCTCTTCGGAGTGCATTCCTCCGACTATCAGACCGGTCCCAATAACTGCAAGGGCTCCGGAGAATAATAACGAACCCGTCACCCACAGAGACCCCACACCCATTGAGAACGCTCCAACCCCAAGAGGGACGATTGGGAATCTCTGCTCAATCTTCCGCTGCAAACGTACATACCTCTTCGGGGTCAGACTCTTCGAGCTCAGGATAGAGGTAGCCTCCTGATCATCCGCAATCGACAATTCCGGGGACAATATGTTCTCTCCCGTCGCATGAACCTTTCGAGGATGTGCATAAGCCTTGCTATTCAATTATCAAAAGTGAAATGCAGAATAATCACAACAACAATTTAGGAACAGATTCTACAATATTATGTGAAATACATTGAACACTATTTAGGCAGATTCACTTAGAAACACAGAACAACGCTAGTCGTTATAATCAGGTTCTAAGCCCTTCCCGATAGGCTTATTTACCCCACAGGTCAATATTCACGGGAGATAATCACGTGTGATTATCGCGGATGGTAAAAATCCACGAGATTGAACCGAACAGGGAAGGAAAACGAAGCAAGGGATGGGATGTAAGGAACCTTGTACGATTGACTCTGATACGTAGACACCATGTTCTGTGGACCGGCGACAACGGTGATTCAGTGATGTCCGACACGAACCAAGCTGCAACGGCCAACTCCGCGCCCGTGAGTATGAGAAAGGGTTTTGGGCTTACTCTGATCAACAGGATAAGAAACGTCGATACCGAGATGTTCATGAGGAAGGTCATGTGGAACTTGGTCCTCTTGTTCCTGGGGCTGTTCGTTGGTTTCATCGTGATCCAACATGCGATGTTCTATTCGCTACCTCCCAACCTGGATGAGTTCCTTTACGTCCAGAAGGAGGTGTACGTCGTATTCAGTTTGATGTTCGTGATTTCGATAAGGACTTTGTCCTTCGTAGAAGGGAAGATCAGGAGCCTGTCGGCACCTGAGTGATCGGTCCAGCCAGATTACGCCATCCTAGATCATTGATGCCTGGAATGACAGAGAAGTGCTCGTTTCAAATGTCCTCAGGGATTCAAAACGATTAAGTCCGTCTTGATAACCTGATAATAGTGATACAAGTTTTTAATCTGTGTTATGTCATCTAGCGATATTCTATACGTTTCAGATAATATTCGTTATCAGGAACGATAAACGCTTCCTAACCTTTATAGTCGACCCATTCATCAACCCGAAAAAGACCTTCTTTGAGAAGAGATGGTTGAGTAACACTTGAATCCCACTGACTGTGGGTTGGTGAGGATACGATGCGTCAAAAAAAGACGAAAGGCATAGCGAGGTCAATAAAAGAGCGTGCTGAGAGAATCGGCAGAACACCTTTTCAAGATGAGGCTCCGATAGAGATCGACGAAGATGAACTTCTCTACGAAGAGCTGGACAGGCTCACAAGGACCATGGACACTGATGATGAGCTACGCGCGAAGGGACTGACCAACGGAATAGGCAGGACGAATGGACTCATTAACGGGCTGGGGCGCACGAATGGGCTAATTAACGGAAACGGTCGGACCAACGGTCTCGTCAACGGTGTTGGACGCACAAATGGTTTGATCAATGGTACCGGAAGGACGAATGGACTTGTCAACGGCGTTGGAAGGATCAACGGTCTCATCAATGGTACTGGTAGGACAAACGGAATGATTAACGGTCTCATCAATGGTATTGGCAGAACCAATGGAATGATCAATGGTACCGAGGTTGGCGATTACGAATACATGGACGAAGGATTTGAAGATCCCAAAGGAAGAAGACCTCGGAGAAGGAAGCTGGCCCTAGTCAGATACAGCGCAATCATAATGGGACTTCTCTTCCTGTTCTCGGTAAGTATCTCATTGATACCCGAGGAGCCGGGGAAACCTTCGAGAATAACCGTTGATGGACAACTGACAGACTGGTCGGGGATCGAGCGATACAATGAACCTGCGTCGAGCGAAAATGGTGATGTGGACCTGGAAACGTACGCTGTGCTGTCAGAGAGGGAGGTCCTGTCCGTCCTGATGACCGTTCGAGGGACCGCGCTGGGAGATCCCACTGGATATGACGCCTTCTACCTTTTCGTGGATGCTGATGATTCCGAGGCCACGGGTTACCTTCATGAGGATCTGGGTGTTGATTACGCCATAGAGATCTATGGAAGCTCAAACTCGGTGCAGACTGCAAGCATACTTGAATTCCAACCGGGGGACCAACACAACTGGTCGGCCTTCACGACAATCGGAAGTATAAACGCCGCTGTTTCAGGCAACAATCTGGAAGCTCAGATTCCGTTGTTTCTTGCGGGGTCAATATCTGAAGACAGCATCTTCGCGATACATACAGACGATTTCGAAGGCGGAGGGCTAGATTCTTCTTTCTACTTCAAAGAAGAACTCGGAGCACTGGAGGTTACATTCCAGGCCGTGGAGGAGGACTGCATCATTACCTCAGTTCAACAGGATTTGGTACAGTTGACCTTCATTGCGAGGGGTTCAGAGGTCGCTGTCAATTCTGTGTTGGTCACCATGGATGGCCTGGGACAACTTGAGTCTATTGCTCCATTCAACCTCCCCTCATCCCAGGTAACCGTCAGAACGGTTGGATTGTCATCTTTGACGGCAGACCCGGGAGACCTGATCACTATCACACCAAACGAGGTGCGGGCGGACAGGCCGGTGAAGATACGCGGAGAGAGCGTCAAATGCTATTATCAGAGCGCCCCGAGCCAGAAGAAAATCGATGGATGGTTCGGTGACTGGAGCGGAGAGGCGGAGATCGATGATCAGAACCTTCCTCTGGACCAGGCTAGTCGGGACATCAAGGAGTACTCGGCATCACTTGAGCCAACCCTCAACGAGACCTTCTTCTATGCCAGGGTCTTCGGAGAGATGCTGGAAGGGTCTAGCGTTCCGAGAAAGATAGTGAAGTCTTTGGCCCAGGGAGACCCGAACTACATTCCAGCGGCCCCGAGGCTATGGAAGGAAAAGAGAACGGGCGAGGATTTCCTGAGAATCTACATCGACTCTAACACCAGCGACGTGGACGGTGCTCACATCAACAACTTTCCAATGATTCCAGACTATATGATACAGGTCACAGGTAAGAACGGGAAGATACTGAACAGGTCGGTCTTCGAATGGGGACCCGGATGGGACTTCCTCATGATCATTCCAGCAGAGAAGAACATGGACAGCATTGAGATCTCCGTTCCTAGCTGGCTTTTCGGCTCTATGAACAACACGGGGATGTTGTTCGACATGACAGACTGGAGAAGTTTGGGTGACAGCAATTCACTTCAGACAGCATGGCAGAGCAGGTCAGGGACAAGAACGGTGTATGTCGTCCAGAATACGAACAACGCCGCAACAACCACTGCCTACTCGACGCAGAGGAAGGTGTTCCACGATGGCACATACTTCTGGAGCTTCTATTATGACGGAGTCCAGGGTAAGACCATGTACGAATACAGTGATGAAGGTGATGACTGGACCAATACTGCTGTCTCTGCGTTCTCCACATCAGGCGTTCTTTACCCGTCAGTATGGTATGATTCTGGTAACTCAGCGGTCTACATAGTCGGGGACACATCTGCGAGCGACGCGACGGTAATAACCAGGAAGGGGACCATTTCAGGCACTTCCATCTCCTGGGGGTCCGAATACACGGTCACGGTCTCGGGGAGCAGCATCGGATCCAAGGTGGCGTTCATCGGCCAGGACTCGAGCGGATATCTCTGGGTGATATCGAGCAGCCAGGAAACCAATTACAACTGCGCTGCGGTAAGGTCGACCAACACGGATGACATTTCTGCATGGGACAGCCGAACGGTCATGAGGACCGCTGGCGATGTCACCAACAACTACGTATTCCCGATGATCTACCCACTCAGTGGGGGAGACATGTACGCCATCTGGTATGCGGACGGGAACATTGAAGGAAGGGGGTACACCTCAAGCGGAAGCTCATGGGACGCGAACGAGGTCTCCATAGCGAGCACTTCGGCCAGCAAGACCAACAGAGGGCCTTCTGTGGTAGTTGATTCCTCCGGCACGGTCCATCTCATCTACAGCGACACCAGCGGATACATCCAGTACGAGTACAAGACAAGCGGAGGGTCATGGACGAGCGGAACCGATCCTGAAGGATCACAAACAGCGAACGCATATCCGACACTTACCCTCCTCACTTCCAATGACAACCTTTACGCCTTCTACATCCGTAGCAATCAGATATACTGCAAGAAATGGACAGGGAGTTCCTGGTCATCGGTGACTCTCACAACAGACACCCAGCCGAAGGTTCATCTAACATCAGTATACTCAGTGGCGAACGACTACAGAATCGGCTGGGATTGGCGGGAGTACGACGGCTTCAACGAGGAGTACAATATCATATTCGAAAGAATCCCGGAGTTCTCGGACATACTGCCGCCGTTCTTGGGAATACTCTTCGTAAGTTTCGTATCCAGAAAACTGAAGGGTAGAAAGGGGTAGATCGCGGGTCGATAATCAGCCCCCGACCCGTACGTTACCCCAAAGTCCGCCTTTTCGTCGTCCAATGCCAGCAAATCACACTGGA
>JAUVHO010000075.1 GCA_030593295.1 Methanomassiliicoccales archaeon | reverse complement strand
GTGCCACGCGGGTGGAGGGATATGATCCTGTCTCGCCATATCATCTGAGAGTGCTCGGGGATGGAGAGATGCTGCAAGCCGGATACGGATATTGGGTGAGAGTTCAGGTGGACGCTGACTGGGTAGTCGAAGTGTCGTAGTCCGTAAGGAACTGCGACCTTTGTCCCGAAACGATTTCATAAGGGCGAGTGGATTCCGTTATGTCGAGAGGGATTGAGTGAACGAGGAGGAGATGGCTTCACCGAAGAAATCGTGGGTGGTGTATGTTCGAGGAACTGCGGGCCTAATATGTGCAATTCTCTCCCTCGCACTCGGATGGATTCTCACACTCCTGGGCCTACTGCTGGGAATTCTCGCCATAGGTCTCGGTGCCCTTGCCTTTGACCAACGAATAAGATATGGCGGGGTCCTGGGGATTACAGCTCAAATACTCGGACTTGTGGGATATTTGATGGCCTTTGTCTTCGCGGGCCAAGGAAATGTGTTGTGCGTTGTGGTTGTCATAGCAGCCTTTCTCCTAACTATTGTCTTGGCAGCTACGTACTTCAAAGGACGGTCATGAATGAGAGGGATTGAGTGGTAACGTACGATAGAAGTGATGGGGCAGTCTTGTTGTTTTTCGGCATTTGTGTAATCTCATGGGGCTTCTACGTTGCATTCCTTGTCTTGGCACATGCTTCAGCCGTCCACATGTTTCTGGGGCTCATCCTTTGCTTCTTGGTCATCTCAGCTGGTGCATGGCTCGCAGTGATGGCAGTCACTAAATCCGACCTCATTAGAGAGAAGGATAGGGTGAGAGAGATTACAGCTCGCATCGTTTGGGTGTTCATTCCTACGTTGGTCATGGTGGGCTGGCTCGTTGCCATCTATCCTTCTGAAGAAGATCTTTGGTTCCCGTTGGTTGCGGCCATTACCTCAGCCGCACTTGCATGCGTCCTCGTGAGTCTATCCCTGAAACTAACTAAGTAGCTTCCGTCTTGCCTCTATCTCAAAGGCTCTGAGGAAATAGTCGCAGTGCATAGGGGAGCACGACGATAGTTCACATACCAGCGACCCGC
The DNA here is from genome assembly GCA_030593295.1 of Methanomassiliicoccales archaeon. Lineage (GTDB taxonomy): Archaea > Thermoplasmatota > Thermoplasmata > RBG-16-68-12 > SOIM01 > JAGLME01. The sequence goes on along the minus strand of JAUVHO010000075.1, from coordinate 3,603 downwards.
CGAGATGCTTCGCGGTTCAATCTCAGAGCACACGCTGGTGCGATGCCGCACACGTTAGAGGAGAATCACACGTTCACATCACCAACGATGATTAGCGAAGGAAAAGTATTTGAGCGGGCGATGCAAATCCCTGAGAAATGAAAAGAGGAGATTTCAGTATGTCAGGAGGATCTGTTCTGCACGTGTATTCCTCTGGAGGAGTGGCTCCCCCCGCCAAGAAATGTGCCCAAGAGTTCACCTCGAAATCTGGAACGGGATTTGAGTTCTCTGTCGGGAAAGCCGAGGAACTCATCTCAGACATTGCGGAATCGAAAGAGGGCGACATATTGACGTGCGGGGCAGAATTCATACTCGATGATGCACAGGAAAGGGGGTTGATTCATGGAGACACGAGAAGAAGCCTTGGCTACAGGAAATCCGCCATTCTGGTGCCTGCCGGGAATCCAAGGGAGATAGAGTCGATATCCGATTTGGCTCGGGAAGGAGTCAGGGTCGGAGTTTCCTCGAGCGGATGTCTGCTGGGAGTGTGGGATGACGTTTCGAGCAAAGCTGGACTCACTGATCAAATAAGAAGGAATATCACCGATTATGCGGATGGGTGCGGGGCATTGATGGCTCTGGTCAACCAGAAGAAAGTGGATGCAGCAATTGGTTGGGATGCATTTGAGAGGATATGGACGAGGACCGCCGAGGCTGTTGAGTTGCCCGAGAACCTTCAAGTGTACAGAAGCACAGGAATAGGCGTCATATCGTTCTCGAAAAACAGGGAACTGGCCAATGACTTCATCTCATTTCTGGCATCAGATCGCTGCAAGAGAATCTACGAAGAACATGGTTGGTATCACACAGTCAAGTGATTTCCTATCTTCGTTCATGGTCGATGCTCACTGGAAAGGAGCTCCCCCCAGTTGCAGCCGAACCTATTGGCTGCCTTGTCCCATTGCCGCGCGATGATGGACTCTGTCGGACTTCCAGCTGCAAATGCGAGGCCTCATTTGATTTGCCTGAGAAGGCCTGGAGAACTGCAGGGTTCAGATCTTGCTGAAACCGAGGGAAAGATTGGACTGCAGTCTTTGGGCCAAGTGGAATCAATGATGACTTTCGTCGCGGTTCATATTGAAGTGAGACGTATTCTGTTCGAGAACCATCCTCGACAACACATCGCCACGGGAATCGCAGGAGTCTTCTTTAGTGGAGGGAAACCATAATATAGTCCGGCAGTCGATTTTTCCTTGAGGAGGGAATGTGAAGAGAACACCCTTGAGGACGTACTTTCTGGTCTGCATTGCCACAACTGCCGTAATCGGAGTGCTACTAGTCGATTCTATCACAGTAGACCAAAACAACCCTCCCACCGCTGACGCTGGTGACGACCAGACCATCCAATTGGGCCAAGAGGCGGCATTTGACGGTTCTCGATCATACGATCTCGACGGAGATGTAAGCTTCAGTCAACCGCAGAAGGTGAACGTGGAGCTTTTCGATTTCAATCAGGATTACCCAGAAATCGCGGTTGCGAAGAACGGATCCATCCATGTAGCATGGACGGATGGATCCTCCGGACACACCGACATCGTCTATGTCATGTCGAGCGACAACGGATCAACCTTTGTCGGGCAGAAAGTCGTGAATGATGACAATGCATCGGCACATCAGTGGTATCCAGAGGTGTCGGTTGCCAGTGACGGCTCAATCTATGTGGTTTGGATCGATGACCGGAACCTCTACCTCGACAAGAACGGTAACACCAAGAACAACGAAATCTACTTCTCAAGATCGACTGACGGTGGAGGGAGCTTCTCGCAGAATATCGGAATCAACGCCAAGAACGGGAGTGTCCTGAGACGACAACCCAGTATCGCCGTGGACTACAATGACAACATACACGTCGTATGGTACGAGATAGACGAATACAACAACACGACGTGGGTCACTTACGCACGCTCAACGGACGGAGGAGGAAGCTTCAGCATCCCCATCAATGTGACTCAAGCGGAGAATTGCAGGGAACCCGTGTTGGCTATCAGTGAGAACGGGACCATCGGAGTGGCATGGGCGGATCGGCGGACTGGTGATATGGATATTTACTTCTCGGCATCCTTTGATGACGGGAATACCTTCCAAGGAGAACATAGAGTGAATGATGAGACCACTGGGAATCAGATCCGACCCGCAATAAGTGCCTCCCCAGAAGGAACGTTCCATATTGCATGGTCCGACGACAGAGCACAACAGCGAATAATCTACTATGCCCTAACGTCAGACTTCGGTTCGACTTTCCTTGGAAACATCCCGCTTAGCGGCCTGATTGCACCAGATACGACCGCCGACCATCCAACGATAAACGCTCTCTCTGAACATGTGATTCACGCAGTGTGGATCGAAGAGAACGCCACTGAGTCACACGTCATCCACAGGAGGTCTGTTGACGGTGGGTCGACGTTTTTGTTCCATCAGGAAGTCGCGGAGAATCCAGCTGAAGAGAAGTGGGGTCCAAGCTCCGCCCTCGGTCATGATGGGTCCATACATGTTGTGTGGGAAGACATGATAGATTACCGTGGAAGCATCTTCTACTCAAGGGGGGTTCTTACACTTGATTTTGAATGGGACTTCGGGGACGGAACCCCATACGGACAGGGCGTCAAGACAGGACATGTGTATGCAGCGGCTGGATCCTATGTCGCTATCCTTCGGGTTACTGACGACGATGGAGCCACGGGCACGGACACATGCAACGTAACTGTGGTCTCGGGAGCGGACTCACCAACCCTTGACATCGACCCCGACACACTCAATCCTAAGTCCAAGGGAAGATGGATAACCGCCTACCTCAGCGCGGAGAACGCATCCATATACGACATAGACGTATCGACAATCCTCCTTCAGGACGCTCTCGCGCCCGAGAGATGGGACTATCAGGACGATGTGGTCATGTTCAAGTTCGACAGACAGGACTTCAAGGGAACGGTGCAGGTGGGCGAGTCCGTGCAGGTCAAGATAAGCGGGAAATGGCAGGACGGGACTCAGTTCGAGGCGTTTGACTACATACGAGTGATAGATCCTGGGAGATAGGCAATCTTATGCACCATGGGGTTGGCCACATCTTATCCCTGAGCCTTCAGGAAATGTCTATCTTCAATGAGAACAACGACATTCTCCGAAGCCGAGGGGGTCCCTCGACGCGTCAGTCACTGCGCATCACCCGGATTTTGAAAACCCTGACCACGGGATGGATAGCCAGAACGACGGCTCGAGCTCGACCAGGAGCTCCTACTTGAGGGTGTGTGTTGTGGATGAGAATCGCAGGTTTCAAGAAACCACGCCGAACGGATGAAGGGGTACGGCAAACCGATCTCCGGCATCCGCACAGGCGACGATGTTGCCTCCGCTTAGCCGGGGAGTGGGCCGAGACCCGAACTGATGGCCCAATGGCCTCGATTCGAATGACGTGAGAACCGCACACCACTGTCTAGCGCGTCGCTGGTGCCGTCCTCGACAATATCCTCTCTATGACAACAAACGTCAATCCAAATATCGCCACAGCTTGATTGACGGTGAACGTCACTGATTTCCTTTGCCTGTGCGATGATAGGTTTCTCATCT
>JAUVHO010000010.1 GCA_030593295.1 Methanomassiliicoccales archaeon | reverse complement strand
CGAGAGCCATGTTGATGAACCTGTTCTTTGAAACGAGCAGTCCGACCTTCCCCCTCAATCCCGCTCTCATCTGCTGTATCTGGGGGGCGGGAATGCCTTCCACCCTGGCAACACCGATCACAGGGCTGTTCACAAAGGCGTCAACAAGAGCAGCGACCATTTCCACTTTCTTCGGGGATACTTCTCTCATTCAGACACCTCACATAAGCCTAATCGAGGGGCCCATCGTCGTCTTGATGTGCACCGACGCCAGGTTCATCTTTCCCCTGTCCAGCGCACCGACCACCCTCTTGATAACTTCGTCCACGTTCTCAGCAAGGTCCTCCACGCTCATGTTCTTGGTTCCAACCGGCGCGTGGAATGTCCTCTTGTCCCTGCTCCTTATCCTCACCGTGTTCCTGAGACCAGTGACGATCGGCCCAGGATTTGCACCAGGTGGAATCGGCCGGGGCATCTTTCCCCTTGGCGCCAGCACGATGCCGAGCCTCTTTCCGATGACCGGCATCAATGGAGCTTCGGCAATGAAGAAACTGTATGAATTGGCAATCTTCCTGGCCTGCCTCTTGTCATCTGCAAGATCCTCCAGCTCTTCTGGTTTAATGACGAGATCGGCGACCTTCTTGGCCTTCAACGCCAGTTCTGCACTACCGAAAACCGCGACCTTCACGTCTTTTCCCCTGCCCTTGGGGAGGACGACCTCAAGCTCCACCCTGTTCTTTGGGACTGAAAGATCAACATCTTTGAGATTAAAAGCAATGTCGACGCTCTCCTCGAAGTTCCTCTTCTTGGAGTCCTCGACGACCTTCTTCAATGTTTCAACGGTCTTGCTGTCTGCCAATACCATTCCTCCTGTAGTGCTAACGGCGCGAGCCTCCTACATGGGGAGTTGCACCAATGCCATAAGCCATTTATAAAGTTTTGGAACTGGAGAACCTCACTCTGGGGGTATGATGCCATCGTACCTTCCGTCTCTGAGCTCGGCCTGGGCCTCCTTGGGCGGTTTTCCCTCGATATGAACGCCACACGAAACGCAGGAACCGATGACCTCCATCATCCTGTCCTTCTTGGTCTTGCCGAGCATCGAGTCCATCTTCATATCGGCTATCTTCATGACCTGCTCGATGGTCAGGCTCCCGGCTTTGACACTTGGTGTGTTCCCAGAGCCCTTCTCGATCCCAAGCTCCTTGAATATCAGTGCGGTGGTTGGTGGTGTTCCCACTTCCAGGTCGTACTCTTTGGTCTTCGGATCCACCGTGAGCTTGATAGGGACCTTCATTCCCTCGAAATGCTTCGTCTTCTCGTTGATGAATGCGATGATCTCGCCAATATTGAGTCCTAGAGGACCTAGAGAGGGGCCCAGGGGGGGTCCGGCGTTCGCCTTGCCGGCTTCGACCAGCATCTCAAGAACTTCTACCATGGTTATCCTTCCTCCTTCTCAAGCACTCTGACATGATCGCCCCTGACCGTAACTGGTATAGGGACCATTGATTCGAACAGTTCAACGGTAATCTCCTCCTTGCTCTCGTCGATGTGTTGCACCCTCGCCTTCTCCCCTTTGAACGGACCGGCCACCAGCTCCACGATATCTCCTTCCATGACGCCCGAGACCAAGGGCTGGGGTGTGAGGAAATGGTCTATCTCCTTGAAGGTGGTCTCACCCTTGACGATGCCTCTGGCCCTCCTGATCCCCTTCACTATGCGCTCCAGCGCATCCGGGTTAATGGACTCCACTAGGACGTAGCCTCTGAGGGTGGGAGGGGAAAGGACTGAGAAGATGCCTGAATCCTGACGTTTGGCCCTGCTGGATATCGACTTGGCAACCGATTTCTCGTGTCCTATCGAGGTCTTGACGGCCAGAATCGATTGTCTCACAGAGGTAACCGTGGTGATCGTCTCTGAAACAGCTGCATCCCCCGCTGACATTACCGTGAGGATGATGTTGGCCCGGGAGCCGTATTGGGGATTCTTGGGAGCAACGACTTTCAAGGCGATAGGTTTGGAGTCGCCTTTCTTCACACGGATACTCTTCTCTGTCTCGCCGGTCAGGGTGACATCCCAAATACCCTCTTTCAGGCCCGTGACCCTGATGGACCATTCCATGGCACCCTCTTCCTCCTCAGCGAATATGAGGTCGAGTTTCAGAGCATAGGTGTCGTCATGATCCCCGGTGTTCTCAAGCTTGATGTGATAATCTGTATCGGCTCCAGATGGCAGAACCCTCTGAAGCTCGTCGTGTTCTATGTGGAGGCCGTAGCCAATGAGGGATGGCTTTTCTTCCTTCTTCTCCTCTTCTTCTTCTATCTCTTCCGGTTCAAACACTCCCAAGAAAAAACCTCCCCTATGGTGAGAAACTGGAGACTAAGTCAGGTATCAGGAAGACCATGATGTAATATATCGCAAAACCCAGCAGTCCTATCATAAGCAGGCCTGCGCCCACAAGCTGGAGAGTCTTGATGTACTCATGCGGCTCGGGTTTCCTAGCCATGTGAAGGACCTGGCCGTACTTCCCCCTTCCGATGCGCTTTGCCCTTTCCTCGATCTTGCGTTGGGCCCTCCAGGACCTCTTCACGATATCCATTTCTAGAACCTCAGCTAACCATTTCTACTCCAGCAGTCTCCTCTCTCTTGAGTTTCGCGGGACCGAATATCTGTTTCGATTTGACTCCGGTGACAATCAACAGAACGCGCATTCGCTGTTCGAGAGCTGGATCGACCACCGCTCCCCAGATGATCCTGGAGTTGGGGTTTATCCTGTCCTGAAGTATCTCGGCGACCTTCTCAGCTTCCCCCACGGACATGTCGGTTCCACCTGTCACGTTCACGAGCGCTCCAGAGGCAGTGGAAATGTCAATATCCACCAGCGGGGAATTGATCGCAGCTTCGATCGCTTCCTCTGCCCTCACATCCGAATCGCTGCTCTCTCCCAGTCCTATCATAGCGACGCCGCCACCCTTCATTACCGTCTTGATGTCGTTGAAGTCCAGATTGACCAGACCGGGTTTGGTGATTATCTCTGTGACCCCCTTGATCGCACGCATGAGCACTTCATCGGCGACCTTGAAAGCAGCATTCAATGAAAGTCTTGGAACAAGCTCCACCAGCTTGTCGTTGGGAATGATAATGACAGTATCAGCAAAACTCCTCAGTTTGTCCAGACCGTATTCGGCGTTCTCGGTTCGGATCGCACCCTCGGCGTGGAATGGCGTTGTACATATCGCAATCGTCAAAGCCCCCATTTCCTTCGCGACGCTGGCGATGTACGGCGACCCTCCAGTGCCCGTTCCGCCCCCAAGACCGCAGGTTATGAAGACCATGTCAGCTCCCTGGAGCATTGCTTTCAGTTCCTCTTCTGATTCCCGGGCAGCCTCTTCACCCACCTGAGGTAACGCACCCGCACCCAGACCTCGCGTGCTTCTTCGTCCAAGGAGTATCTTGTGCGGTGCCCTGACGACGAGCAGATGTTGGGCGTCCGTGTTGACTGCATACAGTTCGGCACCCAGAACGCCTGCCTCGACCAGTCGGTCGATAGTGTTCGATCCCGCTCCTCCAACGCCCACTATGCGTATGTTGGTCTTCAGACCCGCCAATACTCGCTCGAGCTCGGCATCGTCCGTGCTGTACCCGCCTATCTCAGTGGGCTTTTCTCGAACCTCAGTCCTGCCCTTCGCTCGGGACAGAACCTCTTCAACTATGGACTTCATCACTAATCCTCTCCAGGCTTGACGCACTTTTTTCAGATTGCTGCATTCTATCCTGTCAGAAAGCTCTGATACCGAGCTAAAGTAAATACGACCACTTTTAAATAGTTTCGGATTGAGAACGACTGACCCAGCGTATCTGGGACTGATAGGTCGATATGCCTATCGGACCACTTCTACGGGACCTTGTGTCAATTGTGAAGCGGACGACCGGCCCATGATATGCCTTGAAGAAACACCTGTCGCCACCACCATGACCCGTATCTTGTTCTCCATGGTCGGGTCCACTGTTGCGCCCCAGATGATCCTCGCGTTCCGGTTGACCCTTGCCTGCAGTTCCTCGGCAACCTTCTCGGCCTCCTGGATGGACATGTCCTCTCCACCCACGACATTGACCAAGACGCCTGATGCGTTGGAGATATCGACATCCAGAAGGGGCGAGTTGATCGCTTCGTTGATCGCTTCCATGGCCCTGTCCCCGCCGGTTGCATCGGACTCACCGAGGCCGATCATAGCCACGCCTGCGCCCTTCATTATTGTCTTGAAGTCATTGAAGTCCAGATTGACCAGACCTGGTTTGGACACAACTTCGGTCAGACCCTTGATGCTTCTCATGAGAACCTCGTCAGCGACACGGAAAGCCTGATCCAGCGGAAGTCTGGGATACAGTTCCACGAGCTTATCATTAGGAACACAAATAACCGTGTCGGCCGTCTTCCTCAATCTTGCCAGACCCCATTCCGCATTCTCCATCCTCATCCTGCCTTCGCCTTTGAATGGGAGGGTGACTATTGCCACAACGAGGGCGCCAGAATCCTTTGCGAGTTTGGAGATCACGCCGACTCCACCAGTGCCGGTTCCGCCTCCCAGTCCGCAGGTCACGAAGACGATGTCAGATCCGGCCAGGGATTTGGTGAGCTCCTCCTTTGACTCTCGCGCCGCTTCTTCGCCGACCATGGGCAACGCCCCAGCACCGAGTCCTCTCGTGGACCTCTTGCCCAGAAGTATCTTCCTTGGAGATCTAATGGATAACAGGTGTTGCGCATCAGTGTTGGTGGCATAAAGCTCTGCACCATGAATGCCTTCCTCGGCAATCCTGGAGACCGTGTTGCATCCACCACCACCACAGCCCATTATCCTGATGTTCGTCCTCAGTTTCGACAGAATCTCCCTGAGCTCTGAGTCCACTCTCGTGTCCCTTACATGGACCTTTGCATCGGGAACCTCTTCGTGCTCCTCAAAAGACCTGTGTCTTGACAGTGCTTCTTCTACTATAGACTTCATGCTGTCACCTCAAAATCACAATTCACCCATCCCATGAGCAAATGGGAATAGGAAACGATGGATAAATAATTTGTTGATGATTCAGAACAGCAGGCCCTTTCCGATCTTGGACACTTTCTCGACATAAGGTCGGTCTGCGGCAATCATTACTAACCAATCGGCGGCGTCCCTTGCCTCGATCATCCGTCCCATGTCACTGGCATGCTTGAAGAACCTCACCTTTCCATTGTCAAGAACTCGAATGTCCGTCTTGGATATTCTGGGCTCGGTCCTCTTTATCTCGGCTGGGGGGTAGTCAACGATGACGTACCCTTCAGGGGCACTGGTCCTCTTGCAGAGCTCCCTCTCCACCTTCTTCCTCTCCCGGGGGTCCTCGAACCTCTTGAGGCCTTCGGCCTGTTCCTCGGTCATGTCCTTCTTCTTGCCAACGTAGGCCTTCTTGTACAGCTTCCGGTACTTGATCTTCATTGCGATGTCCTTCTGGAAACCTCCCTGCTCGGTGAGGGAGGACATCAGTTCCGAGTCCACCATTCTCTGAATTGATGACGGGTCAAGTCCTTTCCAGTTCTCAACGGCTCTGGCTAACATGAGTTCGGCTATCCTGACCGTCTTGTGGAAGTAGACGGAAGAGAACATCAGTGCTCTGGCGACGAACATACCCTCCAACGCGCTGAGTCCTTTTCGATCGACGACAAGATCGTTGTGGTGAATAGCGAAAGTCTGCACCAGCCTGTCCGCATCGATGATGCCATGGGCGACCCCGGTGTAATACGCGTCCCTGAGCAGGTAGTCGATCTGATCGATGTCGATCGGACTGTTGATGAGCTGTGTCAGGTATCCTTTCTCGTTGAAGAACTCCTGGCCCTTGTCCATGTGCAAAGTGGTAGAATGTGAAGGATGGGGGGTGGATATGAGATTGGCAACTTCGTCTGCGTTCACGTCGTGATCCTCCAGCACCTCGCGCACTCTCGGAACGTGTGGAAATGCCTCTCTTTCTTCCTTGCTGATGTTGTCCTCTTCCCCGGTGATGATCCTCTTGGTAAGGTCCATGTGGTTCATTCCGATCGCTTGTTCGAGGGTTGTCTCCAGAGTGTGCGAGAACGGTCCATGGCCGACATCGTGCAGCAGACCGGCGGACACTAGAAGGTCCCTCTCGGGCTTCTCAAGGGTAAGAACATCGGATATCCGCTTGGCCAAATGGCCAGTGCCCAGGGAGTGTTCGATCCGGGTGTGGTTTGCGCCTGGAAAGACCAGATAGGACAGACCCAGCTGCTTGATTCCGTTGAGCCTCTGCATCTCGAGGGTTTCCATCAGGTCCAGTTCCAGTGGTTCGACCTTCATCGTTCCGTATATTGAATCGTGTATGATCTTGAACTCCGCCATCGTTAGATGCCATCCTGTTCGCGATATAAAAAGGGTTTCTCAGACTTGATTAGGTCATTCGAGCAAATGGACAAGTATCGCCTTCTGTGCATGGAGCCTGTTCTCTGCCTGGTCGAAGACAACTGACCTGTCTCCATCGATGACCCCGTCGGTTATCTCCTCGCCCCTGTGAGCGGGGAGGCAGTGCATCACAATGCAATCATCTTTGGCCTTGCTGACCAGCTCCTCGTTCACCTGATAAGGGACGAATACCTCAAGTCGGGCTGCCTTCTCAGCCTCATCACCCATCGATACCCAGACGTCCGTGTATATCACATCCGCATCCGATACAGCTTCCTCAGCAGACCTGACAACCTCCACCGAGACGTTGTTCTCTTCTCCGATCTCCTTGGCGGTTCTCAAGATGCCGCTGTCCGGGTGGTAGCCCTCGGGACATGCTGCCTGGATGTTCATCGAGCTCATGGCACAACCCAAGAGCAGGGAGTTGCAGACGTTGTTGCCATCTCCAAGGTATGCCAGCTTCAATCCACTTAAATCCTCCTTCTTCTCCATTATCGTGAAAAGATCAGCGACAATCTGACAGGGATGTTCCAGATCATCCAGACCATTCAGAACAGGAACGGTCGCGCCTCGCGCCAGCTCCACCGTCTTGCTGTGCTCATAGCCCCGATACATGATGGCGTCAACGTATCTGCTGAGGACCTTTGCAGTGTCCGCGATAGTCTCCCCCCTTCCGAGCTGGAGATCCGATGTACTCAGGTATAAGGCGTGTCCGCCCAACTGTGTCATTCCCACCTCGAAGGATACTCGAGTTCTGGTGCTGGGCTTCTCGAATATCATTGCTAGGCTCTTGTCCTTCAACGGTTCATGTCTCTCGTTGGCTGTTTGGATGTTCTTCAGGTTAGATGCCAGATCCAGTATCTGCGGAAGATCGTCGGTCAGTTCCAGCATGGAGACAAGGTCTCTTTTCATATCCTCCCCCGTCAGCGAAGCGTGTAGCGGGTATAAAACTTTTCAGTGGAAGTAGGCTATTCAAACACTATCCAGGTACCGTCCTTCCCGTCCAATGCTCTCTTCAGGTGCCCCAGGGAGGTGATGATGGCTTGACGGTCCTCGTTCTTGACGAAGTCCACGGCGGCCTGGACCTTTGGCCCCATGGTGCCCGGCGGGAAATGACCGCCCTTCATGTGTTCGCGTGCCTCGTCGACCGTCATCTTGGGCAGACCCTTCTGGTTCTTCTTGCCGAAGTTCAGTGAAACGCGTCTCACATCTGTGATCGTCAACAGCATCTGTGCGTCCAGTTCATCGGCGACCAGCCCGGAAGCAAGGTCCTTGTCGATCACGGCTTCCACACCAACGAGCTTGCCGCGCTTCTCAATCACGGGGATGCCACCACCGCCAGCGACGATGACAACGCTTCCCCTCTGGGAGACCAGCTTCTTGATCGAGGACATCGCCACAATCTTCAAGGGCTTGGGAGAGGGCACAAGTCTTCTGTAGCCGCCCCTCCTGTCGTACTTCATCTTCCAACCGCGCTCTTTCATCAGATGCTCGGCCCTGCTCTTCTTGTAGTAGGGTCCAATGGGCTTGGTGGGATTCTTGAACGCCTTATCCTTCGAATCGACCAGCACTTGAGTGACGACCGGAGTGACCCTCCTTTTCATCCCTCGTTTGTGGAACGCGTTCTGAAGGCTCTGCTGCATCAAATAGCCGATCTGGGCCTGTGTTTCTGCGACGCAGACGTCCAAAGGCATGGACGGGACGACCTTCCTGGCCCTCTCGTTCTGCTCGAGGATGTTGCCCACCTGCGGTCCATTGCCGTGTGTTATGATGAGCCGGTGTCCCTCTTCGATAATATCAGCGAGCTTCCTGCAGGTCTTGGTTATGAGATCCTTCTGAACCTCAAACGAGGGGTTGTTGGGAGGGTATAGTGCATTACCGCCTATGGCCGCGACGATCCTCTTTTGCTTGGACAAGTATGCACCTTCAGTTTGCTTCCAGCTGGGAAGGGATTTCTGTGAACCTGATGCTAGTATATAAATCTGACACAATCAGAATCTGGCCCAAGAAGAAGTGGAGCTAGAGATCTTTCAGGACATCCTCCAGATTCGTGTCTCCCATTTCCTCCAGTTCATATGCAACATGTATGATGGGTTTGTTCACGTTCAATATGAGAGAGAGGTTTGCAGGTGTTGCACTGAGGACGAGGTCGCAATCAGCGGCGTTGATCGTCTCTTCGAGTTCTTTGACCTGTAAGTCATCGTATCCCATAGCCGGAAGAAGGTCATCGTGACCGTACTTCTCAAGGGTCGCTTTAATCGACCCCACGGCGAAGGGCGTCGGATCAATGGTCTCGGACGCTCCAAATTCCTTGGCCGCTACAATGGCCGCCCCGAACTTCATATTGCCGTGAGTGAGGGTTGGTCCATCTTCGATCGCCAGAACGCGCTTCCCTCGGATCTGTTCTCCATCGTCGGGAATCACCCGGAGCTTGGCTTTCATGATGATCGCATTCGGGTTGGTCGCCTTGACGTTCCGCCTCACCAGCTCGACATCCCCTGGCTTTGCCGAGTCCACCTTGTTGATGATGACTACGTCCGCCATCCTGATGTTCACTTCGCTGGGATAATACAAGAGCTCGTGGCCTGGCCTCAGGGGGTCGGCGATCACGATGTGCAGGTCTGATTTGTAGAAGGAATAGTCATTGTTGCCACCGTCCCAGATGATTATATCGGCCTCTGCCTCTGCCTGCCGGAGTATCTTCTCATAATCGACCCCAGCATACACGACCATCCCACTTCGGATTATCGGACCGTATTCCTCCCGCTCCTCAATGGTGGTATCATGTTTCTCCAGGTCCTCGACCGTCTCGAACCTCTGGACCATCTGCTTCGCAAGATCACCATAGGGCATGGGATGCCTCACGAGCACGACCTTCCTCCCTTTTTCTTGCAGTATCTTCCCAATCTTACGACTCGTTGGGCTCTTTCCAGAACCTGTTCTGACCGCACAAATGGATATCACTGGCTTGGAGGATTCTATCGTCGTATCATCCGCAGCGGGGAGAACGAAGTTGGCGCCGTGAGAGGCCACAAGGGCCGCCCTCTGCATGACGTACTGATAGCTGACGTCGCTGTACGAGAAGAACACATCGTCCACCTTGTGCTCATCGATGAGCTTACCCAGTTCCTCCTCTGGATGGATTGGAATGCCATTCGGATAGAGTTCTCCTGAAAGCTCGGGCGGATACGGTCTATCATCAATCCCGGGTATTTGTGTAGCCGTGAACGCTACGACCTCATACTGGTCGTTGTCCCTGAACAAGGTGTTGAAATTGTGAAAGTCCCTTCCCGCCGCCCCCATTATGATTACGCGTCTTCTCAGATTCGTACCCCCGGGTTGTCATGACTCTCATCGTGATGAGGTCTTCTGAAGATAAGCGTTCTCGATATTTCAATTTGACCGAGTTGTGAATGGATTCACAAGCAATCCAAAGGCAAGCTTTAATTATGCCGAGGTTGACTTACACCCCAGATGAGGGACATGCCACCTTCATGGAAGTTGCATCTGACAGCCTTCTGGTTGGCTTTTATCTGCGTTTGCCTGGTGGCACTTGTGGTTGGGTGGAATGCGACCTCCGTGGTGACGGACGAACCGACCTCCTATCTTCTGTACGAGACCGCCTTCCTGGGGCTCCTGTTCGTTGCGCTCATCGTGGCTATCCCCATAAGAATCCACATTGGCAACCTCAAGAAGGAATACACGGTGAATAAGAGGAGATATTGCCTTGCAGGATATGCCAGCCCGAAATGCAGGATCTCTCGGGTTTGCTACTGGCGTCACAGAAGATGAAGATGCCGTTCCTGCAGAAAAGTTGGTCCGGACAATCACTCCTCGGCAAGACCTGCTTTGTGGCTATGACCTTCTTCTTATCCAGAAACTTCCAGGCACCACGGACTCCCGGTTGTAAGAGTCAAAGGCCTTCTCCAGTTCTTGTGGATGTCTGAGATGCATGTAGTTGCCCGGCCACAGAACCTCGAAAGCGTTGTTTGATATCAGAAATGCCTGCAAGAAATACTGCTCATTCCAGAATTTCCGCTTCGCCAGAACCCATTCCTTGGGGTACTCTACGGGCAGGAAAATGTCGTGGAAGTGCACCAGAACGCCCTTCCTGAGCCTTGGCAAGACCTCAAGGAATATATACTGGACATCGCTCCCAATCTTCAAAACATGACTTGAGTCCACAAAGAGGATGTCGTTTGCCTCCAGTTCCAAGAATTCGTCCAAGTCGACGTCTTGGACCTTACACTCCCTCAATTCTGAGAGCCCAGGGAACCCCTTACACATTACTTCGTTCGGATAGGGTTCGATGCCTAAGAGCTTGGCATCTGCGTCGTTCTCCCTATTCTTCTGGACAGCCTTTGAAGCCAGTAGAGTCGACTTCCCGCAACCGATTTCAATGATTCTCTTCGGCCTGAAGTGGCGTATCATACAGTAGTAGATCTCACCATCCACACTGCCAAATGTTGTGTTATACAAGTAGTACACGAAAGGATCTTCTGATTCCTTCCTCGGGAATCTGTCATACTCCTTCTTGTACTTGGCCCGGAACTCGGAAAGAAGGCGAATGATTGCATCATTGTCTATCTCGACTCCGACAAGCGATGACTGTCTTGACCACAACTCATCTCTGAGTGTTCGAGTGTCTGGAATGGGTTCATAGAAATGGTTTAGGGTTATGTGGAAACCAAACCTCTCGAACAGCGGGAATGACTTCCTGACAAAACGCTCCAGTATGTAACCGTATGGCCTTCCTTTCATTGGTTTGCTACTCACACTATTCATCCTCCTACTGGTTTCGGTACTTATTGTCCGACACTATTAAGTTTTCTGACATGTAGACAGAGATGGCTGGCAGGATGCAATGACACGTCTGGGACAAAATGCGGTAACACAGCGAAGAAGAAGACTGGGTGAAAACCTTAATTACCCATGATAATAATGACAACCACTACCCCAAGCCCGGGTGACAGAGTGGCTAATGTGACCGACTGCAGATCGGTTCTTTGGGGGTTCGATTCCCTCCCCGGGCATAGGATGTTCCGACCATGACCATACAGGTCTACAACACCCTGAACCGCAAGATGGAGGAATTCGAGCCTCTCCACGGAAACAGAGTGAGCATGTTCGTGTGCGGCGTGACGCCATACGATTACACACATCTGGGCCATGCCAAGACCTACGTCGCCTTCGACACGATTGCGAAGTATCTCTCGTACCGAGGATACAGCGTGTTCTACATCCAGAACGTGACCGACGTGGACGACAATCTGATAAACAGGTCCAATGAATCCGATATCCCGGTTCCCGACCTGGTAAAGAAGTACTTCAAGGAATTCTTGGACGACATGGACGCCCTTGGCATTGACAGCATCAACATCTATCCCAGGGCGACCGAGTACATCCCCGAGATTCTGGACCAGATCAAAGGTCTGATCGAAAAGGGATTTGCTTACGAATCGAACGGCAACGTTTACTTCGAGGTCAACAAGTTCCCCGATTTCGGGAAACTCTCCAAGCAGGTCCTAGAGAAGCTCCGGCCAGGTGCTAGGGTCGAAGTCGATGAGAACAAGAAAAATCCCGAAGATTTCGCATTATGGAAGGCGGAGAAACCTGGAGAACCCACCTGGGACAGTCCATGGGGGAAAGGCAGGCCGGGATGGCACATAGAGGACACTGCGATAAGTATGGCTTACTTCGGTGACCAGTACGATATCCACGGAGGCGCCACCGAGCTGATATTCCCGCATCACGAATCCGAGATAGCTCAAGCAGAAGCGCTCACAGGGAAGGAACCGTTCGTCAAGTATTGGCTGCACACAGGTATCCTGAACGTTGATGGAGAGAAGATGTCCAAGTCGCTGAAGAACTTCTGGAGGGTGAAGGAGGCACTGGAGGATTATGATCCCGCGGTGCTGAGGTTCTTCTTGGTCAACGCACATTATCGAAGCCCGGTGGACTTCTCCAATGAACTGCTGGAGGAAGCAAAGCAGGGGTATGAACGCCTGGTCGAGACCGTTCAGAACGTCCATTTCGCCCTCAAATGGCAGGCCAAGGAAGAAAGAAGTCCCGAAGATGAAGAGGTCAACAAAGCCGTCGAGGAAGTCATGCACAAGTTCGAGGAATCCATGGACAACGATTTCAACACTAGAGAGGCCATCTCACACCTGTTCACATTCTCCACAAAGATCAACACCGCTCTCGAGAGCGGACTGGCCAGAGAAACGCTTCAGAAGGTGCTTGACGTCTACGAAACCACAGGTGATGTTCTGGGTCTCTTCGGAAGGGAAACGGAGAAGGACAGCGTCGTGGACGGCCTCATGGACTTCCTGGTCGAGATGCGTGGAAAGGCCAGAGAAGCGAAGGACTTCAAGGTCTCGGACGAGATAAGGGATCGGCTGGCGGACATAGGCATTTTGCTGGAAGATACAAAGGACGGACCTCGCTGGAAAAGACGGTGATTTTGACCCGTCCCGAAGATGACATTTTCTAGGTTTGGGAGCGGCATCGCCAGATTCCGCAGACTGGCTTTTGATGTCGCTGTTTTATCTGAGAAGTTCCATACCCGAAACGGGTTTGCATATTCATGAAGCAGTTCCTGTGGTGGTTGATCGTCGGCACCAAAGGTGGAATCAACCGAGCCAGAATCATCAGAATCCTCCACGATAGACCCTACAACGCGAATCAACTTGCGGAGAAGGTCGAGCTGGATTACAGGACTGTGAGACATCACATCGATGTCCTGAAGAAGAACAACATAGTCACATCATCCGGCGGAGGGAGATACGGTACAGTGTACTTCCTCACTGGCGTTATGGAAGAGAATTACGAAACATTTGAAGAGATTTGGGAGAAAATTGGGCAAAGCTAGATAGGAAACCGACATCGTAGGAAGTGCTGACCAAGAAGAGGTGAGAACGTGACAACAGATAGCTGGATATTCCTGGCGGTCATGATAGTGGAGATAGTCAACGTATGTCTTTTGCTTGGATTGCTTCATGTGTACTGGGGTAACTACAAGAAGGTCAAATCGGAGTTCTCAATAGGTCTTCTGTTCTTCGCCTCGGTCTTTCTGCTCAAGAGCATACTGTTCATCATTGGGATAATCGTCTGGACATCCGGCGTCGACACACCGATGTCTAGCGGTGAACGCGGGGTTCCTGGCCTGTTCCTCTTGAACATCGTCGAAATGGTAGCACTCGCCATCCTCTTCAAAATAACTTGGACGTGATTTGGTACAATTTGGGTGCGTGTGGGAATAATTCTGGAAAATTCATATTTATAGGTAGGGGAATAGAGCGTATTGGTGATGTGATATGCATACGACCGAATTCGCGATCGAGATAGAGAACCTTGAGAAATGCTACGTCAAGGACGTCAAGGTGCTTGATGACGTATCGTTCACCGTGAAGAAGGGTGAGATTGTCGGATACCTGGGTCCAAATGGATCTGGCAAGACAACCACCATAAAGATACTGACCAACTTGCTGAGTCCAACCTCGGGGCACGCCTACATCAATGGTATAGATGTGAACAAGAATCCCAAGGAAGCACTCAAGCCTGTCGGAGCGCTCATCGAGGTTCCAGGCATCTACGACTATCTGACACCACATGACGTGTTGAGGTACCATGGAAAGGTCCACGGCATGGAGAAAGACAAGATCGATGCGAGAATCGAAGAAGTCCTCAAAACGGTCCGACTCTCAGACTGGGAACACAAGAAGTTGGGAGCCTTCAGTACAGGTATGCAACGAAGACTGGCCGTCGCAACCACCATCTTGCACGAGCCGGAGATCTTGATACTCGATGAACCAGCCATCGGTCTGGACCCAAAGGGTATGAAGGAAATCAGGGACATGTTGAAGCAGCTACAAAGGGAAGGCACAACGATTTTCCTGAGCTCTCATCTGCTCAACGAGGTGAGCGATACCTGCGACAAGGTCATCTTCCTGGACCAGACCAAAGTCATCGCCTATGACACAGTTGAGAACATCAAGAACATGGTGAGTGTCAAAAGGATAGAAGCGAAGTTCCTGGACCAGCTATCGACAGACGATCTCGATAGGATAGGGGCAATTGCATCCGTGAACGAAGTCGAAGTGGCAAATGGCAGGATTCACATAGGCTTCGATGGGAAGCCGGAAACCAGTCATCAGATTCTTGCTAAGTTGATATCCTCCGGATTCAGAGTATCCTCGTACGCCCCTGAAACAGTGAGCCTTGAGGATTTCTATGTCTCGATAATGAGCGATGAGAGGGGTGTGAACTAGGTGACCTCTCTGAAGAATGACATGAGGACCGACATCTCTCACCTCTTCCTGAATATCAGATTCGAACTGAAGAAGCATCTGAACCGAAAGAGGATCGTGCTCGTGGTCGCCTTGGCGATTGCATTGCCTATCCTGTTCTATGCGATTCCCCCACTCTTGGGTGGAGACTATGCGGACACAGCAAATGCCTTTGCATCCACGAACCTGGGTTTCATAACTCTCCTGATAGTCATTTCTGGAGCGTTGTTTGCGGGGGACGCGGTCTCCGGTGAATTCGAGAAGAAGACAGGACTGACGCTATTCTCCACACCTCAAAGACGCACCTCCATCAACGTGGGCAAATTCGCTGCCGCACTTCTGGCCACATGGTTCGTGATTTCCGTCTATTATCTCGTTACGATGCTGGAGATAGCGCAGATATTCGGCTTTGGAGCGATATCCGTAGAGTTCGGCATGTCCTTCATGCTGGCCCTGATATACGCCGCAAGTGTGGTTGCCGTGATATTCTTCTTCAGCACGATCATGAAAGGCACAATTACGTCAACACTCATCGGGTTCTTCCTGCTCATGCTCATACTGCCGATTATAGCTGGTGTGTTGCAGTTTGCAGACGTGGAGCCTTGGTTCCTCGTCACATATTCATCAGATGTCATGACGAATGTTCTGGGAACGTCAACAGGCGGGTTTGGCTCAAGTGGACCAGCACAACGGATCGGTGGTGGTTTCTCACCGGATTTCTATGTTGGGGTGGGTGTGATGTTGGCCTATGCCATCAGCCTTTTCCTGATCGGCATAGGACTTGCCAACCGGAGGAAGATGGAGTGATATCATGATGAAGACAAGATACGTCAATACAACGTTCGCAGCGGCTATCGCCGTCGGCCTAGTACTGTTTGCCATTTTGGGAATGGTCCCTAATGCAAGCGCGCAAAACGTCGGTATATCTGGCATGACCTTCTCCGGTGCTAATCCCTCGGATGGAGATGTGATAACCATATCGGTCACCGTCCACAACAATGCCACATTTGCCATCAGCAATGTGACCCTGGCTTTCTATGTCGATTATGTAGAGATAGAGAATATCACGGGCATCAACCTGGAAGCAAACAGTTCCTCAAACCAGGAAATCGACTGGACTACTGAAAGCGGAACTCATACAATAAGCGCAATGCTGAGAGTCAATGACATGCCTCTACCGGACACAGAGATAAGTTCGGAGATTGAAGTGACTCTTGGGGATCCTGGTACACTGATCGGGGCATTGATACTGATAGTCGCTGTTGTGTTCATCACTCCATTGGTTCCGAGCATCTTCGAGAAACTGAAAGGGCAGAACTCACGTAGAAGAGAGTAGGTGCCGACCCCCCCAAGAGCTGCAAAATCAGAAGAAACGCAAGATGTTGCAGGAGAGACAGAATTGATTCCCAAAGCGGAGTCCCACGACCCATCGCAGGTGGGTCAGAACATGCTGAAAAACGCGCTGGTTTCTCCACATTCTAGTATTTACATCTTTCCCACCTAGATAGCCATATGTTTTGGGGCCCTTTTTTCCCTATCTGGATATGTGTAAATTCTTATATACTCAAAGGACATTCTCCTAACTGCAGAGAAATCGGGATGCGCTCCCTGTGAAACCCATGAGGATTTAGATGGCAGAAGATACCACTTACGACGTTTCAAAAATCGAGGTTCTCGAGGGCCTTGCACCAGTCCGAAAAAGACCGAGCATGTACATCGGCAACACGGACCTAAGGGGCCTTCATCATCTAGTCTACGAGGTAGTTGACAACAGCATTGACGAGGCGATGGCGGGCAACTGCGACGAGATCCTAGTCACATTGAACGAGGACGGCAGCGTGACGGTCGAGGACAATGGAAGCGGGATCCCGGTCGGCATTCATCCCAGGTTCAAGAAGTCCGGTGTGGAGATCGTGATGACCAAGCTCCACGCAGGTGCGAAGTTCGATGACAAGACGTACAAGGTCTCCGGAGGCCTGCACGGAGTGGGAGTTTCCGTCGTCAACGCTCTCTCCGAGAGGTTGAGAGTGGAAGTCAGGAGAGATGGGAAGCTGCACGCTCAGGATTTTAAGAGGGGCGAAGCCCAGGGTGACCTGAAAGAGGTTGGAGAGGCCGAGGACACCGGAACCACCGTGACCTTCATGCCGGACTCAGAGATCTTCGAGGACCTCACCTTTGACTACCCAACGATATTGGGGAAAATGAGGGAACTGGCCTTCCTCAACAAGGGAGTCAAGATAGTGCTCAGCAAGTTGGGCGAGGAGCCCCAGCAGGACGAGTTCCAGTACGAGGGCGGGATAGTCGAGTTCGTCAAGTTCATCAACGCCAACAGGACCGCTCTCCATGAAGATCCCATTTACTTCGAAAGCTCCTCACGTAATGTGGAGGTCGAGCTCGCGATGCAATACACGGACGCGTACTCCGAGAACATCCACACCTACGCGAACAACATCGGGACCATAGAAGGCGGGTCCCACCTGGTCGGATTACGGGCCGCACTCACAAGGACGATGAATGATTATGCCAAGCAGGAGAAACTTCTCAAGGAGCAAGATCAAGCGTTATCCGGGGACGACGTCAGAGAGGGATTGACGGCCATACTCAGCATCAGGCTTCCTGAACCGCAGTTCGAGGGTCAGACCAAGACCAAGTTGGGCAACAGCGAAGTGAAAGGCATCGTTGAGAAGATAGTCAACAAGAAGCTGGGCGAGTTCCTCTTGGAGAACCCCGGGGTCGGCAAGATAGCGATCGGGAAAGCGGTTCTGGCATCACAGGCTAGAGCAGCTGCAAGGAAGGCGAGGGAGCTCACAAGAAGGAAGGGCTTCCTGGAAGGTATGAGCCTGCCTGGAAAGCTGGCCGACTGCAGTGAAAGGGACCCGGCGAAATCCGAACTGTTCATCGTTGAGGGTGCGAGCGCTGGAGGATCCGCAAAACAGGGCAGGGACAGAAGGTTCCAAGCAATACTGCCGTTGAAAGGCAAGATACTCAATGTCGAGAAGGCTCGACTGGACAAGATACTCAAGAACGAAGAGATAAGGATCCTCATAACTGCGCTGGGCACCAACGTCAAAGACGAGTTCGAGATCGAGAAGGCCAGATACCACCGCATCATAATAACCACGGACGCTGACGTGGATGGATCGCACATCAGAACATTACTGCTCACATTCTTCTACAGGTTCATGAGACCGCTCATCGACGCGGGATATATCTACATCGCGCAACCCCCGTTGTACCGATTGTCAAAAGGCAAGGCCGTCACGTACGTGTACACCGAGAAGGAAAAGGATGAATACCTGAAAGATGACGGAAGGGGCGTACGGATACAGAGATACAAGGGCCTGGGAGAGATGAACCCGCACCAGCTGTGGGAGACAACGATGGACCCCGAGAAGAGGATGTTGAAGATAGTGACCGTAGAGGACGCTGTTAAAGCCGACCTGTTGTTCAACATACTGATGGGAGATGCGGTCCAGCCCAGAAGGGAGTTCATAGAGGCGCACGCGAAAGAAGTTGTGAACCTTGACATTTAGGTGATCTTTTGGAAGAGACCGAAGAAGAAGAGAAAAGGATCTTTCCAAGACCCATAGAAACCGAGATGGAGACATCGTACATAGATTACGCCATGAGCGTGATCGTGGGCAGGGCACTGCCGGATGTCCGGGACGGGCTCAAACCGGTCCACAAGAGGATACTCTATGCGATGAGGGATCTGGGTCTGGATAGGTCGAAGCCCTACAAGAAGTCTGCCAGAGTGGTCGGCGAGGTCCTGGGCAAGTACCACCCCCACGGCGACATGGCTGTTTACGATGCGTTGGCCCGAATGGCACAGGACTTCTCCATGCGCTATATGCTTATCGACGGTCAAGGGAACATGGGAAGCGTTGACGGGGACCCACCGGCGGCGATGAGATACACGGAGTGCCGGATGGATAGGATTACAGATGAACTGATGGCCGACATAGACAAGGAAACGGTCGACTTCATGGACAACTTCGACGGTTCTTTGAAGGAACCCACCGTACTCCCTGCGAAGTTCCCTAACTTACTGGTCAACGGTTCAAGCGGTATCGCGGTGGGAATGGCGACCAACATACCCCCTCACAACCTCGGAGAGGTGGTGGATGCCGCTATTGAGATAATCGACAATCCAGACATCGAAGTGACCGAGCTCATGAACATCCTGCGGGGACCTGACTTCCCGACAGGTGGCATCATCTACGGCAGAAGAGGCGTCGTGGAGGCCTACCACACCGGAAGGGGTCGGATCAGGGTCAGAGCGAAGGTGAATATCGAAGAGAAGGCGAAGGACACCCAGAGGATCATAGTCACCGAGATACCTTACATGGTGAACAAGGCGAAGCTGATCGAGAAGATAGCCCATCTGGTCAAGGACAAGAAGATCGACGGAATCACCGACCTCAGGGACGAGAGCGACAAGGATGGGATGAGGATCGTCATCGACCTCAGGAGGGGCGTGTTGGAGGAAGTGATCCTCAACCAGCTGTACAAGCACACGGCCATGGAATCCACCTTTGGAATGATCAACCTGGCCATTGTGGACGGGGAACCGAAGATCCTGGACATCAAAACGGCGATAACGGAGTTCCTGAGATTCAGGGAAGAGGTCATCAGGAGAAGGACCGAGTTCGATCTGAAGAAGGCGAAGCACAGACTTCACATAACCGAGGGACTCATCACCGCGGTCGACCATCTTGACGATGTCATTCGGTTGATCAGACGTTCACAGACCGCCGAGGAGGCCAGGAACGGTCTCATAAAGACGTACCTGCTGTCAGAAGAGCAGGCGAAGGCGATCCTGGAAATGAGGCTCCAGAAGCTCACGGGAATGGAACTTCAAGCTCTGAGAGACGAGGAGAAGGAGCTCGAGAAGAAGATAGAGGAGCTGGAAGAGATACTTGCCAGTGACGAGAAGATCCACGAGATGATCAAGGAAGAGCTAACAGAGATCAAGGAGAAGTACGGGGATGAGCGGAGGACCGAGATAGTCGAGCACGCGGACGACTTCGACATCGAGGACCTCATCCCGGTGGAGGATGTCGTTGTCACGATCACGAACACTGGCTACATCAAGAGGTTGCCGTGCGACACCTATCGGCAGCAGAGGAGAGGCGGCGTCGGCCTAAAAGGGATGGAGACCAAGGAAGAGGACTTCGTGGTGGACCTGTTCGTCACATCCTCGCACGATTACATCTTGTTCTTCACCAACATGGGCAAAGTCCACTGGTTGAAAGCGTGGCAACTGCCTGCGGGCGGAAGACATGCCAAAGGAAAGCCGATAATCAACATGATACCCCGTCTGGAAAAGGGAGAGACCATCTCCGAGATGATCCCGATCGATGAGTTCGATGAGGACAGGTTCCTTCTGTTCGGAACCAAGAAGGGACTGATAAAGAAGACAAAGCTCTCGGCGTACAGCAGACCGAGGGTCACAGGCATATGGGCGATAAAGCTCAGGCCGGGGGACGAACTCGTGGACGTTAAGCTCTCGGACGGGACCAAAGAGGTCATGATAGGTACAAGGCAGGGAATGGCTGTGAGATTCTCCGAGACCCAGGTCCGGTCCACGGGCAGGTACTCGATGGGGGTCATAGGGGCCAGGCTGAAGAAGAAGGATGATAGAGTGATCGGTATGGCCGTGGTGGAGCCCGAATCCGTGATGTTGACGGTCACAGTGAAGGGGTATGGAAAAAGGTCCAAGGTCAGCGATTACAGAAAGACAAAACGTGGAGCGATGGGCGTCATAAACCTCAGGATAGTGGAAAAGAACGGTCCCGTGGTGGCCATCAGACATGTGAGGGAGGACGACGAGCTCATAATCACCAGCGTCAAGGGAATGATAATCAGGATCCCGGTGGAAGGCATTCGGGTCATGGGAAGAGCGACCCAGGGTGTCAAGGTCATGCGCATGAAGAAGGACGACAAGGTGAAGGCGCTGGCAAGGATGGTCCCCGAGAAAGAAGAGATCGAGATGATCGAAGAAACCGAGAGCGAGGATGAAGAAGAGAAAAGCGAAGATTAGCTGACTTTTTTCCCGGGTTCTTTGTAGTATAGACAGAAAGAGCTGAAATCACATTCGTTACATTTTGGACCAACGGACCTGCATGTGTCCTGCCCGAACCTCACGAACAGCTCGTTCAAATCCAGCCAGTACTTCTTGGGCACCAACTTCACAAGCTCTGCTTCGGTCTGGTCCGGGGTCTTGGTGCTCACCAGCCCAAGGCGGTTGGAGATCTTGTGAACATGCACATCCACGGGCACCGCTGGTTCCCCGAAGGCGTAGACAAGAACGCAGTTCGCGGTCTTCCTGCCGACCGATGGTAAGGACATCAGTTCATCAAAACCCCTCGGCACTTCACCGTCATATTCTTCCAGCAGGATCTTGGAGACCTCCTTCACCCTCCGGGCTTTGACCTTGTAGAATCCAGACGGACGGATCAGTTCCTCTATCTCCTCCAAAGGAGCATTTGCCACGTCGTTTGCCGTAGGAAATCTCTCGAAGAGATTGGATGATGCTCGATGAGTGTTCTCGTCCTTTGTTCGATGTGAGAGGATCGTTGAGATCAATACCCTATACGGACGCCTCAGTTCTTTCTGCAAAGCGGTTCCAGATATGTTCCCAGGAAAGGCACCGTGTTGATACCTCTCCCTGAGATTCTTCATTATGAGATCGATACTCTTCACTTGTTCACCCTATCAAGATGCTGCATGGCCTCCCCCACCGTGATGTTGGAACCAGTAACAAGGATCATGTCCTCCTCCCTGGCCATATCCAATGCCTTGTCAACTGCCTCTGCAACGCTGGATATGGGCCCCACTCTTCGAATGAAGTTCTTCATGATTTTGGCGGCGCGTTCCGCCGAGAGCGCTCTCGGGTTCTGGGGGGTCGTGCAGATGACCGTATTGACAATCGGATAAATCTCGGCCGCGAAACCTTCCATGTCCTTGTCCTCCAGCATTCCCAGCACCAGGATCCCTCTATCAAACTCGAGGACATCATCCACAGACCTCCTCAGCTCTGTAGCAGCATCGGGGTTGTGAGCGGTATCGAGTACAACGAGTGGGTTTCTCATGACAACCTCGAATCTACCTGGCCACTTCGCTTTGGCGAATCCTGCGGAGACGGTCTTATGAGGAATCTCGAATCCCTTTGCTTTCATAGCTTCGATGACACCGAACGCAGTGGCGGCGTTCTGGACCTGGTGGTGTCCGTGAAGTCCAATCTTGATATCGTGCATATCATTGACCCTGATGTGCTGCCATTCTGGCTCCTGCTCGGTCTTGGCGAATATTATGTCCTTGCCCACGACCGTCAGGCTGGCGTTCTTCTCTTTGCATGCATCTACAACCGCCTCGGGAACAGGATTGTCCGAGACAACGACCGGAACTCCGTCCTTTATGATCCCAGCCTTCTCCCCGGCGATCTGTCCGAGTGATCCTCCAAGATGCTCCGAGTGTTCGATGGCTAGATGGGCAATGGCACACACTTCAGGAGAGACGACATTTGTGGCATCAAGCCTCCCTCCCATTCCGACCTCCAGAACTCCGAAATCGATGTTCTCATCACGGAAGTGAGAGAATGCCATGGCGGTCAAGAACTCAAAGAAAGTGATCTGCTTGTCCGGTGACTCGGAGGCCATTTCCTCGGACACTGCCCTGATTCGCTCAGCAAGCTCCTCCATCCTATCATCAGATATCTCCTCCCCGTTGATCTGGATTCGCTCGTTGAGACGCACCAAGTGTGGGGAAGTGTACAGACCGACCTTGTAGCCAGCTTCCAGAAGGATAGAAGAGACATATGCGCAGATCGATCCCTTGCCGTTGGTGCCGGCAACATGCACCGACTTGAATTCGTTGTGCGGATTGCCAAGTCTTTCCAGAAGCTCTGTGACATTCTCCAGTCCAAGCCTCACGCCGAACTTCTTGAGACCTAGAAGATACTCGATTGCCCCGTTCCCCTCAGATGTCATATGGTTGGGTGTTATTCACCAAACCCCAATAAACATTGCGCACAGGAGCCCATCCAGATTCTCGATAGAGAAACTATTTAAATCCGGACATTAATCGTTCGGCGTGCATCCCAGCGAAGCGATATACTGCCAGAAGAGTGAGAAGCTCGAAGGCAAGACCATCGTCATAGGAGTCACGGGCAGCATTGCTGCTACCGAGTGCGTGAAACTGATCAGGGAGCTCATTCGGCATGGCGCGAAGGTCATCCCGGTCATGAGCGAGTGGGGACAGAAGATAATCCACCCTTACAGCCTGGAGTTCGCAAGCGGACAGAAGCCGATAACCCAGATCGACGGATCGGTCCAGTATGTTGACATCTGCGGTGATAAGGGGTACGCCGACCTGATGTTGATAGTGCCGGCAACGGCCAACACGATATCCAAGATCGCTCACGGTATCACCGACACGCAGGTCACAATTTTCGCCATCACCTGTCTTGGCTCAAAGAGGCCCATAACGATTGTGCCAGCCATGCACATCTCGCTGTACGATCAACCGATAATCGATGAGAACATCAGGAAGCTGAAGAATCTGGGAATCGAGTTCGTTCAGCCGAGGCTCCAGGAGTCCAAGGCCAAGATCGCTTTCTCGGACCAAATCGTGTCGTCGGTCATAAGAACTCTGGGTCCCAAAGACATGGACGGGAAGAAGGTAACGGTCATAGCTGGCTCGACCGAAGAACCAGTGGACGATGTTCGTGTCCTGACCAACAGAAGCTCAGGTCGAACTGGTGTTGAACTTGCACTGGATGCATTCGAGAGGGGCGCCGAGGTAGAACTGTTGATGGGTGGAGCGACCTGCGAGTTGCCGAGCTTCATCAAGACCAAGAGGTTCTCCAGTTCCTCCGAGCTGGTGGACATGGTCCGCAAGATCAAGTCCGACATTTGCATCGTACCCGCAGCAATATCCGACTACATCCCAAGGAAGATCAAAGGAAAAATCCCCTCGTCGAAGAAATCGATGTCACTGGACCTGATAAGAGCACCCAAGATAATCGAAGAGATACGTCGCAACAGGAAGAAGATGAAGCTCATAGCCTTCAAGCTGGAATCCAACGTTCCAAAGAAGACCCTCATATCAAGGGGGAAGGGGAGGATCCGCGCCGCAAAACTGGATTTCATAGTCGCGAATGACGTCAACCTGGTGAAGCCAGACTCCAACGAGGTCATAATCATTGATAAGAAGGGGAAGACCAAGGAGATCAAAGGACCCAAGTCACAGATCGCTCATGAGATTTGGAGTGCTGTTCTGAATGGCATCTAAGTCCACCGCATTCTGCCCCGGCCACATCACCGCCTTTTTTGAGATAATCGATGACCCGGACATTCTGAAGAAGGGGTCACGAGGGGTAGGGCTGTGTCTTTCCAAGGGTGTCGTATCCACGGTGGAGGTCTCTGACTCCGCTGATCAAGAAGTGTCTGTTTATGTCGAGCACCGATTTGTCGAGAACACCGTGACCGAACTGGCTGTGAGGAAATGGCTGGGCAGTCAGAAGCTGGAGGTGACGGTGGATACATTGAACGAACTGCCTGTCTCGCAGGGATTCGGCATGAGCGGCGCAGGTGCACTCAGCGCTGTCACTGCCCTTGCTGATGCCGCTGGATCCGATCAAACAACGGAGGACCTTGTCCGCATCGCCCATATCGCTGAGGTGGAATCCCTCACAGGGCTCGGTGACGTTTACCCGCAAGCAACCGGGGGATTGGTCGTCAGGGAATCGCCAGGCGCCCCTCCATATGGAAAGGTGAAGAAGACAGAGATCGAACAGGACGTGGTCCTGTGTATTCTGGGAGGAGACCTGGATACTCGAGAGGTCCTCCAGGACAGGAGAGCGGTGGAGAGGATCAACCGTTCCGGGAGGGAACGTGTGGATTCATTCATCTCAAATCCGGATCTTGAGAGGTTGTTCATACTCAGCGAGGATTTCGCCAAGGATGCAGGATTGGCGACGGAGAAGATACTGGAGGCCATCGGAAGCTGCGCAGAATACGGCTATGCGGGGATGTCCATGCTGGGGAACTCGGTCTTTGCCAGTGGAGAGACGGAGATACTCGAGAACATCCTGAAGCGTTTTGGAAAGGTGATAAGATGCGAAGTGGACAACCGTGGTGCGCGGACCATTTGACCCTCAGTATAGGGTGGCTATCAGGATAGACAGTACACCAGAAAGGAAGATCATCCCTCCGATTATGAACCCGATAGTTATTATGTCCCAGTTGGAAGAGCTCTCACCATATCTGTATGAAAGCATCGATTTTGCACTGATTGTTGTGGTCGGGGGAACAGAATGCCATTCTGAAAGACCCCCTCCAAGGAAGTAGGTCACGATCATAATCACTATCCCTGAAAGCGGGAAGATGTAGCGCAGCGGTTCGATGATAAGGGCGAGGACTGTCAGAATGGCAAAAAGGGAAGCGAAGGTGAACATGACCTTCCAGGTCTTCATCAAACTAAGCACAATCGGTCCTTTGCTTTCCCTGCCCACCTTGGCCTCGTAGGATTTCTCCCGAGTGCTCTTCTTGTCCCTGGCCCTCGCCCAAGATACTTGCCCCTTGGGGACCTTTCTCGCGGTGGGTGTACCGTCCTTCAAGCCAATGAAACCTCCTCAGCAATCCCTGAACGATACAATATAATCGGTGAGAAATAAACTATTCCATCAAGGTGAAAAGCTGATCGTCACCGCCCACATCGAAGACCCCCAGTCGAGCGCCAGCGTCCAGCCACCCGTGAGCGTAGTTGACGCATGCGAAAGCATTCACCAGGTTGCCATCTTCGTAGAAATGCACTGCGTCCTTGTAGTATGACTCGGCCATATTGAGAAAATCCTTTGCGATCCTGTGCGTGTACGACTTCTCTGGAGCAATGATCTTGACCTTTGCCAGTGCTCTCTTTGTGATATCCAGATCCTTCTCCACTAGTGCGATATCCATTCTATCATTCCAGGATCTTGACCGACTTCCCGCCATGTTCCGTCTCTCTTGGTCTAACGTCTACCAACAGAGGCATGGTTATGTTCCCTCCGGTCACCAGGGCGACGCCCACTGGGAGCATCTGTATCTCATCCGCCATCCCTGCCGTCAATCCTTCCACCGAGGCCATTATCGTCTTCAGGTCGTTGGGGTTTGTGACCTTGAGTATGATCTGCGTGTTGCACTGGCTGAGAACGTTCTTGTCCACCTTGGCCGCCCTCTGCGTTATTATCATGAGACCCAGACCGAACTTCCTTCCCTCGGACGCGATCGTCCTGAAGATATCCGATGTGGCCGCCTTGCCCTGTTGGGGACAGAAGTTGTGAGCCTCTTCGGCCACCATCATGAGCGGGGGTATCTTCTCCATCTTCCTGAGTTCGAACAATGCGGTCGCTACCCGATTGATGATAAGCTCCTGAATGTCTGGGGGCGTTCCTTTCATATTGATTATCGTTGTCATTCCCTTGTGCACCAGCTCGTCGATCTTCGTCCCTTCTCGGGCGAATATGTCCACTTCCCGGAGGTATTCCAGTTCGTTCATCAATGAGAAGTTGGACTGGTCGTCCTGGGCCTCCAGCACCCTCAGGATGTCGTCTACGTCGTAGTCCTTGCGGGATGTCCTGATTATGTCCAGGGCCTCTCGCAATGAGGTCAGATGGGTTCGGACGCTCCCTGACTTCGTGAGCGCCAGTATGTCCCTGGGCTGAAGGTTGGCGAGTGTGAACTTGAGAGATTTGGCGTTAGGATTCACCTTTGTGTCGGGGCTGAAAATCGCCAACTTGGACTCGTAGCTGTTGGGGACGACGTGGAACTTCTCTCCAAGCTGGACGGACTTCGCCCTCTGCGCAAGAGAAGAGTATTCACCGTGAGGGTCTATCACAACCGTTGTGACGTTGTGCTTCAGGAGCTCCTCGAGAACGACGCCGGCCATGTAGCTCTTTCCGCCGCCGGTCTTTGCCAGTATACTGACGTGCTTCTGGATCAAGCCGTTGATGTCCAGATAAATCTGAACATCGTGCCCCCTGAGCATCCCGATGTAGGCGCCGACCTTCCTGTCCTCCTTCAGCCCGATAACCTTCCTGATAAGATTCTCGCTGGCCTTCTCCACTTCTTCCCCGGCCTTAAAGGGCGTTCTCGGAACCTGCAGCAGGTTCCTCTCGTCCCTGTAGCCGACTATCACTATGCTTGCGGACACCATCTCTTCGATCTCCACGTGCTCCCCCTTGGCCAGCAGGTGCGCTCTCTCAATGGATAAGTCTGTTTTCCTTTCTATCGTATCCACCCTTCCAAGAACCATCCCGCACGTTTCGTGATTGACCTGAATGAACTCGTTCTTCTCCACTGGTGCCAAAACACTGCACTTGAATTTAGTGGGTCCGATGTCTCCGTAAATCATTCCGATGCAGTCGGGGGAGATATGATTAGTGGTCTCTGGAACAGCTTCGTCAAAGGTGGTGTCCAAGCGTGCACCCCATCGTAGGTGAATAGTCGATATGTCTTAAGAATCTTTTGTCAGGCCAGAGAATCGGATTTGACCAGATAATCATATATGATTCTCACGGGAAAATGTTAAAGACCTTCCTATCCAATCGTTCTATTGTGCTCCAGAGTGAACCAGAGCCACACATGAAGATGCTCCTCGGTCGAGCCTTTCTGATGGAAGTTGAAAGGGGCGACAGGGACATGATGATCCTTTTTGCGAGAGCTTTTCTGGTCCAGGCACTCATGAATGGAGCAATAAGGGACGCAGCAAGTTAGTCGAGTACGGTCCGCAGAACCCTTTCCACTTCTTCAGCCACGGCGCTCAAGGGTGGCGACGCATCAACGATTCTGATCCGATCTTCCATCTCCGCCAATCTCAGGAAGTTCTCTCTTACTTTCGTCAGGAAATCCTGATTCTCGAACTTGGTGATCTTCTCCCTCAGCTGAATGCGTTCCATTGCAACACCTGGGTCAAGGTCAAGAAGGATGGTCAGGTCAGGGGAAAGAACATAGAGGTCGCTGATGCCCTTCAACCATTCGAACGGGTCTCCGTCAAACCCCTCCAATGAGAGAGAGGCGGCCTGATAGGAAATGGTCGAGTCGGCATAGCGGTCGCATATCACCATTCTGTCGGCCTCAAGCCATTCGACAATCTCCTTCGAATGAGTCGCGCGGTCGGCCATAAAAAGGAAGGCTTCGGTCAAAGCAGGATGATCTTCGGAAATGCTTCTTTTGACGGCTTCCCCGATCCATGAATCCGTGGGCTCCCGGGTGAGAATGACATCCTTGCCTTGTTCTTCCAAGGCTCTGAAGAGACTCTCTGCAATGGAAGATTTCCCGCAACCGTCGATACCATCGAGCGTTATGAACCTGCCTGCCATCGTAGTTGGAGAACCCATCAAACGCTTAATAATATTCCTCTACGTGCAACGAACATCCAACCATCCGAAAAGGTTTTTATAGACCTGAGGGATACCTTTTGTCACCAAGTTTTTGGGGAGGAGTGGGTCGATTGAGGCTTCGTCCAGACATCCGGCGATTCGAGGACGTCAGCGATTCGGCTGGGAGTTGCAGGAAGTGCGGATGCACCATGATATTCCTCCCGGACGACAAGAGGAGCGGCTTCTGTTTCGACTGCTACGACCCCTATCAGGTCGCTGGGAGTTTCTTCTCAGAACGTCTCATTGGATGATGTAGGCCATCAGTAGCGCCGCACCCGAGGAATAGCATATCAGCCCGGAGATCATTCTGTACTTGAAGCTCTTGGCAACGGATTCATGCAAAGGTCCGGTTGAACGGGTCCTAGCGAAGTTCACACTTGATATGGTCAAGGAAACTCCAGCAAGGATCGCGACCAGACCGATCCCAAGGAAAACGTGGATTAAATCGAAGGCGGTAAGGGCCAACAGCACAATGCCAACTATGATGAGGAAGAGTGCGTTCAAAATCTCGAACCTGTAGAACTCTGGCGGCATCCCGAACATGTCTGGAAGGCCTTCATCAACCGTCTCGTCGCCTTGCTTCTCTTCCATGCCTCTCACCATCACCCATATCTGTCTAGGAGTTCTTTCTTCTTTTGGCGTTTCTTCTTGCGCCATTCCTTCATATCCTTCTCTATCCAGGATTCGGGACGTCCTTCGGCTCTCAGCCGTTCTCTGTCGGGCTTGTGCAGTTCGTCCCAGAACTCAAGTTCTTTCTTGATCTTCTTGTCTGCGCCCTTGTTCTTTCCCGTCACATCGGCCTTCTCCGCACCAACTTCCTTTGCCCAGTTCTCCAGTTCCATCAAGAAAGCCGTCTTCTTCTTGCCGCTCCATGTGAGCGTTGCGGATATGGTCACATCCCTTTCGGCGTCCCTTTCGAATCTTGCGATCACCTTGTCGCCCTCTCCGATCCAGACGAAATCACCCAAGCTGCCTTTCCATTTCAGCCCGTGGCTCCTCAGCAACTTCTTGAACCCTGCCTTGTTGTCAGAATATGCCGCCCCGTCAAAAGAGAACTCTCGCTTCACCGACTCTCAATCAATCGAAGCCGATTAAAACCTTTCTCTGACGATGTCCACGGGATGGAACCGATTTTTCTCGTAGGTCCAGAAGGTTACGCTCGGTTCTGGGGACAGGGATACTATCGCCATGGGATACCCCGGCCAGTAGTACTTGGATGAGTCAATGAGCGATGGGGAATCGGGGCCGCGAGGATGGGAATGGTAGAAGCCGACCACGTCCATGTCCTCTTGTTCTTCAATCTCCAGGAATATCCTCAGCTGATCCTCTGGCTTTATGAAATACTCTCCGTTTGGGTTCTGGTGCACGTTCGTGCAATCGTACACCTTCTTGATTCGGACCTTGTCATCATCGAGCTTCCCGGCAAGTATCCCGCAGGCCTCCTTGGGGCTCTCCCTTTGAGAGTGAAGAATCATCTTCTCGATGTCCTTTTCAGCAACGTGTATCACTGGCATAAAACCAACTCATCCAACTGAGGTCAAATCCGACCAGGTTCCATGTCGATCTTCATTATCTTGAGCCTCACGATAGTGATGGCCGAGACGGCGAAGACAATGGCGATGACCAACGCGATGAAGGCGAAGCTGATGCCCAGGATCTCCCCCTCGAACATTTCCTGCATGGAGGCGATGAAGTTGAACGTCCCGTGCATCAGGACGGCAACCAGGTAGAATGGAAGGACCTTGTAGCGGCCATTCGAGACGATGCTCCTGCCGATCCCATAGCCCATGACCGATGAGGCGCTGGCGTGTAGCAGAGCGGAAGAAACGCTCCTGAGCCCTATCAGGAAGAGTGAGACCTCAAGCCCACCCATGGAGAATGCCAGTATCCCATAGAGCAGGTTCTCCGTCGCGGCAAATCCCAGGCCGGCAGATGCTCCGTACACAAGACCGTCCTCGGCCTCGGTGATCTCGTCGTGGGCTGTGAAGACCCCCACACCTTTGGCCGCCTCCTCGATGATGGGTGCCACGATCATCACCAGCAACAGAGTGATGAAGAAGTCCCGGTCCCATCCGAACAGGTAGACCCTGTCCACGAACGAATCCAGTATATAGTGAACTGCAAGGCTGAGAATGGATGCAATGATGACACCGAATATCGCACCCCAAACGAAGACCTTCAACACCTGGGACATGGGCTCCTTGCTGAACCTCTCGCTGTTCCTCAACCACACCATGTAAATGAGGGGGGGCACGAATGAGGATACTACAAGAATCAGGAACACCATGACAATGTCCATTGACCAAAAATAACACTAATGTCCCTATTATAGTTATTCCCTGACCATCCTAGGTCGGGAGCTTCTCCTGCTTCCTCATGTTTATGACGAACTCGGAGAGGGGTGTTTTGGAGGTCTTCCTGGACTCCGTCCTCTTCCCTTTTTTCCACTTGACAGATACGACAGTGGTCTTCATGGGTTCCTTGAGTTCCGGGATCGCCCTTATCTGGTTCTCGGTCAGCTGGAAGATGCTCTTCCTGTTCTTCAGGGCCCATTCGGTCGCGTATACGAACGCCCTGGTCTTCACGATGGTGTCCGGGTTCAATGATATGCTGTTGATGCCTTTCTCCACCAGGAACGCGGCTATCGAAGGCCAGTCCGACGGCGCCTGCCCGCAGATGCCTATCTTCCTCTTGTTCTTCCTGGCGGCCTCGATGACGCTGGCAAGCATTCTCTTGACCGCTTCGTCCCTTTCATCAAAGAGGTGGGATACCAGTTCGGAATCCCTGTCCAAGCCCAGCGTGAGTTGGGTGAGATCGTTGCTCCCGATGGAGAAACCGTCGAACACCTTTGAGAACTCGTCCGCAAGTATCACGTTGCTGGGGATCTCGCACATGACGTAGACCCGGAAGCCGTCCTTGCCACGCTTGAGTCCATTCCTGGCCATGAGCTTGATGACCCTTCGTCCTTCCTCTGGCGTCCTGCAGAACGGAACCATCGCCACGATGTTCTTTATCTTCATCCGTCCTCGCACGATGACCAGAGCCTTGCACTCCAGTGCAAAGGCCGCTTGGAACTCCTTTGAGTAATACCTGCTGGCACCTCGGTATCCGATCATTGGGTTCGACTCATGGGGTTCGTAGTACTTCCCGCCGATTAGGTTGGCATACTCATTGGTCTTGAAATCCGAGAGCCTTACGATGACGTCGTTCGGATGGAAGGCGACGCCTATCCTTGCGATCCCGTACGCCAGCTTGTCGATGAAGAACTGGGTCTTGTCCTTGTAGCCCTTGGTGAGGTCGTCGATCTTCCTCAGCGCGTCCTGGTAGTACTCCCTCTTGGCCAGCACATGTTCCTTCTCTTCCCTCTGGGCTGCCTTGTCCAGGTCTCCCTTCTTCAGATTCTCGATGTCCTTCTTGTACCCGTTCTTCACGAACCTCTTCAGTTTGTCATAATCCAGCAGCGCCTGTGGATGGATCTGGATGTGCGAGTTGATGATGAACTCCTCCCTTGCCAGGCCGACTCCGTCGTTCGGCAGCTGACCCTGTTGGAACGCGGTCTCCGGGATTCCGGCGTTCATCATGATCGCGGTCTTGGTCTTGGGCAACTTCTCGACCTCAGTAGATTCGATCGTATAGTCCAGAAGTCCCGCGTACACCATTCCCAAGCCTTCCGAACAGTCTATTGTGATGTCCTTGTTGTGTGGGATCATTTCAGAACCACCCTCTGTACCGATAATGCATGGAATGCCAAGTTCTCTTGAGACGATCGCCGCGTGGCACGTCCTGCCGCCCGTGTCAGTGACTATGCCAGCAGCCTTCTTCATTATCGGCTCCCAGTCCGGATTTGTGGACCTAGTAACGAGAACCTCTCCCGGTTTGAACTTGTGCATGTCCTTGACCGAATGAAGCAGGTTTGACCTTCCCTGTCCGACCTTCCTACCGATTGCTGCTCCTCTGATCAACACCCTCCCTTTCTTCGGAATCTTGTAGCTTATGAGCTCGGTACCCTTCTTTATGGCGTGAACCGTCTCGGGCCTGGCTTGAACGATGTACAGCTTTCCTGTCCTCCCGTCCTTCGCCCATTCGATGTCCATGGGCACGTTGTAGTGCTTCTCGATTGACACCGCCCACTTCGCCAGTTTCTCGGCTTCAGCGTCTGTGATGATGAACTTGTTCCTGTCCTTCTCGGCCACTTCCCTATCCACGACACCGGTGCCGGAGGGTGCATAGACCAGCTTCCTGTCCTTGAGACCCAATTTCTTGTCAATTACCTTGCCGGTGGCCTTGAAAACATAGAAGTTATCAGGATTGACGGTGCCCTGAACGACGTATTCTCCGAGCCCGTACGCGCCGTTGATGAAGACCACGTTGCGGAAGCCGGTCTCGGTATCCAGGCTGAACATGACCCCGCTGCTCGCGAGATCTGAACGGACCATGACCTGCACCACGGCAGACAGGTACACATCGAAGTGGGAGAAGCCCTTGTCCTCCCTGTAGGATATCGCCCTGTCGGTGAACAGGGACGCGAAGCAGTTCTGGACTGCTCTAGCAACATCATCCCCGCCGTGTACGTTAAGGTAGGTCTCCTGCTGTCCCGCAAAGGAAGCGTCCGCGAGGTCCTCGGCCGTGGCGCTGCTCCTTATCGCCGTGTCCATGTTCTTCACGCCAGTGATCTCGCAGAGTGTCTCGTACGCCTCCTTAATCTCCGATATGATTTCCTTGGGCATATCAGCGGCCTCGAGCGCTTTCCGGATCTTGCTCCCCCTGGCCTGCAGGTTCTTGACGTCATGTGTGTCCAGGTCTGACAAAACATCCTGAATGAACTTGTCCAGTCCAGTCTCTTTCAGGAACTTACGATATGCAACAGTGGTCACGCAGAAACCGTTGGGGACCGGAATCCCTTTGAGCTTCGCCATCATCTCTCCGAGAGAGGCGCCCTTTCCGCCGACCAGAGGAACGTCCTTCTTTCTTATCTCCTTGAACCACAGAATGGTTTTCTTAGATTTCGACACTTCATACCCCCAATCCATTGGATTGTCAACAATGCCTTTCTTTCACCCTAACCTCAGGACGATTATTAATCCTTTCTGGAATCAATTGAACGACGACCATAAAAGGCTCAGAAACCCATCTCGGCCATCTTGATCTCTCTGCGCTTGTTCTCCAGGAATCTGTATACCGCAGCATGTTCGCTGCCTTCCAAGACCATCTCCACCGCTTTCTCGGCGATGTCAATCCGAAGCATATCGCCTATGAGAGATACTGTGTTCCCGTAAACGGACATATCCACACCCGAGAGCTCCTCGATTATCCTCCGAGTCTTTCCCTTGCTGCCAATGAGACGACCTTTGAGCTGGTTTATCCTCTTCCTGTTCTTGCCTGCAAAGTCGCGGACATCCATGGATCTGAAGTACTCCTCTGGGTCTACCAGCCTGAGCGCCCTTTCTTCGGAGAACCCTCTCCCAATGGCCTTTGTGATATCCAATGCTCTCAGCGCCAATGATGGGTCCTCGGCTTTGGTCTCGTCTATTGATATCTCGCCTGTCTTGGAATCGATGTCTAGTGTGATGCCGGTCTCCTCTTCGATCTTCTTCTTGGTGTTGCCGTCAGGCCCTATGAGAACACCAATCCTCTCCATGGGAATCCTTGCGAACAGCGTCCTACCCACCTCGGATCTTCTTGATCATCTTGTCCACGTCCGTACGAACGCCGAGTCTGGAGAAATATCTTGCTATGTTGGTCACGTCCCTGAGGAACCATTCCTGTGCAAGGGGGTGGTCCAATGTCACCGCCTGGCCGACATCGATTATCACCGGTTCCCCTTCCCTCATCAGCATGTTGTACTCGCTCAGGTCCCCGTGGACCAAGTTTGACTCGTCGATGAGCCTCATGCTCTCTACGACCTGACGGAAGACCTTGGTGGGAGCTGGAAGTCTTACATCCTTGAGAAGGGGCGCGGGATGTCCTTCCACGGAAATGTACTCCATGACGAGAATGTTATTGTGGAGGCCTAAGGGTTCAGGGACGTTGACGTCGGCATCATACATCCTGTTGAGGTTCTTGAACTCCTTCTGGGCCCATGCCATCACCGTCTTTTTGTGGTTGCCCAAAATGCCTTTGAACCTCGGGTCGCCCACGATGTACTTGGATATGTTCTTGAACGTGGCAGTTGAGATGCGGTAGATCTTGATAGCGCATTCGCCCTCATCGGTCGTTCCCAAGAAGACGTTCCCTTCCTTACCGGTGGAGATGGAGTGCTCAAGGGTGTCCACGATCCCGCCGTTGAAGAGCTTGTATAGGGACATCAAGGTCTCCTGATCAAAGACCTCGTCCATGACCTTCCTTTCGTCAGAATCCTTCTCCCGAATCCTGAAGGCGTCGATTTTTGATTCTAAAAGCCTCATCTTCTTCTCATCTAGCATTTAAATCCCAATCAAAACACATCTATGTTGTGGGGAATCCACCCCCTCCTCTTGAGGTAGCTAGACTGGGTCTTGGTGTACCGGTAGAGGATATCAGACTTCTCGTCCTGGAACTCCCAGGGCTTTACGATGAGCAGATCGCCCTCGCGTATCCACATCCTCTTCTTCAGCTTGCCGGGGATCCTTCCCATGCGGGACTTGCCATCCTCGCACATGACCTTGATCCTGGAGGCTCCCAGGAGTTGATCAGCCACGGCATACAGCTCACCTTTGTTCACCCAGGGACGTCTAACGCGAGTTATCGGTACTCCTTCATCTGGCCTTTTTCGATATTTTGCCAAGCTGAACCTCATCTGACAATCAACTTGATGACTATAAGGATTTGGGTTTTGGCTGTATCGCCATAATACTAAACAGGATTGCCGCTTGAACCGGGGGAACGTCAAATCTGACCCGTTCTCGGTATTTTGTTCAAGTCCTTCTCAAAACTGCTGCCGTCAGTCATCGAAACGCCTTCAGGCATGCTGACCCTCAGCTCATCGAGATAACCGTACCAGTAGACCACCAGGCCGTCCCCAAAGAGCTCCTTGTAAGGTGCCAACTGCTTCTTCACGTGCCTCTTGACTTCGTACGCATCTCCGAAGGTAGCCTTGGACTCGATCCATATCTTGTCCTGCCCCTCCCATTTCAGAGGTTTCTTGAGCAGGAAGTCCGGTGTCTTCTTGTATTTCCCCCTGATCTGGACCTCGGTCTCGAACTGGAAGTTGTGGATGTTCAACCACTTCTCCATCTTGTTCTCGCCCCATTTCCCCCTCTGGACCTGCCTTTTCATGCCGTTGGGGGAGTAGACCCCGTCCGCCTTATTGGCTTCGATTATCTCCTTCCGCATTCTCTTGTCCTTGATCTCGTCTGGGTTCTGAAGAAGGTTCCAGATCTGCTTCCTGGGAATCTTGTTCTCCTGTAGGACGAACATTGCGATCATGGTGGGCGGGAAATCGTGATCATTTGCGATCTCGATGAAGCTCCTGCCTTGCTTCCACTGATACAGCATCTTGCCCGTCTTCCTCTTCACCTTGTAGAAGCGTCTGGTCGTATCCCTCGAGATCTTCTGTGAGTATATGACATGAAGTAGCTCGTTGTGCAGACCGTACTTCTTGGCAAGCCTTGGAACATCAGATATCCTCGTGAGTTCGTCGGTCAGCTGCCTGTAGTCCTTGAGTTTCATCAGTGCACTTCCGATTGTCTGGCCTTTTTCTTGAGAGAATGTCTTCGATATAAATACATTACGAGATTGTGAGAGAGCTCTGGTCGAAGGAGACTCTTCAAAGACCGGTCTCATTCCTTGACTCAGTCCGCTTCTGGGCCGACATCTGGCGTTTCTGCCATTTGCGGCAATCAGGCAGGACGCTTCCCAAATATGGACCTCCCCCAGGTCCTTCGAAGGTATTCACCTTTCTCATTTGGCCATAGCGGAAATCTTCATCCAGCTCGTGAATCCTTTTCCTGTCTTGAACCATCTTCTCTTTCAGAAGAGTCGCAAGAGGATCATCGGGCTTCCTCTTGAGAATCCTGTCCAAAAGGTCAACTTCATCTCTCCAAGACATTCCGTGGATGTACACTCGAGCCTTCTCAAGCATGTCCTTCCTTAAGGTGCAGGGATCATGCTCAAGAAGGAACATCCACAGAACCCAGGGGTCTTCCGGATCTAGAGCAAGGGCTCGTTGACGATAGTACCTACCTTCAATACTGTCGTGTGACAATCTACTCAAACAGTTCTCCGCAAGGGCAATCAGCAGTCCTGGACATTCACCGAACAGACCGATATAGGCCTTCACTACCCCATAGTACACCCACTCAAAGTTGGGAATCTCGACAGTCATCTTCTCGTTATCCAATGTTAGCAGGAAGGTTCGACTATTCACTTCGCCTCCTTTGGTGAAGACGTCTCTGCAAAGCTGGGTGAATTTCTCTATTTCCAGTGGAACTTCGTAGCCGTCAACCTCGTCACCGAGGTGTTTAGCCATACTCATCACGTCATTGAATGTCATAGTCGTCCCGCGTTCAGCCCTCGACCTGCATTCCTCTTCCCTCCGAGACAGAAGCTCAGCAATCTCGGAATCTCCTTGGTCGAATCTTGCGTCCTTGAAGTCAACATCACCCAGGAATTCTGCTTCCAGCACATTGGCTTTGCCCATGAAGTGAGCTGTGGGAAAAAGGCCCTTTCTACGGAACTTCGTGTTCTTGAAATCAGCATTCTTAAAGAACTGAGATCCCATGAACAATGCCTCTCTGAAGTCCACATTACTGAAATCCACGGAATCCTGGAACTTCGCTTTTGTGAAGTCCGCCCAATACGCCATTTTTGCTCCTCTGAAAACAGATTTTCCGCGAAACTCCCCATCTTCAAAGCCCACATTGCCCAGAAACTGAACATTCTCGAATCTTGCCTTCTGATGGAATCTCGCTCTCACAAATGAGATCTCATGAAAGCTGGATCTTTCGAAATTCGCTTCCCCGTAGAATTCTGCGTCTATGAAGCTAGAGACCATATGGAATGCGACGTTCTTGAAGTCAGCAAAACCTCGAAACTTGGCACCGCTGAGGCTGACAGAAAAAGGGAACCTGCGACTTGATATGGTAAAACCTTCGGGCAATCTGAAATCTGGAAAGACAACATAACTTAGATCAACGGAAGATAGCGAATGCTTTTTCTTCAACTTGGTGAGTTCTTTCAAGAATCGCTCTTGGAATTCAACTGGATCCTTGTCTACCCTCGAATGTAAGAAGCAAAGGCCATGTTGATCCTCTTTCCATCTGCGACGCTTGCAGATTCTATATCCATATCTATTCCTCGCTCCACATCTTCCAAACATCTCGAATGGGATATATGGTGGAGTCTATTATTCGTTTCGTAAGCCACTTGTCATGTGGACGATCTTCAGGATTCCGAGGAAGGACAACTACATGGGTCGATGTGGAATCTGAATTCAATCTCTTTAGGCGATGCGAGGGACTTCAACTTCCAGAAAGGATAAAATATCCGATGTCGCTATGAAGCGTCGGATGGCAACAGAGATTTCCAGGCTCATCTCAGAGACCGCTTATCAGGCCTACGAGAAGAAGCTCCTGAGAGAGATACTCAATGGGAAGATCCCCCACCACGTCGCGATAATAATGGACGGTAACAGGCGATACGCCTACCAGCTGGGCCTGGGAAAGACAGGGGGCCATGAGAAGGGGAAAGAGAAACTGGAAGAGGTCCTGGAGTGGTGTCTGGAACTTGGCATCAAGATACTGACGGTCTACGCATTCTCGACCGAGAACCTCAAGCGCTCAAAGGAAGAGGTGGACAAGCTCATGAAACTGTTCGCCGAGAACTTCATGAAGGCTGGAGAGGACGAGAGGGTCCACAAGTACAAGGTGAGAGTGAAGGTCCTCGGCCAGAGGGACCTCCTGCCGGACTATGTCGTCAAGGCCATCGAACACGCCGAGAACATAACCAAGGACTATGACGGTTACCTCTACAACCTGGCGATTGCCTATGGTGGAAGGGAAGAGATACTGACCGCCATAAAGTCGGTTGCATCAGATGTGAAGGAAGGGAAACTGGCTGTGGAGGACATCAACCAGGAACTCATATCGTCAAAACTGTACACAGGTGGTCTTCCAGATCCAGACCTGATACTTCGAACATCCGGAGAAGAGAGGATCAGCAACTTCCTTCTGTGGCAGATCGCATATTCAGAGCTCTATTTCGTGGACGTGTACTGGCCGGGGTTCAGGAAGATCGATTTCTTGAGGTCTATTCGCTCCTATCAGCTGAGGCAGAGGAGATTCGGGAAGTAGACTTGGGCGTGGTCTTGATCCTTGACCCGCAGATTGGACAATCATCCATCGGTTCTTCGAAGCGTTTTCCGCATCCAACACATCGATATCCCCATTCGATCTTCTTCTTGATGTCAGGGAATGAGAGGCCACTGTAATCCAAACCCAGTTCATTTGCGACATTCTGTATCGAATAGTCATCGGTGATGATGGTGGCATCCAGATCAATGGCCAAGGCGAGAACTCCCACGTCAGCCGGAGACAACCTCTTCGCATCGCCCGTCCTTCCTGCGGCCTCGTTGACCTTCGACACGCTTCCATCCGAAGGATCGCGGACCTCCACCCGGGTCTCGATCATCAACATGAGCTGTATCGTCGGGTCCTTTCCTTTCACTTCCTCCAGAACATGCGGAGTGCAGAACATCTCTTCGAGAAGAATGTCCTTTCCGGCGAGAAGCGCAGAAGCATCGAGTACAAATGGCACGATTCCAGATAGGGGAGATAGGAAAAAAGGTTATGGTTCTGGGTCGGACAGTATGATGCCGTAGATGGCTTCAGCAGCCTGTCTGGCATCGTCCTCATCATCGGTCTTCACCAGGAGCTTCCCGTTTGGATAGACTGTCACCTCTATGCCCTTCTTTGCGATCAAGAGATGCTTGACATCCATTACCTCGTACCCGTTCGATTCAAGGAGACCGATAGCCGTTCTCAGGTCCACTTTGGTCCTCTTCTTCATGTTGGACAGATAACCAGCGTGACCTTTGCAGGGCTTCAGCAGGTAGTACGTCATATCACTTCGGCTCCTTCCAACGCCTTCTCGACCAGATCCTCGATGTCGATCTTGCTCTCTTCTACCAATATCGCCTTGAGTCGTGATTTGGTGGAAGGCTTCTCGGGGACGATGGTGCAGCACAGGCCTGGACCAATTGACGCCTCGTAGGTTCCAATCTCCTTGGCGATCCTCTCTATCTCCACCTTGTCCAGTCCAATGAGGGGGCGGAGTATGGGTATGTTCACGGCCTGTTCCTCTGTCCGGATATTGGGAAGGGTTTGAGAGGCCACCTGACCCAAGGACTCCCCTGTGGCAATCGCCTCGGCACCTTCCATCTCCGCAATGCGTTCAGCGATGCGGAACATCATCCTCCTGCACATGACGCACTGGTATCTCCTGTGAGCGTTCCTGGCAATGGCCGTTTGCGAAGGTCCGTGGGGAACGATGTACTTCTTCATGCTCTTCCCTGAATGCTCCTCCAGCCTGTCAATCAGTTCCTTCGTCTTGTTCAGCATTTTCTCATCGGTGAACGGCTGGTTATCTAAATGAACGGCAATCACATCCACGCCTTTTCTCAGCAGCATGTGGGTTGAGACAGGAGAATCGATACCACCCGAAAGCAATGAAACGACCTTCAAAGACCTCAACTCCTCAGTGCCCTATGTACTGCGAATAAAGCGACTTGGCCTTGGCCTCGTCATCCGTGCCCCTAATCAGGGCCCTACCGTCCTTGAACAGGATGATCTCGTACCCGTCAACAGAAACGGAAAGCGTGGCCCTGCCGATCTTGGTCTGGCCGACCTTCGACAGCCGCTCTTCAAGCTCTTCGAGGGGGACTTCCAATCCCTTTGGAGGGGTCACGGAGCACGCATCCCTTCCGCACAGAACGACAACCACGTCCTTGGTCTTGGCGTCCAGGTGATCATACTCCCCCTTCTCACAGCAGTCGCAGTCCTCCCTCCGGGCAACCTCGATCTCCCTCTGATCGTTGTACCAGGGGTCGACAATAAGTAGTGTCTTCCTGGGCTCGTGGCCGACGAGAAGCTTGATGGCTTCCGTGGTCTGGAGAGATGCGATGATGGTTGAAGCCGTATTGAGTATTCCGAAAGTATCGCAAGTGGGCAGTGTTCCTGGTACCGGCGTTCGGGGAAAGAGGCATCTCAAGCATGGACCCTCCTTTGGTTGGATCGTCATTGTCATTCCATATGTGGCTATGGCCCCGGCGTAGATGTACGGGATCTGGTTCTTGACGGCATAATCGTTCAGAAGGAAGCGGGTCTCCATGTTGTCAGTGCCATCGACCATGACATCGACACCGTTCAGGAATCTTGATATGTTCCGATGGTTCAGGTCATTGGCCAGGCCCATGATCTCAATGTCTGGATTGACGCTCAGGAGCGCCTCGGCGGCGACCACCGCCTTCGATTCTCCCACATCGTCCTCGGTATAGATGATCTGTCTCTGCAGGTTGTTGAGCTCGACGACATCCCTATCGATCAGGACAAGCTTGCCCACACCGGCCCTCGCGAGAAGAGATGAACTGACCGATCCCAGGGCCCCGAGACCGACCACAGCGACCCTGCCTTGATCCAGTTTCTTCTGACCTTCATCTCCAATCTCAGAAAGAATGGCCTGGCGGGCGTACCTGTCTGATTTCATCTTGACGTCCTTAGTGATTTGAACTCCAGTATTATTGATTTTCCCTATTCTGTTTCATTCTTCTTCACAGATTTTTGTCTGCTGGCCTTACTTACCAAGAAGAAAAGGAGGGAGGAG
This sequence comes from Methanomassiliicoccales archaeon, assembly GCA_030593295.1. Taxonomy (GTDB): domain Archaea; phylum Thermoplasmatota; class Thermoplasmata; order RBG-16-68-12; family SOIM01; genus JAGLME01. The sequence goes on along the minus strand of JAUVHO010000010.1, from coordinate 5,811 downwards.
TGATCTGCTATTCTGGAGGTTCCTGCTCCTCGAAGAAGTACTTCATCTTGAGCGTTGACCTGAGCTTCTTGACATCTGGCTTGGTGTCCTCATCTTTCAGTGTTCGGATGAGTATGTCCGAGACCTCATCCATCGTCCCCTCGTCCGCACCCATTCTGGTCATCTCGTTGGTTCCGATCCTCCCCATCGAATCCACGATGATATTGGACTCTTCAAGCTTGCAGGAGTACTCGTGAGGTGTGAAGCCCATGTTCTCTCGGACTGCTTCGGTGTCCACCTGCATCTGATGGCATTCGGTGTATCCGGAATCCCCGAATTTCATGGGGAAGCCCCCGTCATCCAGAGCTTTGGCGAAGGTCTTCGAGTTAGAGATCACCTGTTTGGCATAATCTGAGCCGAACTCCTTCATCTCGAGCATGGCCTGGGCAAGGGCAGAGACCCGGTTCCAGTGGGCATTGTCCATTACCGTCCAGAATAGAATCTCCTTCACCGAAGTGCACAGGTCCTCCCTATTCGTGAGTATCATCCCGCCCTGAGGACCGAAGAACGACTTGTGGGTGCTTCCACATATGATATCTACACCATCATCCAAGGGCTTCTGGAACTCACCACCAGCAATGAGACCAAGAACGTGAGAAGCGTCATATCCCAGAAGAGAACCGGCGTCATCGCAGGCATCCCTCAGGACCTTCAACTGATAGGGGAAGAGGAAGAAGCTTGCCCCTACGACGACGAGCTTTGGCTTCCTTTGAGCAATCTGTTCAGCAGCCTTCTCGTGGTCCAAGTTCCATCTCTCCTCCACGAACGGAAGTGCAGAGACCTCAAGACCCAGCATCTTGGGCATGTAGCCCTCCCAGTAGCCATCGTATCCGCCGTGTTCAGGTCTGATCGTGAGGATCGTGTCCCCCTTCTCGCAGCAAACGGTCAGCATCATCAAGGCAGAGACATGGCCGGACAGTGGCTTCAGAGAAGCGAACCTCGACCCAAAGATGTCACAGGCCAGCCTTTCGCCCTCTCTCTCAATATCATCCAAATACTTGGTCCCGCGGTAGGCGTTCTCCACATACACCCCGTGCAGAACCTGGTCAAAAGGCAGTGTGTACCTGTGGCCGAGGTCGGATGAGAGGATCTTCCTGACCTGGGGGCTGGTAACATTCTCAGAAGGCTGGAGGTTAAGACACTCTTCGAGTCTCCATCGGTCGTGGGCCATCACCCTGGACAGAATGTCTGGCATGAAAAGGTGATTTAGTTGTATATAGAAAAGCCTTCCCTGCCTTCAGGAGAGAAATCCAACTCTTCGTCGTATTCCTCGACAACCATCTGGAAAAGGGTGCTCACGATCTCCCTGATCTGCTGAAGTTCGGTCCTGAGTTTCTGTATCTCCGCTAGCAGGTCTTCTTTGCTGTCCGTCCGCCTCAACTCCTTCGGGTTTCCACTATGTCTCTTAGGGTTTTTAACCTTTCCCATCACACAGATGGGTCAGAGTAATCGCTCGCGGCCTTTCTGGACTCGTTCCTCTTACAGATCTCGCAGTACAAATCCCTGCCCTTCTGCACCAAAGGCGAACGGCATCGGGTGCACAATGCCCTCAGAACGCCCAGGTTGTCCCTGTCGGTCGCCAGCTGAAGTGATGGACTGACCTGGATGATGATGCCGCGAATGATATCGGTCTTCCTAAGTTCGTTCCTGATGCTCTCGGTGTAGCCACTGGATATCTTTGAGATATGCAGCGATGCTTCTGTCTCGCCGGAGATCTGCCTTTCAGTGCCCTCGGCCTGGAAGAGTGTGATCATGGCCATGGTCTCCTTGACGTCCCGGACCGTGCCGAAAACCACGTCCCCCACCTTCAGCTCAACGGGCGGATTGAATGCCTTCACCCGCGCAACCTTCTTCTGGGCGTCCAGGTCCACCTCGCCGACGTATGATGAGTATATCTTGCCGTCTTGGTCGTAGGTGCCTTCTCCTGCCATGAACTCCTCGCTGACAGCTACGAGCTCTCCAGGTAATACCAGTTTCTTAGTCATATTTCCTACCTTCTAGTCTGAACAACGTCACTTCGAAATGTTTCACTTTCTTCTTGTGGAACGGATACGTGTGAGGTATCGGGAACTTGTATTCCACGGTGTGTGTTATTCTCGCGCCGAGTAAATCAGCCTCTTTTGTTATGAAGTCTTCGGTTTTGGTGAGATGAAACGAATAGACAACTGGGGATATAGCCAAGGCCTTGGTGATGAACGGGACGTCAGCGTGCTTCTTCTGGGCTCCGAAGGGAGGGTTCTGTATTGCAGTGTCGCATTCTTCTTCGAACTTGAGGACGGACATCTGCTCGAACCTGACGTCCACGTCCAGCTCTTTAGCGTTCGATTTGGCGATCTCAATCGCATCTGTGTCTATGTCAACTCCAACCGCTTCTGACGCCCCAAGGACCTTCGCTCCGATAGCCAGTATGCCCGTGCCGCATCCCAGATCCGCGACCTTGCATTCAACGATGTCGCCTAAACCCAGAGCAAGATAGAGGGCGTCCGCCGCAATTGTTGAAGGTGTGGTGTATTGCTCGAGCTGGGCCCTGGGAGATGGATGTTGCTTGACCCGCTCCAACATTAGTTCGAGGTGTTTCTTGTCCATGTTCTTCTCGGAATGCGGGTCGTTTCTTAAGAACTATTCGAGTTCCGTCTCCTCTTCGGACATCGGTTCCTCGATCTCTTCCACTTGCTGCTCTTCAGAGGTCTCTTCACCCTTCTTCTTTCGCCAGAGGAGAACAGCGATCAACAGGACCACGATGATTATGATGGCCAGGAGTATCAGGATCATGTCATATGAGATTCCGATCGCTTCCGAACCGAATCTGATGTCCGCAGGGGTGGAGAAATCCGACTCGTTAGCGGATTCATCTATGGCCGTAATCCAGTAGTAGTATGTCTTTCCGACTTCGATATTCTCATCAACGAAGGTGGTAGTCTCAACGAGAACCGGGTTGATCCTGGTCTTCTGACCTGTCTCGGTCTCTGAACGGTATACGTGATAACCAGCAAGATCATCTAGAAGGGTCATGTCCTCGTTAAGAACAGGCTCTCCCCAACTTAGGACAGTGGCGTTCCCCTCGGGACCTTCTTCTGCAACCAGCCCCCACGGAGGCATTGGAGCCAAATCATCAGTCGTGTCAACAACCGATACTTGAAGAACCGCTGTGACAGCGCCGTTGCCGGCAAGGTCCTTGGCATATGTGTGATACACTACCACCCCGGGTTGGTTCTGAACTGGAAGTGTGAGTTGGTAGACATTCCCCGGAAGGGACGTCATCGAGACATTGAAATGATTGCTGGAAGCGTCCGTGTAGTTCAGCCAGACGCTGTCGACCATGTGGTTGTCCGTCACAGTCGCCTGGAAGTCTATCGTGGAACCAATCTCTACCTGAGAAGGCGCAGTGTGTACAATCTGCGGAGGCTCAGTATCCACGGCGCCAAACTGCCCTTGCTCCGAGGCCAAGTTCCCGGATGTGTCATCCGCCCAAATCGTGAAATCGTGCGGACCCAGCATCATGCAAGTATGCTCGTGATAGTATCTGCCACTGACGGGATTAAAGGACATCGAGTAGATTACTGAGAGGATGTCCACGGTGACGGAGGAAACAGCGTAATTGTCCGTTACGGAGGCTGAAATGTTGATGGAATTGTAGATCTCGACCGGGCTCGGAGCCTTTAGGATATTGGAGATAAGAGGCGCGGTATTGTCGACCATTTCAAACGAACACCCAGAACTGGTCTGGTTCCAGTTGCCGTTGTTATCCAAAGATGATATCGTGCATGTGTGCACTCCAAGCATGTCGTAGTTGCGGGCGAAGAAGTAATTGTCATTGCCAATGTCGTACTGCATCGTGTAATTGTCCATGAGCGTCACAGATGGATCGAAGACTTCGACGTACGCTTCCGCGATCCCGTAGAGATCGGTGATAGAAGCGGTGATCCAAACCGAAAAGAAGACCTCCTGGGGGTTCGGCGATGCTTGAATATTGGTGATCTCAGGCGGCAGGATGTCCGGGATGGCTGCAGTTAGAAAGCTCCAAGAATAAAATGCCAGATTGTTTCCGGGTTCCGAATCGTCCTTCGCAGCAGTTGTGAAGTTCGCTGTATACCAGCTGTTGGGAGCAAGGTCTGCATCAGGGTTGAAGGACATCGTCATGTTCGACGCACCCCATGAGAATACACCGGACACAAGTGTCCAAGTTGCGTTATCTTGAAGTGAGAACGAAGCTTCGGTCGCGGTGGCGCTCATTCCCTCGCGCCATTCGATGTTTATGTTGGCATTGGTAGCCACGTTCGTCTCGTCAATCCACGGGGTATGCGAATCCAGGACAGGAGGTGTGGAATCGACCTCAAACTGTGCGCTCGTATCAGATCCCACATTGCCGGACTCGTCAATGACATCGATCAGAACGACGACATCAGTGGCGTCGAGAAGTGGAAGAGACCAAGGATAACTGGATGGTGAAAAAAGGCCCGTCAGAGGGCCGGCGATCGGACCCGAACCGCTAGATGAAGAGTAATTGAGATAAACGTCCAGATTCTGCACGAGGGTAATGTCATCCGACATGGTCCAGTCTATGTTGATGGATGTCCCGCCGGACCAGCTCAAGCCCCCAACAGGAGCGGTCAGGCTGACGGTCGGAGGCAAATCAGGTATCGAGACAATGTCAAAGGTGAAGTTGCTGTAGCTTCCGGAAATCTGTCCGAGTGAATCATATGCTGATATGTTGACATAGTACGTTCCGAGAGTTACGCCAGTTGTGTCCCAGTTGAAGTTACCGTCGTCGAACTCGTTCTGCGAGATCGGAGTTCCACCGAAGGGGCTGACGCCATATGTCAGATTTATCACATTTCCCCCGTTGGGCCAAATATCATCATCACTGGCCTCCCAGATGATCGGGACCATTGCACCGACGGTGTAGCTTTGTCCAGACGTTCCTCCGGGCTCCCACAGGTTCAGGGATGGGGGATTGTCAATGACGGTGTCAAAGGACCAGACCAGATCGTCACCACCGGCACCGTTGCCGTCCCCGTCAAGCGGGTTGCCGGCCAAATCTGCGGCGACTGATGAGAAGGTCACATAGTATGTCGTGGAGAAGCTCAAGTCAACGAAGGGATTGAAGGTGGATGTTCTTGTCACTGGATTGTGGTTGAAGGTCCCGTCCGCAGATGTCCAGACAGTAGACATATCAGTGTAGCTGAAGGATGCCTCCACAGAGGTCCAGTCCATATCCTCGCTCCATTGCACAGTGAAGTCTGTGTTCACCGGAACGCCCGTCCCGGTAGGTGAATGTGACAGAGGGAAGGGTGAGACCACATCACCACCCGGTCCGAATGCGTACAACATTCCGCCGTTGCCATGAGTTCCCACATAAACATTGCCATCAGAGATCGCGGGTGAAGAATCCACATCCCCGTTCGTGTCATATCTCCAAAGGAAGTTCGGCGGTCCGGTCTGGTTAACGTCAAATGCGTACACGTAGTTGCTCTTGGACCCTATGTACACTTTGTCTGAGGAGACAGACGGAGATGACCACGTCAACCCAATGGGATACTGCCAGATGACAGTTGTGGAGCCCATGCCGTCCCCGTATGGATCGAGAACGTAGAGATTGCCGTCGACCGAACCGACGAACAGCTTATCGTATGCGATCGCCGCGGAGCCCAAGAAGCTAGTTGCCGCACCTGGATAGAACTCCCAGACCAGGCTGAGGTCCGTTGCGTCAAGCGCGTAGAAACGCCGAGCTGTGCTGAGACCCGGGGAATAACCATTCCCGATGTACACCTT
>JAUVHO010000052.1 GCA_030593295.1 Methanomassiliicoccales archaeon | reverse complement strand
AAGACCGCCAGCATTGATATCGTTTGCAGGTCGTTGAGGTTGACCACGCCGGAGAGGTGGAGGGAGCATCAGAGGAGGTATTCGGTCGCGAGATTGACCGGGGAGCCTTCGAAGGGGGATTACGATTACGACTGGACGTTCACGGAGGAATGTGACGTTCATGGTGCGTTGCCGGATGAGATTTAGTGGGTCATTCCGGGACAATGTCTTGGCGCAGGGTTCCCTGAGGTCGGAACAACAATAACTAACGGAAGCTCCAGCTTGGTCATTCTTCCGACCCCTATTTCATTATTCCAAACATGGTGGTCAACCTGAATTGATAAAAACCACTAGCTCTGCTTACCAGAGGGGGAAGCCTTAATCTTGCGCAACTCATATTCCCCCGCGTGAGGGACATAGAAGCGAAGATTGGGGATCTGATTCTGGAAGGAAAGGATCTACTACAACAGAGTCGCGAGATAATAGAGGCCAAGCGAGACATCGATGGCAAGGTTGCTGCTGGAGTGAACATCATTGACGCCTTTGTCGATTTGTCAGGCCGTAAGAGGACTGCGAAGACTCTTGGCAAGTGGTGGTTGGCCAGCAGTTTCGAACAAAGGGAAAACATGCTCAACGGAAACTACGAAGTCTGGTGCTCTGACTGCTTCAATACGCTCAAGCAAGTATCCATTCGAAGAAAACGAATGACTTCTCGCGGTAACAGTGACACTCTGATATCGCACTTCTCAAAGACAAAGCAATATGTCAAGATTGAGACTCGCCTCCGGCACGGCATTGCGTATCTTGAGAGCCTCTCACATGAGAGTCTGATTCTCAACGAGGATTTGAAGGCATATCTGCGGGCTCTTGAGAAGCAGAAACGCACCCGAAGAGAATCCCTCATTTCCGCAAAGGCCTTGGAAGAGGTTGAGATCCATCCTAAGTTTGGCAAGATTGACGGTATCTGGAAATTCCTTGCAGTGTATCCTAACGAAAAGGAAGCCCTTCAGGGGGCCATTTCCACTTATGAGAATGGAGGACTAGATGCGAATAGACAAGCACTTGCCTCCTGCCGAAATGCACTTGAGAAACTAGTCTGCAATCTCTCAAAAGAGAAGTACTGGAGGAATGGCCTGCCAAAGTTGGTCACCAGCAAGTCGAAACGGAAGATTATCAGAGACAATTATCAGTATCTAAGTGAATTCGGCAGCCACGGACCGGCCCCGCCATCTGACGTTGATACTGAATGGGGAATAGGAATGACAATAGCATCCATCAAGCTCCTTCTCAGGTGCTCGTGATCTAGATGTTGGTACCAATAGCCAAGTGAGTTGGAATGCATGCGGGAAACTACCCTTCCAATCAATTGGGATGTCCCTTTCGAAATATCCTACTGGCATATTCGGAAAGAGGTTGAATACACAACTTCTCCTGAACATAGAATCACCATCCGTCCGAAGGGAGAGTATCACTCAGAAGGTCACCTTCTACTCAGATTGTACGGTGGAATGCCAGAAGAAAAGGTAATGGGGACTGCTAGAGAGATTCTGAGGACATCGCTACTCGAAAACTTCCTACTCATTGATGGGCGGAGTCTGGAGTCTGGTGGTATGAGTCTCTCAAAGCCAATTCCCCTAGATAGGGATGAAGCTCAGAAAGGAGCCAGAACTGTCTCAAAGGGCATATCTGCGAGTTTTGCCGTGTACGCTCAACTTGATTCTTCGAAGGTCGTTGATGCATTTGAACTGCATCGACTGAGGTGCAATCACAAAAAGAGAAAGGATTTGGACAGATGTATTGAACTTCTCCACAGTGGATATGAATTGTCCGATCCAGCTGACAAACTGGAGTCGTTCTGGAAATCATTCAACATTCTCTATGGCTGCCTTGAGGATTGGAAGAGACAGTCTGCCAGGAGCTCAATTAACAATCTCCTGAATTCCTATCCTAGGCAAAGGGAGGTCGTGAATGGCATCCTGGAAAGACATGCAGGCGCCATGAGTGAACTGGTTAATGCAGAACTTGCTGAATGGAATAGTGGTAAATCTTATAGCATGGAACTTCAGGATTCTCTTCGGACAGCGAATTACAGAAGCCAATTGAGATGGGCCATCCTCTGTGTTTATCTTGTTCGAAATGAAATCGTCCACAAATGTGAGAGTCCTGAAGAGAAGCACGCGTTTTATGCCCTGTGCAGTTCATTTCTTTTTGACTTAGTGCGGTCAATCCTCTTATCAATCTTTGGGTTGTGACCAGAGGACTCTTCAGAATTACTTTCCTGGTATCGTCAGTGACATCCTGGCTCCTGCATCTATCCTCTTCCAGACCTTGGCCGTTTGAGGATAGAATATGCAATCGGCCGAGAATACCATTGTGCAGATATAGAACAGCAATCCTGGAATTGGAGTCTTGACAATCCTCCCTTCTGGTTTGCGAACTTCTCCCGAAAAGGGAAGGTGGGTGACATTGAAAGGAGTCTCCTGCAAAGAAAGCCATACAAGAGATGGACTGACTTTGTACATCACCACTAGGGGCTCCCGAATAGTGCTGGGTATCTGGAGAATCGCCAGTGTGTTGTCTCTTGTGAGCTCATTGATTCTTCCAATGGCTTCTGTAACGGTTTCCGATGTGGCTATCACATTCAAGAATCTGCTTTCAAGGCCCTCCCAGATTAAGGCATTGGGAGGTGCGGCATCCTCATTCTTCTCCAAGAGTTCGGCAATCTGTTCGTCGCCCAGGTTTTGGAGAACGCTAGAGTCCAATAGAACTTTGACGAGAAGCCTTGTGATACCGTCTACCAGGTTTTCTTCAGGCAGAATCTCGGGGAAATCAGTCTCCATTAGTTCTCCATGATGTCTGCGATCGGCAAGGAGAAAAGATGTTATCCGTCTAAACTGGATTGGGTTCTCAACCTCCAGTCTGTATTTCCTGCCGGTCATTTCCAGAACGAGACCCAACTCTACGAGCTTGTCAACTGTCCTTCTAGCTGTATTCCAGGGGATCTTGAGCCTCTCTGATAGGGTACTCAAGTGGAACTCGTCTCCCGGGGAATAACCATCAGATGAAGTCATGAGAGCATTCATGGCATTTCTCAAGTACTTGTGTTTCCTTCCTCTTCTTCTCAGCATATCCCTCACCAACGTAAATACCAATTTCGTTAGATAAACCTTTTAACTGTCTGTGCCAGAGTTAATATCGATATAAGGTCATCGAAGAAACGCGTATGATGAGGTGATGTTGGGTGGCAAAGGAACGACCGAGATCTAGAAGTGGCCCGAAGTTTAGAGAGAAACCCTCTGATAAAAGGGAGCGATTGAAGGAATCGAGGAGAAAGGAACTCAAGAGTCTTCTTGTTGTATCGGCTGTTATCTCAATCATAGTGATTATAGTGTACTTGCTACTGACCGTACTGCCTCAGTCCTCTGAAGACGAACCTTACACACCATTGTGTCTGGAATTCGACCAACCAGATAAGCGGGAGGACGAGGCTGGTTGGTGGACAAAATTCAATGTCACTTACGATAGAAGTTGCTATGACGAAATGACGGCTCATGGCCAAGCGGTCAACCTTACGTTTCAATACGAGTTCATTGATGGATCTGAATCCACGATCCTGTCAATGACAATTCCCCTGAATGTTCCACCCGGAGAGGGGATTGCGTTCGTGACAACGCCGCAACTTCACTTCTCAAAGGAACCAGTGAGCTTCAAGATGTTGGACATGAGGTGCGAGTAGGCGCTTTGTGTCTTCCGAGGGAAGAAGCCATATTTCTTGCGGTCATAAGTCAACTATTTCATGGACCCAGGCGGATTTAGGTACATTTTGGGTCAGAACCTGTGGAAAAGCACCGAGAGCTGTGATGGGTCTCGCAAACGAAACCTGAATCACTCCTGACAGGTTCGAGGCAAGTTGATGTGAGCCCATCTCTTCGTCCTCTGGAAAGGGAAAGAATTAACTTCCCGCAAGCATTCCAAACTCCAACAGGTGAAACATATGCCACTCAAACCGATACCGATTCCGAATGAAGCGACGCTGGAAGAGATCATCATGGGTCACCCCTGGGCAATCGAAGAGGGGCTCAGAGTACTTAGCCATCAGGAGATTACGAGAACCGGCCCATTGGATCTGCTGTGCGTCGATACCGACGAACGACTGGTTGTCGTCGAGCTCAAGATAGTAGAGGACAACGACATGCTTCTTCAGGCATTCAGATACTATGACTACATCAACGAGAATAGAGATGCGATTATCAGGAAGTTTCCGGAAGAGAACATCAAATCGGAAATCCCTCGTGTTGCTCTCGTCGCTCCTTCGTTTTCCGAGGAATTGAAAACCGCAGCGAAGTACATTACGGATCCGAAAGTTGAGCTGTTTGTATTTCGCTACTTCGAGGTCGAGTCCGGCAGACACGACATTTTTCTCGAGCCGGTCGAGATCAGGGCCCCCAGCGTCCCCGTAGAATCGAAAACCATGGACGATCTGATAAGCTACATAAGACAAGAACCTGTGAGAGAACTCTGCTTATCTGTGATCGAGAAGATCAAATCCCTCGGAAAGGGAATCCGCCCAAAAGCAACACAGTTCTACATTGGACTCCTCTACAAGAATCGATTGGTGTCCAGAATCCAGTGCTTCCGAGAGTATTTTGACGTTCACTATCCGGGAGAGGAGATGAGTGGTCGCTGGGAGGATTGGGAGGTCGTTCGAATCGGGTCAAAGGATGATATGAGACAACTTCCATTTGACAAGATAGAGGACGGATACGTTGAATTGGGAGGAAAGACAAGTCCGAAATAACAGGTGCAGAGTTCTCGAACGATACACTTCTATGTTCCATACGTAACGACCACAAGCACCTACTTCCGAAGATTGCTAGAGATCCTCCGAAGTGCACTGCAAATGTCATCCACTTTTTCCATCACATTATCGCTCCAGGTCCGGTCATCCGCATCTGGCAGCTTCTTCGCTTGTTTCAAGAAAGCGCGGATCGACTTACCTATGGCCTTCTGATGGGCGGACCCCACCAGCTCCTGCAATGAGCGTTGCCTAATCTCCCTGGCCTGTGTGATGAGCTCTTTTCTAAGTTCGATACTTGGGGTCGTGCATCCTTTGAATTCGTTCCACTCTTCGCAGAAGTTCACAAGCTCCCAACCAAGATCGGTATTCCACTGTTTCCTTGCACTCCTTTCTTCCCACTTTCTTTCACGGCGAGATCTGTATTCATATGCAATGATGCCGGAAACTACACCAATAATAATCCCTGCCACAATGCCTAATGAGAAAGGTAACCAATCCATTCGAATCCTTTGCCAATTCAGTATGAGAGAATGGTGGCTACTCCTTTACAATCTTATAACCTTTTAGCTTCATCTCAATCTGACGACTTACGGGCAATCCGGTTGTTTCGCGGATTTTCTCCATCGCCTGTACTTCATTTTCGTCAATCATGAGGCATACCTGACGCTTTTTTCCCATATACTACCACCATTAATATGTATATAGTTAATTGTATTAATATGTTTCCATGTGCATCAATGTAAGAGCATGAATTACCATGTGACCTACTTGTACGCGAGAATCCCAATTATTTGCTGTATCGAGGCTACACTGATATGAGCCTGGAGGACTTTACCCCTCAACCGTCCTCTTCGCCGCCCTCACGGTATTCTTCATCAACATCGTAATAGTCATCGGCCCCACACCACCAGGAACCGGTGAGATCGCTTTCGCCTTGGGCTCCACCTCATCGAACGCAACATCTCCGACCAGCCTGTAACCCTTCTCCCTGGTGTCATCATCTATCCTGTTCACGCCAACATCAATGACAACCACACCCTCCTTCACCATGTCTCCGGTCACAGTTCCAGGCCATCCGGTCGCGGCAATGACGATGTCCGCTTCCTTCGTATACTTCGCAACATCATCCGTTCCAGTATGACAAATGGTCACAGTCGCGTTAGCACCTTCCTTCTTCTGCATAAGGATGTTCGCAATGGGCTTTCCGACGATATTGCTCCTTCCAACGATCACCACATGCTTCCCAGCCGGATCATTGCCACTTCGTACGAGCATCTGCTGGATCCCAGCAGGCGTACAAGGCAGGAAATCCGGATCACCTATCATCAACCTTCCCACGTTCACAGGGTGAAAACCGTCCACGTCCTTCATCGGATCTATCGCGTACAGCACCTTCGTCTCGTTCATGTGCTTGGGCAACGGCAGCTGCACCAGTATCCCGTGCACCTTCGGGTCGTTGTTGAATTCCTCGATCAGTTCCAGAACCTTCTCTTCAGGAGCATCCGCAGGCAGTTCGATCGTATCCTCGACTATCCCCAGCCTGTCGCACGCCTTCCCCTTGTTCCGAACGTAAACATGCGAAGCGGGGTCGTCGCCAACAAGTATGACCCTCAACCCGGGTGTAACACCCTTAGCCTTCAGTTCCTCGACCTCTTTCTTCAGCTCTTCCTCGATTTCCTTCTTGATATCCTTACCGCGTATGAGTTCCGCCATTCACTTCCTCCTCCCTTGGAGATAAGATTAAACTTCTGCAACCAAGTTGCGTTCGACGATAGTTGAATCGAATACTTAACAATTCTTCTTGGCATGGATTGGGGGTCGTCAACCGATTTCTGGAATTCGTCGATTCTGTTGGAAATCTTGCCATGAGAGGCTTACATCACCTCGTGTAAGGAATCTGCAATAATCCTTAATACAGGGAGAACGATATTGAACCCAGTGAGGGGAGTGCTTCATTGGAGATAATAGTTCTCAAGCAAGTGGCAATGGTAATCTCTATCGTTATGGCATCTTCGAACTCAGTATATGCACCTGAGGTTGAAGCTCATGACAATCCCGAGGATTGGATTCTAGAAGAGGTTGCAGGAATAGGGGAGCCAGCCATCCCGTGGTCCCCGAGTTACAATGTCCGGACATCAATCGCCATCGATTCAAATGACCTGCCACACATTGCCTTTAGGAATGTTGAGACTAGAGAGATCAGCTATTCACACAAAGACTCGACAGGCAAGTGGCACACTGAGACGGTCGTCAGTGCAGATATAGGGGGAACAGGTGTCGCGTTGGCTCTCGATTTGGAGGACCGTCCTGTTATCTGCTACCGCAACATGACCACTCCTGCAATGCCATGGCTGAGTTGCGCCTTTTCCGAAGGTTCCGGTTGGAGACACGTAACAGTTGATCCTGCTCCTTGGACTGGCTACATGATCTCTCTAACAATAGATTACCAGAACAGGTCTCATGTGGCTTATTGTGTGCCTGGGGGAGATACGAAGTACGCCTGGTGGAACGGAGCATCCTGGAACATCTCTGTTCTGAGAGACCGCGTAGTGGGCACGACTGATGGCCTCTCTATGGATCTTGATAGTCTCAACCGTCCTCACGTCGCTTTGCTGTCCATGATGCCCGGTTCGAATGAAAGGGGACTATGGCTCTACAGATTGAACGGCACGAAATGGGACAAGGAGGTCATAGATCCTTCACACTCAAGACAGATCTATACGATAGACCTGAACGAGACGGACACTCCCTATGTGGCAACGGTAAATCCAAGTCGGAAGGTGCCAATTCTCATGTACAAGGACGGCGTTTCTTGGAGGACCAGGTATGTTGACCTTGGAGCAAGAGCTGGATTTGGTTCATTCCTGTTTGATTCGGACGGAGGACCCCACCTGGCGTACACGGATCGCAATCATTACGACCTTAGATATGCTCATACTGAAAACGGGACTTGGATGAACGAGACCGTGGACAGTGAGGGTTTGGTTGGTCTCCTACCTTCCGTAGCAACGGACAATAACAACAACCCCCACATAAGCTACCTCGATTTGACTGACAGACGACTTATGTACGCCACAAAGAAGAAGCAGATCAAGGCAGTGATAGACATTGATCCCGATACACTGAATCCTTTGAGCAGAGGGAAATGGATCACTTGCTACATCGAACTCCCTCCGGAATATGACCCCAAAGACATCAACGCCTCCACAATCCTTCTGATGGACGCACTATCGCCAGAGCTGAATCCGAAATATGGTTTTGTGAGGTCGGAGGAATCGTACATCGTAGACCACGACGGAAATGGCATCTACGAGAGAATGGTCAAGTTCGACCGTCAGAAAGTGATAGCATTGTTAGACCCGGGGGACGCGGTGACTCTGACCGTGACAGGTCAATTGAATGACGGAACTGGATTCCAGGGAAGCGACACGATAAGGGTTGTTCACGGGCCGACTGCGCATGTTGACAACTTCACTGATCGCTTCACTCCACAACGGCAAGCCGACTCTTCCGGTATGTCTGGGTGTCGATTCTTCGTCAGCGCATTTCGAACATCGGCAGATTAGTTTTTTATACGCCGACCATAATGTCCGCCACTACAAAGGGGTGAGGAGTTGAAATCCGATTTAGAGATTGCCCAAGAAGCAGAAATCAGACCTATTGTAGAGATCGCGGAAAAGATCGGGCTTGGCGAGGACGACCTCGAGCTGTACGGGAAGTACAAGGCCAAGATCAAGCTCGAAGTTATGGACAGGTTAAAGGACAACCCGGATGGAAAGTTGATCGACGTCACAGCCATCACACCGACACCGCTGGGAGAGGGAAAGACGGTCACGCTGATCGGCGTCTCCATGGCAATGTCGAAACTGGCGAAGGAAATGGGAAAGACGGTCATCACCACCATCCGAGAGCCGTCGATGGGTCCCGTGTTCGGGATCAAGGGCGGCGCGGCTGGAGGAGGGTATTCCCAAGTTCTTCCGATGGAGGACATCAACCTGCATTTCACAGGGGACATCCACGCAATTGGAGCGGCGAACAACCTTCTGGCGGCCATGCTGGACAACCAGATGTTCCATCCCACGTTCAGGAGGAAGAACCCTCTGAACATCGATCCGTCTTCGACATCCTGGAACCGGGTGGTCGACCTGAACGATTCCGCACTGACGAACGTGAAGATAGGCACCGTTTCCAAGAAGGACGTCGAGGGATACCCGAGGGACAGCGGATACGACATCACGGTGGCGTCAGAGATCATGGCCATCCTGGCACTGGCATCCGACCTGAAGGACCTGAGAAAGCGCCTGGGAAGGATAGTCCCGGCCTACACTCACGATGGAAAACCCGTCACGGCCGACGACATCAAGGCCGCGGGCGCAATGACCGTCGTCCTTAAGGACGCTTTGAAGCCCAACCTCGTTCAGACGCTGGAGCACACACCGGCCATCATGCACTGCGGACCGTTCGCCAACATCGCTCAGGGGAACAATTCCATCATCGCGGACAAGATGGCTTTGAAGCTCGCTGATTACGTGCTAACAGAGAGCGGATTCGGAGCTGACATGGGCGCGGAGAAGTTCCTGAACATCAAGTGCAGGAAAGCAGGGTACGCACCCAGCTGCATAATCCTCGTTGCGACCATAAGGGCGCTCAAACTTCACGGCGACGCATTCGACTTCCCGCCAGGCAAGACACCACCGAAGGAGCTTCTGGAGGGCGAGGACGTGGAAGCGGTCAAGAAGGGCTGCGTCAACATGATCAAGCACATCGAGAACATGAAGAAGTTCGGCGTGCCGGTCGTGGTGGCGGTCAACAGGTTCGCAACCGATACCGACGCTGAAGTGGACGCGGTGAAGGAGATCGCACTTGAGGCAGGCGCGGACGCCGCAGAGTCAGGGGACTTCCATGCCCGAGGCGGAGAAGGCGCAATGGACATCGGCAGAGCGGTCATCAAGGCCTGCGATCAGCCGAGCGACTTCAAGCTGCTGTACCCGGACGACATGCCCATCAAGCAGAAGATAGAGACCATCGCCAAGGAGATCTACGGCGCGGACGGAGTGGAGTTCTCGGAAGAGGCCGAGAAGAAGGTCCAGATGTTCGAGAAACTCGGCTACGGCAACCTTCCCATGTGCATGGCGAAGACGCATCTGTCTTTGTCGCACGACCCGCATCTGAAGGGCGCTCCGACCGGCTTCATGTTGCCCATAAGGGACATAAAGCCCTCCATAGGTGCAGGGTTCCTGTATCCGCTGTGCGGCGAGATGAGGACCATGCCCGGACTGCCGTCCAAGCCAGCGGCGGAAGTGGTGGACATAGACGAGAACGGGAAGACGTTGGGGTTGTTCTAGCCCCTTCACTCCTTTTCCTGGTGATGGACCCGTCTCAGAAGACACTGCATCTAGCCCATTCTTCATTCAACAACAGCGAAGCGAAGCCTTAAGAAACTTCGAGACCATATCCTCTTCAGTGCAATGAAAAGGAAGTCAACCGAGCCGGAAACGGGTCAGAAGGGGAAGTGGAGGCCCCCCAAGATCCTCAGTGGAGTGCGTTCAAAGAAGGATGGAGGTAAGCAATTGAACGAATTGGAGCATCTGGTCTCATACTACGACAGCAGCCTATATGCCGGCGTCTGGGTG
This sequence comes from Methanomassiliicoccales archaeon, assembly GCA_030593295.1. Lineage (GTDB taxonomy): Archaea > Thermoplasmatota > Thermoplasmata > RBG-16-68-12 > SOIM01 > JAGLME01. The sequence continues at coordinate 1,937 of JAUVHO010000052.1, read as the reverse complement.
GCCATGGTCGACAATGAAGTGATAAGCACAGGAGAAAGACTCAAGGACGTCTTGGAAGAAGTCAGAAGAAAAAAGCCAGGCAGAGAACCGTTCGTTACCAAACTGCCCAAGGACCCTGTCATGGTTTTGTGAGGGAGAGCTCCCGTTGAAGTCAAGAAGGAAGAAACGCAGGCCACAAGCATCCTCACTCTCATTGCACATCGTTTAAATAGTGATTTGCAATCTGATTGCGAACAGTTTAAATAGAGCTTGTTGGATTAGCTTCAGACATGGAGAGGTACAACCCTTGGTGGACGAAAGAGCCAGACATCCTGTACGAAGAGTGGAGGGCATCCGAGGTCAATTGGATCCCGGACGTTGTCGGCAAGATCAAGCTCAAACCGTTCTCGTTGCATTTTCTAACAGGCCCACGGCAGGTCGGGAAAACCACGGCCATTAAGATCCTCATCCAACAGTTGATAGACACGATGCCCTCTAAATCCGTCTTCTTCTACTCTTGCGATGAGCTAACGGATCACAGAGAATTGGGAGATGTCCTCGACAACTATCTCTCTGCCAGGAATGCCTGGGGCATCAAGAAGAGCGTGATATTCCTCGATGAAGTCACATTCGTCGATGATTGGTGGAGAGCGGTCAAGTCAAGGATAGATGCGGGTGATCTCAAGAAGGATGTGGTCGTGATCACGGGCTCGGCAAGGATTGAGCTCCTGAAGCAGAAGGAAACGTTCCCGGGCAGAAGGGGATATGGGGGAGATTACGTCCTTCATCCGCTTGGCTTTTCCAGGTTCGCGAAGGTGCTGGGCGGTTTGGAAACAAAGGTGGGCGGGATATCCGCACTCGAAAGGAACGTCAAGGCCAACAGTCTGTTCTCCCGAAGGCTTGTTGAGCTGTTCAAGGACTATGTGAGAATAGGGGGATTCCCGAGGAGCGTGCGTGACCATGTCCGGTACGGCAAGGTGACAGTTGAAACAACCAGAACCTATCTCGATTGGATCAAAGGGGACTGGTCAAGGATGGGGAAGAGTGACAGATCAATGAAGGAAATACTGTCATATCTAATTCGGGCACGGGGCACGCCGATAAGCTGGAACTCGATCTCCACCCAGACTGGCATCAATTCCTCCAATACGGTGAAGAGCTATGTTGAGACGCTCGAGGGCATACAATCCCTCATTGTCCTGAATCTCATTCGCCACGATTCCAGAATAGACAGCAGGAAAAACAAGAAGGTCCACTTCTCGGATCCGTTCATATTCAAGGTCCTGGGTGAGTATGTCAACATTGAGGCCAGCATGGATTGGGTAACGGAAGCAACCGTTGCCGTGAATCTCTCCAGGGAACATCCCGTGTACTACTGGCGCAATCACACCGAGGTGGATGTGGTGTGCGTCCATGATGGACGGCAGATAGGATTCGAGGTTACCAAGGGGCTCAAGAAGTGGAAACCACCTTGGCACATCAAGGAAGCACACTTATTGGACAAGGCCAACCTCCCGCTCTATCTCTCAGCTCTCAAGTCCTGATACTTGGCTGGCGGAGAAGTGTCGTTAAAGGGATTTGCCAAAGTTCATCCCTTCAATCGTATTGGTCTGCAGCCATCGCTTTCGCTGGAATTCCAATCAATCCTGTGAGAGGTGGGGTCCACTTGGACCCCTGTCACTGGTCTACTCAGGCGTATGGGTGTATGTCTCTGTGTTCCTTACGCCGGGTATGGTGAGCACGTTCCTCCTGAGAATGTTTCCGTATTCCCTGATCTCATCCACACCGATGTTGGCGATCAAGTTGTAGTCGCCGGATGTGGAAATGACGTGGTTCACCTGGCTTATCTTTTTCAATCCCTCGAATGTGGAATTGAAGTCCGTGGTGTCTATGAATACCCACCCGTTCAGCGGTGTATCCGTTCTTCCTTCTCTCTCCCAGTCCCAGAAGTTGGGATG
>JAUVHO010000089.1 GCA_030593295.1 Methanomassiliicoccales archaeon | reverse complement strand
GGTTGGACCTGGCCAAGTACGATTCTCATTCCTTCCTCTCCTCTCTTGCTTTCGACAGAGCCTTCTTCTTCTGGTCCTCCACGCCCCAGCTGGAAAGCGCGAACGCCACTATCGCGAACAACACGAAAAGCAGGATCTTCATTATCATGTCCTCCATCTCCAAGAGCAATATCATGGCGGCACCCAGAAGGAGGACTATCCAGGAAGTGACATACTGCCACGAGAGACCAGTGTCGACTCTCTCGACGCCGCCACCGCAAGCGGGACACTGTCTTCCTTCGATCCTGCTTCTCACCAAGACCTCATCACAGGACGGACAGTAGACCAGCTTCACGGTCGCGGAGAAGTTGTCTCAGGTAAAAAGGTTTATCTAATCATCATCCATAGTTCGGCGCACGCTCCCGTAGTGTAGTCCGGCCAATCATCTCGGCCTCTCGCGATTTTCGCCTTGGCGGGAGTCGGGGATAGCCGAAGACAGGGGTTCGAATCCCCTCGGGAGCACTGAACTAAAGGTTTAAGTCACCCTAATCCCATAGAGGTAGCCATGCCTGAGATGAGGGATATATACGACTATGAGAAGAGGCTTAGGAGAAAACTCGAGCAAATCAGGGGGATGGAGAATCTATCTGACCACAACACGAAGATGATTCTCGAATTCCAGAAGCACTGTGTTGCGGAAGGACTCAGTGTAGCAAGGGCTCTTCGGTATCTCCATGACCTACCTATTCTTGCTGACTTCCTCGCCAAGGACTTCGACCAAGCCAACAAGGCAGACTTTGAAAGGGTCCTGAACAGACTTGAAGAAACGGAGTATGCATATCAGACCAAGCTTGACTTCAAGAAGACGATCAAGAAGTTCTACAAGTGGATGGATGGAGGGGAGGAGTATCCTGAGTCGATTCAATGGATCAAGACCGGGCGCAAGAGAAACAACCAGAAACTGCCTGAAGAGTTGCTGACCGAAGAGGAGGTCAAGAGCATGATCGAGGCAGTCTGGCATTCTAGAGACAGAGCGGTGATTTCAGTAATTTGGGAATCAGGCTGCAGAGCTGGAGAGTTTCTCACCATGCAGGTCAAGCACGTGGACTTCGAGGAAACTCTGACCAGAATCACGTTGCAGGGGAAGACCGGTATGAGACGTGTTCCTTTGATAGACTCAACTCCATACCTTGCCGAGTGGCTTGACAACCATCCTTTCAGGAATGACCCCGAATCACCGCTGTGGATTGGAATAGGGACTGTCGGCAGGAACAAGATGCTGAGCTATCCAGCTCTGAGAAAGGTCCTCTCAGAAGCGGCGAAGAGAGCTCGAGTCACGAAGAAGTCCAATCCTCACAACTTCCGCCACAGTAGAGCAACTTATCTGGCGAGACATCTTACGGAGGCAGAGATGAATCAATATCTGGGATGGGTTCGGGGGTCGAACATGCCTGCAACATATGTTCACCTCTCTGGCCGTGACATGGACAGTGCCGTTCTGAAGCTAAGAGGGTTGAAACCAAAGAAGGAGAAGATCGAACGCACCCTCGCTCCAAAGGAATGCCCCCGATGTGGTCTAACTAACAAAGCCACAGGCAAGTTCTGTAACAGATGCGGAGCCATTCTCGACGTTCAAACCGCTGTCGCCATGCAGGATGAAATCGAAGGCCTGGATGAGAAGTTCTCGACATTGCTCCAGGACGAAGACGTTCA
>JAUVHO010000076.1 GCA_030593295.1 Methanomassiliicoccales archaeon | reverse complement strand
GCCTCCTCCAGCCTCTCCATCTGCATCCTCTTAGAGTTCTGATTGCAGTTTATCCATGCGCTCACGCCGCAGCATCTTGATCTCTTGCCGCTGTGTTCCATCTCTACCAGTTCTATTCCGGGAATATGTTCAAGTACCTTTCTTGGTTGGTCGTAGATCCCTAGGAATCTGCCCAATCTGCACGGGTCCTGGTAGGTGACCTTCTTCTCCATCTTGTCGAAGGTTGCGACGCCGTCGTCCACGGCATCCGCGACCACTTCGGAGATGTGGGCCAGCTCGATCCCCATGTCCGGATACTCGTGCTTCATCACCTCGTACCCCTCGGGGCAGGTGAAGACCAGCTTGGTTATTTCGGATCTTGATATTACTTCCAGGTTCTTGTCCATCAGCGCCTCGAAGGTCTCGTCCTCCCCTATCCAGAGAGCGTCGTGACCGCAGCACACCTCTTCGTCCAGCACCCTGGGTTTGATCCCGAGCATGTTCAGTACGTCCAAGGCAGCATTCGTAATGTTCACCTGGTCGCTGCCGTGGTCCTTGAGGGCGGTGTCCACGTACGGGCCGCAACCGATCCATAAGGCGACCTCCCCGTCGTGCGATGTCTTGCTCCTGTCCAGCCACTCCAGCTTGTTCTGCTTGAACTTGCCCGAAGCGAAAATCCTGGCCATTGTCTGCATCATCTCTCCGTGGGTGTACTCCGGCTTCCCGCCGTTGTCCCTGGATATGCCCCTGATCTCACGAATGAAACCGATGAAATCCACATCTTCCGGACAGTAGTTCTGGCACAGTTTACAGGTTAAGCAGTTCCACACCAGATCGTCGTTGGTCAGGTCCCTTCCCAGCTGGGCCCTCTCCACCAACTCCCTGGGTGATTCTGACGCTCCAACCCTAACAACTGGACAATGAGCGGTGCATCTACCGCAAGAATAGCACATTTGGGCATTCGTTCTCTGCATGGACTCCTGCATGGTCACGTCCCTTCACCCCCGTTTGCAGGCCCAAGCTTTCTGATCTTGCCCACGAAATCCGTGATGACGTTGGCGAACCTCTGCCCTTCGGCGGCGGATATCCACTCCAGTCCCAGCCTCTCGGATTGGATGCCCAGTTGACTCAACAATGTGTAAAGCATCTCCACCCTCTTCTCGGCCTTGTAGTTCCCGTCCTGGTAGTGGCAGTCACCGAGATGGCAGCCGGTAACGAGAACGCCGTCGGCACCCTTGTTGAACGCTCTGAGAACGAATCCTGGATCGACCCTCCCAGAGCACATGACCCTGACTATCTGAACGTCCGGAGGATACTGGAACCTGCTGACACCCGCCGCGTCCGCTCCGCCGTACGAGCACCAGTTGCACGCGAACACCAGTATCTGCGGGTCCCAGCTCATGCCAGTTCCCCCATCATGGCGTCTATCTGCGCCTCTATCTGTTCATCCTTGAACCCTCTGAGGATCATCGCCTTCGTTGGGCACTCGACCACGCACGCGCCGCATCCGGTGCACATGGCCCCGTTCACCCTGGCGACCTTTCCTCCCTCTATCTCTACGATGTCAATTGCAGAATATGGACAAACCTCGGAACATCTTGCACACCAACGGCAGTTGTCCTCTCTCACGAAAGCCACTATCGGACTGACGAGGATCTCATCCTTACTGAGCAACGCAGCAGCCTTTGCGGCGGCACCGCTTGCACTTGAAACGGTCTCATCCAGCCTCTTGGGGCCGGAAACACAACCCGCGAGGAAAACGCCGGCAATGCTCGATTCCACCGGACCCAGCTTCACATGCTTCTCCATCAGGAAGCCATCTTCGCTCAGCGGGACCTTGAGAACCTCCACCAGCTTCTCCATGGTTTCCCGGTTGGGGCGCATTGCGACCGACAGTACGAGCAGATCCGTTGGCAAAGCCAGCGTCACACCCGAGAACACATCCTGCACCTTCACTTCGCTCCCGTCGAACTCCGGCGGCTCGTTCCAACGGAAGAACGTCACACCTCTTTCAGAGGCGATCTTGTAGTTCTCCTCCGCGCCTTTCCCGAACGTCCTCATGTCCTTGTGCAGGAAGTTGACCTTGTTCTTCTCGGCCAGTTGGAGGGCCTGATGGGTTGCCACCTCACAGCAATATCTCGAACATCCTGGATACTCCTCGTTCCTCGCCCCGACGCATTGGATGAAAGAGATCGTTTTCCCTTCGATCGGGCCTGCTTCCATCATCCTCTCCAGTTCCAGGTTGGTGATGACGTTCTCGCGCTCCTCGTAGCCGAATTCGGTCGGTTCGTACAGATCCGAGCCGATGGCCAGTATTATCGCCCCGAAGTCCTTGGTGGTCTCCCCTTCGAGCGATCTGATGGTGACCTGGAAGCTGCCCACGTACCCTTTTACATCATCCAGCGTGGCGGAGGTCATCACGTTAACGTCGCTTTTCAGCAGTTCCTTCATCTTCAGCGTCAGGAGCTTGGATGCTTCGATGCCTTCCGGGGAGAGCCTGTGCAGTTCTCTCAGTCTGCCCCCAAGTTCTTCTTCCTTCTCGATGAGTGTGACGTCCATACCTTGAGCGTTCAGGTCCAGCGCGGCTGTTAGGCCGGCGATCCCACCCCCGACCACCAATGCAGATTTGGTCACAGAGCTCTTCTCCGCCATCAACGGCTCCGCAAGGTTCGCCCGGGCGACGCTCATTCTGATCAAGGTCTTGGACTTCTCGGTCGCCCTCTCGGGCTCGTCCGAGTGCACCCAGGAGCATTGGTTCCTGATATTGGACATCTCGAAGAGGTACGGGTTCACCCCGGCCTCGATGAGCGCGTCCATGAAGAGGTCCCCGTGTGTCTTTGGGGAGCAAGCCGCAACGATGACCCGGTTCAGATCCTTCTCCTTTATCGTGTTGATTATGTCCTCGATGGTAACGTCGGCACATGCGAACAATGTGTGTTCGGAATGCACGACATTCGGCAGTTCTCCGGCATAGCCAGCAACGTCCTCGACATCCACCACGCCGGCGATGTTGTTGCCGCAGTGGCAGACGAAAACGCCGATCCTCGGTTCGCCTTCTCCGCCTTTCTCCGGGATGTCCACGATCGGATGTTCTCTATTCTCAACGTAAGTCAAAGCGCTGACCGCAGCGCCAGAAGCTTCGGCGACAGAATCCGCAATGTCCTTGGGTCCAGTAGCAACACCGCAGAGGAATATTCCCTCCTTGGTACCGCGCAATGGAAGCACGTTCACCTGTTCCGATCTGAAGAAACCGTTGTCATCCAGTTTGATGTCCAGCACCTTGGCCAGATCACCGATATGTTCAGCAGGAAGCATAGGAGGCGCCAGAACAACCATGTCCGTCTCCATCTCCTCTATCTCGCCCTCATCAGCGTTCTCCACCCACACCACCAGATGGTCGTTCTTCTTTGTGACCTCAGCGGCTTTGCCCCTAACGAACTTGATCCCCATCTCCTTGGCCCGGCTGTAATATTCTTCGAAACCCTTCCCGAAGGCGCGGATGTCTATGTACAGCAGCGTGATCTCAACGTCCTTCAGATGCTCCTTGGCCAGCAACGCCCCCTTGATAGAGCTCATGCAGCACACCCTGGAGCAGTACCCCTGGAAGTTGACGTCCCTGGACCCGGCGCAGAGAACGAATGTTATCCTCTTGGGACTCTCCATCCCCTCCATCTCTACGAGCTCCCCCTCGGTGGGTCCGCTGGCGCTGACCAGCCTCTCGAACTCCATGTTGGTGATGACGTTGTCGAACTCCCCGTAACCGTAATTCTTGAGCGACCTCGGATCGAGGACCGAACCGCCGCATGCGACTATGATGGAAACGACATCCAGGTCCAGCATCTCCGCCTCCATCTCGAAGTCGATGCAGTTCTCCACCTGGCACGCTTCCAGGCACTTCTCGCACGCTATCACGTGATCCTTGTTGAGGCACAGGTCCCGGTCGATGGTGTAAGTGGATGGAACCGCCTGCGGGAACGGCAGGTAGATCGCCTTCCTGAGCTTCAGACCCACGTCGAACTCGTTGGGAACGGCCTCCGGGCAGGCGTCGAAGCAATCACCGCACGAAGTGCAGTTGTCGTTGACGTACTTGGGGTTCTTGAGCACCTTGACCCTGAAATCCCCCGCCCTTCCGGCGACGGTCATCACTTCGCTGTCCACCAGGACGTCTATGTTAGGATGTCTGTGAGCCTCAACTATCAACGGAGCTTCGATACACGTAGAACAATCATTAGTGGGAAAGGTCTTGAACAACTGCGCCATGCGCCCGCCCAGGAACGGAGCCTTCTCTATCAGATACACATGGGCACCAGCATTGGCGAGGTCGAGGGAGGCCTGAATACCGGCTATGCCCCCTCCTATAACCAGAACGGAGCTTGCACTCATTCCGCATTTCTTCCCTTTTTGAGTTGGAGACCGTGATCGTATCCCTTTTCGAAGGCTTTCTCGTTCAATTCTCTGGTGTGCTCCGGAACGGTGCTGAGGACCGCCTCCTTCATGGCATCCTTGGTGAAGAGTTCAGTGACAGAGGTGAAGAAGCCCAGCATCACGATGTTTGCGACTATCTTCCTGCCGAG
>JAUVHO010000053.1 GCA_030593295.1 Methanomassiliicoccales archaeon | reverse complement strand
ACCTTCTGGATTGTCGGGGAGATCGACAAGGAGATCTCGGGGACGGTCAAGTACTATGACTACAACGGGACCCAAGTCACAACGTCGACTCTCGCTGCCGGTGAAAACGTCACTGCGGAGTTATCCTGGACACCCAACAGCCACGGTGACTATACCATCAAGGTCATCTGCGCGGCCAACAACGAACTCGAAGCTGAAGAAGGAGACAATTCCATACAGGGCACGATATCGGTGATCGAGGCGCAGTGGGTAACGACGATGATCATAGTCGTCTTTGTCGTTCTGATCTTCGTAATAGCGATAATACTCCTGTTCAGAAGGAAGTTCGCCGGAAGGTTCCCCAAGCTGCTCTCGAGGAAGGAGAAACCCGCGAAGGACAAGAAAAAGAAGAAGGTCAAGAAGTAGGCCTTCTCAACTCTTTTCTTTTTTATTCTTCCTAGTTAGCCTGGGCTATCTTGAACCTGAGTATACCGGCCATGCCGCCGAAGGTCTTCATGAAAAGGTTGCCTTCTTCGGAGTCCTCGGATATCAGCTCGATGCTTGTCCCGACCTTCTCTGCAAGGTCGAAAAGGTGTTCCGTCAGGTCGATCTTGACCTCGTCCTTCACGGTCGATCCACACTCCGGACACTTGGAGCCCTCCTTGACTTCATCCCCGGCCAAGCTTATCGTCGTACTGCACTTCGAGCATTCCAGTCCGGTGACCGATCCCTCCAGCCCTTCAGACAGCAACAGGATATCTATTGCGCCCATCTCCAACGCCTCCTTCACCATCGGCCCGTACACGGCCAGCCCGCCGTCGGGCTTCCTGATCTCGTTCATTAGCCTCTCGATGAGTTCCTTCTCTTTTATCAGTTCCAGGTTTGAAAGGGCCTTCCTTGCCTTCTCGACCAATTCCCTTAATCCGTATTCGTCAGTGTATCCAGTGTCGAAGGCATCTATGATCTTCTTCTTCAATTCGTGGTTCAGATAATCCTTCTCAGCGAAGAAGTCCTTGGTGGCACCCGGACCCCCAATGAGAATGCCCACAAGGTCCTTCTCGGACAGGAAGGACTCGTTGGCTATGTTGGCCACTTTCTTGAAATACTCGTGAGCAGCGATCTCTATCAACCTCTCGAACCTCCTCGCCGACTGACCCCCCATCCTGTGCTTGCTTGGAACCAGTGACTGTATGTTCCTGATGACGTCTATTCGCCTCCCCCTCAACATCCCTATGGTCGCCTCGCTCCTGTCCACCACCACGAGCCCGTAATTCTCCTTCTCGAGAAGCATGTCCCTTAGAGGTTCGGTGAAGAAATCCGAATCGCACCGGTAAAGGAACGTGGGTATGGGCTCCGGTGGTTCCACGACGTATGAGACCATCTCGGTCTTATCGGCACCTATCCCCTTGTGACCTACGAAGAACACTAGGCCGCTCTCGGGAGGCTTCTTGAAGTACTTGAGCTTGCTTAGGATTGATTCTATCGCGCCCATCACGTTCTTCCTGGTGGTCTTGCTCTTGATGTTTGAAGACTGGGAGTACTCGTTCCTCAGATGGCTAGTTACATTGTGTATCTGTTTTCCCGGAGGGACGTATAGTGAGATGAGCTCGGTGCCTCTGCCATGGGCTGACTCGATCTCGTCCAACTGCTTTCGGAATTTGTATCTTTCCTTGCTGGCCATCTCGGTCATTTCGGCCACCGATTGCTTTTTATCGGTTAAAGATGTTTTGGCCTATAAGCATAGGGGAATCGGATGGACATTGTGGTTATTTCCATCGGCGGTTCGGTCCTGATACCGGACGACAACGATTTTGAGTATCTATCTGGCCTTGCGCAATTGCTAATTGGCCTTTCGAGCAAAATCAAGCTGTATGTTGTGGTTGGCGGCGGAAGGATCTCCAGGTATTACATCAAGCTGGGGCGCAAGTTCGGGACGGATGAGCGCGCTCTTGACGAGATGGGAGTGGACGTTACCAGGCTCAATGCCAGACTGCTGATCTCAGCCCTCTCAGGCAAGTCGAACGACTTTCCCGCGACCTCCGTTGCAGAAGCGGTAGTACTCGGGAACGACCGTCCGATAATGGTCATGGGAGGCACAACGCCTGGTCACACGACCGACGGAGTCGCGGCCTCTCTGGCAGAGTTTGTGAAGGCGGACAGAATTGTGAATGCTACGGCAGTGGATGGCGTCTACACCAAGGACCCAAACGTGTACGACGACGCGGAGAAGATAGAGAAGATGTCCTTTGGGGAACTCCTGGAATGCTGCAAGACATCGGACTGGAAAGCTGGACCGAGCAACGTGTTCGATGCGATGGGTGCGGAGATAATAGCCAAGAACAGGACTCCGCTGCTGGTCGTGAAGGGTAGGGACCTGGAAGCACTGGAATCGGCCCTAAGGGGTGAGCCTTTCTCCGGGACCACGGTCGGTGGAGTGTGAACCCATGAGCTTCAGGGCCTTCATATCCATCGATGTCCAACCCTCGGAACTGATGAGGAGTTTTCACCAGGCTCTGAAAGAGACCAACGCCCAGGTGAAGCTGGTTGACCTCGAGAACACGCACTTGACTGCAAAATTCCTGGGAGACACATCAGAGAACCACGTCCCAGAGATAGAGAAGATCATGGAGGATTCCGTTGAAGGGATGGACCCTTTCTCGATCTCGTTCAAAGGCACGGGAGCCTTTCCAAGCCTGAATCACATGAAGGTGGTCTGGATAGGCGTCTGGAACACGGACAGCATGAGATCCATCTCCGACTTCCTGAACGATGAACTCACGGTACTGGGATACAGGAAGGAAAAGAGGAGATTCTCGCCGCATCTCACACTTGGGAGGGTCAAAGGCGGCAGGAACAAGGAGCAACTTGCGCAGGCCATAAGAAGCTGGAAGGATGAGGATTTCGGGGAGATGGAGGTCTCCAGCATCCGACTGAAGAAAAGCGTTCTGAGCCCTCAGGGGCCGACATACTCGACCGTTCACGAAGCAAAAATCGGGAGCCCATAGAGAAGCATTGCCTACTTCTTCTTCTTCTCCTCAAGCAGAAGCATCTTGTCCCATTCCACCTCGTGCTTGAGACCTTCCTTCTTCAACATCTTGCTGACCAGCTCGGTGATGCGCGGAACCTCCGAGTCATTCCCCCTTCCATAGAAGTAGAGCTCAACACCATCGCTTATGGGGAACATCATTCGCATGCTTCCGGACCTGTTATATCCTTCAGGCTTACGGTTGTTCCTGAGATCCAGCAGATTCTGCTCGACAAGCACCTCAGTATATTCAGGTTCGTCCTCGGGAATCTGGTCGGTCTCTTCAAGGAATCTCTCGAAAACATCGCGGTAAATTGGGAGGATGTCGCTGTACTTGACCTTCTTGTCGAATCTTATGTGTCCGCTCTGAGCCCGCATTCTGACCCCGCATTCAGATGAATTTGACTCTATATAAGCGTTTGTAGGTCAAGATTAAATGGAAAAAGCGAATTGTTGTGGCAATGAAGGTCGCCCTAACCGTAGCGGGAAGTGATTCGTCCGGAGGTGCGGGAATACAGACGGATGTGAGGGCGATGGCATCCCTGGGTGTTCATCCATGCACGGTCATCACGTGTGTCACCTCCCAGAACACCGAGGACGTGGATTCCATCTTTTCCGTGCCAACTGAGGAGATAGAGAAGCAGTTGAAGGCGATCTTCACGGATATCGATGTGAGCGCCGCAAAGACAGGGATGCTCTGGTCTGCCGAGATAGCCAGGGTGGTCGCGGAGAACCTTGAGAAGGCCGACCTTCCTCTGGTTGTTGACCCGGTGATGATCTCGACCACCAACAAACCCCTTCAGTCCGAGGATCTGACCGATGCTCTGAAGTCACGGCTGCTTCCCATGAGCGAAGTGGTGACGCCCAACACCTTGGAGGCCGAAATCCTCTCAGGGGTCCGAATCGAAAGCGAGAGCGATGTAGAATCGGCTTGCGAGAAAATCCATTCACTCGGAGCGAGGAACGTCCTGATAAAGGGAGGCCACCTGGAGGGAGAGCCTGTTGACATCCTCTTCACCAACGGCGAATTCGTGAGATTCAGGGGTGAGAGGTACAAGGAGGACGTTCACGGGAGCGGATGCGCCTTTTCAGCGTTCATCACTGCCAACCTGGCGCTCGGAAAGGACCTGGTCGGAAGCATAGAGAAGTCCAAGAGGATGATCACGGCGGGTTTTTTCGATTCATACAGGATCGGCAAGGGAGTTCCGGTCGTTCAGAGCCATCACACTGTGGACAGGTACTCAGTCTGGAAGGAACTGGACCTGGCATTGGAGCACTTGAAGTCGATTCTTACCACCGAACTGGTTCCAGAGGTCGGCATCAACATCGGACATGCCTTGCCATTCGCCGCGGACACGGATGACATCGCAGGACTCGAGGGACGGATCGTCAAGGTAGGTGACAAGGTCGACACACCTGCCCACATCGATTTCGGTGCGTCCAAGCATGTGGCGAAGATCATACTGACAGCCATGAAATACAATCACAGGTCAAGGTCCGCCATGAACCTGAGGTTCTCAGATGATCTTGTGGAGAAGTGCAGGAGCGTTGGATTCTCGGTTGCTGAGTTCGACAGATCGGAAGAGCCGGAACAGGTCTCGACCATGGAGTGGGGTACTGAGAACGCCATACTCAGTCATGGAAGCGTGCCGGACGTCATATTCGACCGGGGTTCGGTGGGCAAAGAACCTATGGTGAGGCTGTTGGGAGAGTCCCCTTCAGAGGTAGTGGAGAAGTTCAGGACCATACTGGCCAGATAAGGTGAGGCAGATGGTGGGGACAACATTAGATTCTTATACTGGTATCATTTTGCGAGCAATGGAGAAGGGAATCCAACTTCCTTTGGGGTGCCCAAGTAGGAATGTCCTGAAAGCACCTGAGAAATGGGGCTCGGCATGAGAGTAGCAATTCTGACCGACACGTACCTGCCGACAGTTGACGGCGTGGTGAATTCTCTATTGACGACACGAAAGGCCCTGGAGAAGCTGGGCCATGAGGTTTTTGTACTTGCGCCTGAGGACAAGAAGCACCTGAATCCCGAGGACCCCAACACGATCTACCTGAGGGCGAGAGAGTTCAAGACCTACCCGGGATACAGGGTCGTATCTCTACTTCCTGGGAAGGAAGTCAAGCTGCTCCGGAACATGGACGTGGACGTGATACACACCCACGGGATGGCCGCGATGGGCGCCAAGAGCATCTGGAGCGCTCATACCTTGAAGATCCCGATGGTCCTGACCTTCCACACCCTGGTCCTTGACGCCTTGAACTGGTACAACCCGATAGGTCTCAAGACCGGATTCATGGAGTTCGCCACCAAGAGCTGGATAAAGTACCTTCTCCACAGGTGTTACGGGGTCATCGCGCCGACCTCCGCCATTCTGCACGAACTGAGGATGCTGGCACCAAAGATGAGGATCACCGACGTCATTCCCACCGGAGTGGACCACGACCGTTTCAGCCCCGCAGTCGACGGTTCAGATGTAAGGGAGAAATGGGGGCTGGACGGTAACGAGCTCATTCTACATGTGGGAAGAGTGGCACCAGAGAAGAATCTGGACATGTTGTTCAAGTCATTTGCACGCCTGAAGAAAAAGAGAGAGAACGCCAAACTGATGCTGGTCGGAAGGGGACCCGCGATATCGCATTGTGTGAGAACCGCCAAGTTGAACGGGATCGCCGATGACGTGATCTTCTCCGGGTTCGTCAGTGATAAGGAACTGCCTGAGTATTACGCCGCATGCGACGCCTTTGCCATCACGTCCACTTTTGAAACCCAAGGACTGGTGGTGCTCGAGGCCATGGCCACGGGCAAGCCGGTCGCCGGCATCGACTACAGGGCCATTCCCGAGTTTGTGATAGATGGGATCACTGGATACCTGTTCCGACCGGACGACACCCAGGGCGCCTGCTCGGCGATGGAGAAGGCGCTCGACAGCGGCGAGGACATGGCGAGGAACGTGAGAATGATGGCCAAGGGCTACTCCATCGAGGTTTGCACAAACAAGCTGGTGGACCTTTACAAAAGGGTGATCGATTACAGGCAGAACAAGGGATGAAAACGTCATGCAAAGGGATTTATGGTAGCTGGAATGTGCTGCCTCAGTGGTTGGATGGACACCGTCCGACCTGAGTGACGAAGGGAGATTCGAATGCTCGGTGATGCGCTCATAGAACTGTTCTCAAGTCTGGGCTTTTTTGGGGGCCTGACTGCAATATTCCTCATCTTCTACTTCGATGCCATGATCATCCCTCTGCTCCCGGAGCTCTTCGCCGTTCTCATCTTTCAAGCTAATCCTGTCTGGGAATGGGGGATACTGATACTCGTCGTGGCAGAAGTGGGGGAGGTCCTGGGCAATTCCACGTTATACTACGCGGCCAAGAACATCGGGCTGCCGGGCTTCATGAAGAGGGCCATGAACAAGTACGTGAAATTCCTGGTTCTGAAGGACGAGAGGCTCATACTGTCCAACCGGATCGCCCCGACCGTTCCTTTCGTGGGGGCATTCATAGCAGCGTGTGAATGGGACTTCAAGAAATCGATAACATATGTTGCGGTGGGAGGATTGGTGAAGTACTCGTTCCTCCTGTCCATTGTGGCGGCGTTCAACGTTGCATATCCAAGGGACATGGCGCAGAATATGACCTTGATCATGGTCATCGTCTTCATTGTGGTCAGCGGAGTGCTGGCCCTCATAAAGTCCCGAAGGGACAAGCGTAAGGCCATGGAGTGGACGGATCGAACAACCGAAGAGGATGGGTGATATCGATGAATACTGGTATACTGGGTGGCGGACTTACAGGGTTGACTCTTGGATCATTGCTTCCGGGGTCTGAAGTGCTGGAAAAGGAGGAGGTTGTGGGCGGGCTGTGCAGGAGCAAGGTCATTGAGGGATTCACATACGACATAGGCGGATCTCACGTCCTGTTCTCCAGGAACAAGGACACCATGAAGTTCATAGAGAGGAGGCTCGGAGACAACGTTGAGAGCAGGACCAGGAACACCAAGGTCTTCTTCAAAGGCAACTACGTGAAATACCCTTTCGAGAACGCCCTTTCAGAGCTACCGCCGGAAGACAACTTTGAATGTCTGGCAGGATACATCGAGAGCTTCTACGCGCGCAAAGATGAGAGAACCCAGAAACCGAAGAACTTCGAAGAGTGGATGTACTACCGGTTCGGGAAGGGGATAACCGAGAAGTACCTCCTCCCGTACAACGAGAAGATCTGGAAGATCAAGTCCAGTGACATGAGCCTTGACTGGATCGCTGGGAGGATACCCGACCCGCCGCTTGATGATGTCATCAGGTCATCCTTGGGCATCAGCACTGAAGGCTACACGCATCAACTCAACTTCTTGTATCCCAGAACTGGTGGGATTCAAGTATTGACCGATGGAATAGCGGGGGAATGCGACGAGATCACAACCCAGTACGTCGTCAAGAGCATCCGGAAAGAGGGCGGTGAATACATTGTCTCGGATTCCGTATCAGAGAAATCGTTCAGCAGGATCATCTCCACGATTCCCATTCCCAGTCTGATTGGTTGTTTGGATAACATCCCCGGGGAAGTCAAGGAAAGCGCTGCAAATCTCAAGTACAATTCACTGATCTCGGTGTTCATCGGGATGTCCGTTCCCAAGACCATGGACTTCTCGTGGGCCTACTTCCCGGAAGAGGAAAGCCTTTTCCACCGGGTCAGCTTCCCATCGAATTACAGCCCGGGAGTGGTGCCCGAAGGTCATTCCAGCATTCTGGCGGAGATAACTTGCCATATAGGGGACGACATCTGGAACATGTCAGATGAGGAGATCATCGAGAACGTTGTCAACAGGCTACACCAGCTGGAGATCATCAAAAGGGAATCTGTTGTCGTGACCGACGCGGCAAGAATGACGCCAGCATACGTGATCTATGATTCAGAGTATGAGAAGAACATCAAGGTTGTTGAGAATCATCTGGAAGCCGAAGGGATCCGAACGTGTGGAAGGTTCGGTCAGTTCCAGTATCTGAACATGGATGCCTGCATCGAGAAAGCCTTTGTCCTAGCGGAAGAGCTCAAGTGAGCGAGATGATAAGGATATCAGTTGTTGTGCCGACATTTGAAGAGGAGAAGTCCATTGAGACGTTCCTCAAGCAGTTCGAGAACCAGACAATACCCAGGTCCGAATTCGAGATCATCATAGTGGACGGGGACAGCAAGGACAGGACCAGGGAGATCGCAGAGAAGTACGCGGACAAGGTCATTATCCAAGAGAGCGATGGCATAGGAGGGGCAAGGAACGACGGTGTGAAAGCGGCCAGCGCACCTTTCATAGCGACAACCGACGCTGACATCCGCCTTCCAGACAGATGGTTGGAGATCATGCTGAGACATTTCGAAAGCGATGCGGAAGTGGTGGCCGTGGTCGGCCCCGATGGTCCCATAGAGAAGAACTGGAAATCCAGGCTGATTTTCTTGTTCCTGAGGAACGTCATCTACTTGGCGACCTTCTTCGGCATGTACACGACCGGAGGGACGAATTCGGGATTCAGAAGGTCCATCTTCCTGGAGGCGGGGGGATACAAATCCCTTCCCCACTCGGACGACGTGGAGATCGGCTTCAGGCTCATGAAGTTGGGGAAGATAGTCTACGATAAGGAACAGTTCGTGGAACTCTCCGTCAGAAGGATGGAAAAGGACGGTTACGTCAACACACTGCTGACCTGGCTCAAGGGCGACCTGAGGATCATGTTCGGCCTGGATATCGCCGGCAAGAGTTACGCCAAACAGAAATACTAGTCCATAGAACCCTAACGCCTGGTGATGCTCACTATCGTAATCTCGTAAAGAAGGTCCACGCCAACCTTTTCAGAATTGAAGTCTGCGACGAAAGTTCCAGCGACTTGGTTAACGCCCACAACGGCGAATATGCCTTCCTCATGGGGAGAATCCCCCATCACTTTGTTGACATCGCCGGAGTCCAGTAGATGCTCAACGATGATCTCCCCTATGCCCCCATTGGCTCCACTCTCCACAGATATGACCTTGGACTTGAACCCAACATAAGGCGTGATGATGTCACCAACTTCAGGCAGATTGAGGAATGTCACCTCGGGCCCCAATGGCCCCTCCTGAACCGCGCTCACCCTGGCATCCCAACCCCATACCGGATCAGTCACTGTCCCGTTGACAACAGGAGGTACCAGGAATCTCTCTCCGAAATCTCCCCAGGACAGTGTCTCCGCGATGTCCCGAGTCTCAGTGAGGCTAAGCGTCACGATCTTCGAAGGATCGACATCGCCGAATCCATCATCAGGATGGACGACGACGGACTTGGTCTGGTTCACTTGCATGCCGAGCATGGCAATCTCCAAGACCTCACCATTTCTCGCCATGCCTTCGAATGTGTAATGAGGAACGCCATCACCGACCGTGACCGGTATCGCTCCGAAAACTCCTTCTTCTGGCCATTCAAAAAGGAGGGATTTGGGATACGTGTCGTTGTCAATGGCCACATCTTCAATCATGGTGTCAAAAACCAATGTGTTCATGAGGTATCCAGTGTAGGTGAACTCGATCTCGTCCCTCTCCTCAACCTCAAGGACGTCAGGTGACTTGTGCGGTTCTGCTGTCATCTGACTGTAGAGCAGGACGCCCATCACTCCTGCGATTATGATCAGGACAACGACCAATGCTGCAAACGCGTCCACTGCTGAACGTTGATCTCTTTTTATGCGGTACATCGCAACCCCTTGTTATTGGCATGGCTTTAATAAACATTGCGGTTCTATATCCAGACACACGAAACATGGTGTTGAGCAACCTCCAAGAATCTCGGTAGCTTTATCTCTGGAGTTCTCATATTGGCACACGATGGGCAGGAGGGTCTTGACATGTCCCCAGTGCGGGTCGCCAGATCTGTATTACGAAGCTGGCATGATCACTGGTAAGAAATACCACTGCAAGAGATGCGATTACATAGGAGCTTTCGTCATAGAAATCGAAGTAGAGGATGAATGACCTCAGGCGAACATCGCGCCAGCTTTTTCTGACTCTTCAATCGAGGAAGACATCACCTTTTCTATCGCCCTCTCGAAATCAGCCATGGACACGACTTCCCTGTCCTCTCTTATTGCGAACATCCCTGCCTCAGTGCATATTGCCTTTATGTCGGCTCCAGTCGCCCCATCACACCTTGCTACGAGTGTCTTGAAGTCTATCGTCTTGGGGATGTTCATCTTGCGGATGTGGATGTTGAATATCTCCGTCCTCGCCTCCTCGTTGGGGATTGGGATCTCGATTATCCTGTCGAACCTGCCTGGCCTGAGCAGTGCTTCGTCCAGGATGTCGGGCCTATTAGTGGCCCCAATTATCTTCACGTTGCCTATGGGGTTGAAACCGTCCATTTCCGCCAGAAGCTGCATGAGGGTCCTCTGGACCTCCCTATCTCCGGAAGTGGCGACCTCCAGCCTCTTGGCCCCTATGGCATCGATCTCATCTATGAACACAATCGTAGGAGCCTTCTCCCTGGCCAGCTCGAAAAGCTCGCGGACCAGCCTTGCGCCCTCACCAATGTACTTCTGAACCAGTTCAGAGCCTACGAACCTGATGAAAACAGCATTTGTCTTATTGGCAATCGCTTTAGCCAAGAGGGTCTTTCCAGTTCCAGGTGGTCCGACCAGCAGAACGCCGCTTGGCGGCTCGATCCCGACCTTCTTGTACAGGTCTGGCTTCAGAAGAGGGTCTTCCACCGCCTCCTTGACCTCCACCAGCTGTTCCTCCAATCCGCCCACGTCCTTGTACGAGGTTTCGGGCTTCTCAAGGATCTCTGCGCCCATGACCACCGGGTCCAAGGATGGAGGCAGAACGCCCATGACCGCCAAGGTCTGTTTGTTAAGGGCAACGCGTGAACCGACCACGACATTATCCTTTCCGATGTAGTCAGCAGTGTTAACAATGAAATCTGGACCTGTGGAGCTCTTGACAACTACCCTTCCGTCCGCGAGAACATCCTTGATGCTCCCAATTATAAGTGGAGGCGTCTTCAAACGCTCCATCTCCGTCTTCAGCCGCTTGATCTCTTTCTGTAGTCTTACGAGCTCTCCTTCGATAAACCGTTTCTCGCCCTCAACCCTTCTCGAGTTCTCTAGAAGTCTGTCGTTCTTGTCCTCCAGATGAGAGATTCTCTCACTGAGTTTCTTTGAGAACTCTTTTATCTGTTCATCGTCCACGAGTACACCCCCTCGCTGTCTTGGCTGTCCTTAGGTATATATTCGCTTCAGCGTATTTATGATTTTGGGAGGATGGACCGACTCTGAAGCGTTTATATCGAGGGATTCTGGGTTCAAACAGAAATGCTTTGTATCCTCCAAGGCACGGATTCTCCAACACTCCATTGCTTCCGTGAAGGACGGAGGAACTAGCTACGATCCAAGCGGTTTCACTCACAGCCTTGACCCAATAACCGTATCCTGTCTGCAGAATGTCCCCATCCATTCCTTCTTCATTTAAGCAATCCATCTTCACCCACTTGGATGATTTCAGTATGTTCCTTTGGTGTTAATCCATGTCGAATTAGCATATATCCATCGTCTAATCGCTTCACCTTTTCAATAAATCCTTCCTTATCATAGATTCTCTTCCACTCTACAGTTCCATCTTCAAGAATTCTGTATAATACGGGAAAACATGATTCACCCACCTCGATTCTTCCAGCAATCGCAATTTTACCTTCTTTGCAGTCAATCGTTACGCCACAGCCATCATCATAGGTCCTATCCCAGACAATTTCCCCCTTTTTATTGATTTTAGCAAGATAAATATGGTCACCTCTCATTCCAGTCAGAAGAATCCCGTCTTCTCCACTACACATGTCATATACAAAAGCATCTTTGTGCAACTTTTCCCATATCTTTCCACCATCCGTATCAACTTTCAATAGATACAGATACCACCCCCCATTCCTCATCAGGCTTCCTGCCAGTATATGGCCTTGATCATCTGGAATAATGCCTCCAGCCATCACATCTTCTGCACCACAATATACCCTTCCCCAGATTCTTTCCCCATGACTATCCAGATTCAGGAGAAAGAAATGGCTGTTTCCAGACGAATCTCTGGTTTCGCCGAACAATAGGATATTTTCATTTACTACGAGTGAGAAGGCGCATTCGTTTCCCCTAATCCGAAAAGATCTTTCCCATTGCTTTTCCCCACTCAAATTCACTTTCAGCAGATATGCCTTCCAATCACGACC
>JAUVHO010000078.1 GCA_030593295.1 Methanomassiliicoccales archaeon | reverse complement strand
CGAGATGCGGACAGAGGAGAGTTGGACGGCAAGACCGTGAGAGCCTACTTCGACGGAGCGAACGTGACCAGCGTAGCGGATATCAATCTGGCTTTCACGGACAGCGGGGGCAAGTACGGATACTACGAGGGTACGGTGACGTACACACCGCCAGAGGAGCTTAAGGAGGGCGTTCACAGGTTCGAAGTGTATGCCTCCGATATTGCCGGGAACGAGAACTACGGCAAGATGGACTTCATGGTGGACAGCACCGCGCCCAACCTGATCCTGGAAGGAAGTGCGATCGAGGCGACCTCAAGCCCAGTGGCCATTGTGAGCGGCTGGACCGAACCGGACAAGACGGTCGTCATCCGAGAGAAGACGGTGATCGCCGATGAGAACGGGTACTTCGAGACCGAGCTCGATCTTGTCGCTGGCGAGAACGTCATTGATGTTGTTGTCGTGGACTTCTTCGGAATAACCGTTGGAAAGGAGGTCGTGCGGTCCAACACCTTCAGCATGCAGAAGGTCATAATCTACGATACAATAGCGCCTATGCTAAGTGACCTGAAGTTCGATAAGGGCACCCTTACGAGCTCGGAGTTCGCCACGCTCACTGGGAGGGTCGAGGACCTGATCGCGAACGATACCCTGTATGACCCGACCACGGTTACCGTGACCGTGAACGAGAAACCGTTGTACGTTGAAGGAGACGGCACTTTCACCATCCTTCTTCCGCTCATGGAAGGCATGAACGTTCACATGATCGAAGCAGTGGACATGGCCGGGAACATCGCGACGGATTACAGAAACATAACCCTGGACACCGTGGCACCCGGACTGGTGGTAGAGGAACTGCCTGCGACGACAGAGGAGAGCACCATAACGATACATGGAACGGCCGAACCGGGCAACATCGTCACCGTCAACGGCAAGTTCGTGTCCGTGGCATCCGATGGGAGCTTCGAAGAAGAAGTGAGCCTAAGCGAGGGCGCCAACCTGATAGTAATTGAGACAACTGACTCCGCCGGCAACTCCAGGGCAAGCAGATTGGTGATCGAGATGGCCATTCCTGACTACACGCCGTGGATGTTCGTTATCATTGGTGTGATCGTGGCCATGATGATCGGGCTCCTCATTGGCACGGCACTGAAACCAAGGGTGACGGAAGATATGGAGGTCGACGGGCTGTTCGAGGAAGGCATTCCCGAAGAGGTCACAGAAGAAGAGGAAGAGCGCCTTCAAGAAGAGGAGGCCATAGAAGAGGAGCCTCCGGCACCAGAGGATGAGGATCCGAAGGTGGTCACGCTCAAGAAGGCTTACTCGGAAGGGAAAATCTCCAAGGAGCTCTACGAAATCAACCTTAAGAAGCTCCAAGCTCCGGCGCCAGAGGATGAGGACCCGAAGGTGGCCATGCTCAAGAAGGCCTATTCAGAAGGGAAGTTGTCCAAAGAGCTGTACGAGCTCAACCTGAAGAAGCTTCAAGAGAAGTAGTCAATTCGGAATGTATTTAGTTTGATTTGACAATCTACCTAGCCACGGGCCCATAGATCAGACTGGTAGATCGCTGCCTTCGCAAGGCAGAGGCCACGGGTTCGAGTCCCGTTGGGTCCATTTCACTTCCTGCGGAAACCGAACCACAATAGATTTATAGACAGCGTCATCTATGATACTTGGGATTGATATGGCACAAGTCACGTTGAGGTTTATATTCATCAGTGACGCGGACCGCCCGACAGTGTCGCTGAAGGTGCCCGAGAGCATGCTTTTCCAGGAGGCCCTTGTGATGGCTGCCAAGAAGCAGGAGAAGGACCCGGGCATTGTGACAGCGACTTTTCCCGGAGGTTCTCCGATAGAGGGCGGAACCGTTAAGGAAGTGGCCGGCAAGAGTGCGAACATCCACGTGATCGACCCTTCTGTCGTTGGATGAGATCGAGATGCCACCCGAGGACGATTTGTTCTACTTTCTACAATGTGCAACAGTCGCTTCGCCGCGCGACGACAATTGGCAGGAGAGGGTCAAAGAAGAGACCTATGCCCTGGCGAAGTTCAGCGACTACTTGAGGTTCCTTGAAGGCGGCGAGTGGTTCAAGCTTTCACCGGTGGATGAGAAGGCCACGCGATGGAAAGGAAAGGTGATCGTATGGGGGTTCGAGTTCGACATGGAGATGGTCCTGAAGGACGCGTATCCGACGACCCCGCCTGCGGTACGGATTCCGGAGCTCATGAAATATACCGATAGGAAACTGGACGACAGCGTTCTCGGTCTAAGATTGTGTGACATGCACATGGAAAGCCACTACTGGTGGGACGAATATTCCGGTATCGCGTTGTACATGAAACGAGAGGTCTCATACTGGGTCCAGAGCGTTTTGACGTCCATGAGAGAGAAGGGGTGGATATGAGCGAAAGGTACTCCAGATTGATGCAGTTCGAGTTCGCGGATTTCTCTAAACTGAAGGACGTGAGAGCAATGGTCGTCGGGATCGGAGGCCTGGGAGCACTGACCGCAGAGATAATGGCCCGAGTGGGAGTGGGCGAACTCGTCCTGATGGACTACGACAAGCTGGAAGAGGCCAATCTCAATCGGTTGATATACAACGCCGACCAGGTGGGCATGGCAAAGGTCGACGCGTTGAAGGATCATCTACTGAAGGCGAATCCGGACGTCGAAATCACAACCTATCCGTACGACATAACTGACGGAAAGGGCTATGATTCGTTCATCAGCGAGGTTGAGAAGTGCGACATCATCTTCGGCTGCGTGGACACCTTCCAGGTGAGGCTCTTCATCAATTCTCAGATAGTCAAGGGGAGGAAACCTCTGATCGACGGTGGAGCGTCCAATGACGGCATCAACGGAAGCGTGCACGTTGTCATACCGGGTGAGACCGCGTGTTACAGATGCAACAGACCCATGGTAAGTGAGGAGAGCGAGTACAAGCCCAAGAGCGACGGTTCAGGTCTCTGCCATTTCACCTCACTCCCGACCACGATGGCGATAATATCCAGCCTCCAGTGCCAGGAAGGTCTCAAACACCTGCTGGGTTTCGGTGAAGTTGCTTCATACCTCATGTATTATGGGATGGAGGGGAGACTTGAAAGGTACGATTGGAAAAGGGATTCCAGCTGCCCGGTGTGCGGGAAGGTCTAGTATGGTAGATTCCATCATCGTAAGGGAAGACGCTATCGACTCTTTGCTGAGCCACGCGCTCAGATCCGCAAAGGCCCACGGCAAGGAGGTCATAGGCTGGCTTCTGGGGTTCTTCAATGAGGATGGGGTCTGCGTTTCCGAGTCGATTCCATGCACGAGATATCGAAAACAAGCCCGATTTGGAGCTGAAGCGGACCCGGCCCTTGAGGCCGAGGTCGCAAGCACGTATCCAAGGAACGTGGGCATAGTCGGGCTGTATCATTCACATCCTTTCGCCATGGGGTTCAAAGGGGGACACTTCAGGCGGATATCCAGCCTTGACGATATGTTCCACAGCAAAACGGACGACTCCATGCTCAAATCCAGGTCAAGCAAGAGGAAGAACTACCTTTCCATAGTGACGAACGGGATCGACTTCTCTTGTTTTGTGATGGAAAAGGGCTCCAAACAGATAGAGCCTGAACTTGTGGGAGAGATACCGTACAAGAGCGCCCTCCAGTCCTATCGCTCAGAGTTCACGATAGAGATG
>JAUVHO010000062.1 GCA_030593295.1 Methanomassiliicoccales archaeon | reverse complement strand
CATGGTATGACGACTACTCTGAAGACATCGCTCTGAGAGTCACAGATGACGATGGCGGAGGGGATATTGATGTCACGACGGTCACGATAGACAACGTTCCTCCTATTGCTGACGCAGGAGATGACAAAGAAGGATATGAGGTCTCCACATTCACGTTTGATGGAAGCTTCTACGATCCAGGAAAGGGAGATACCCATATCTTTGAGTGGGACTTCGACTATGATGGTGTAATCTTCGATGTTGATGTCAGTGGCCAGGCTGTTTCTCACACCTTCTCTGATGACTTCGATGGATATGTTGCCTTGAGAGTAACAGATGATGATGGTGGAGTCGGAATTGATACCTCTCATGTTCTGGTGAAGAACGTTCCCCCGACCGTGACCTTGGAAGTCCTTCCAATTGAGGTCGACGCTTCGCTCAGAATCGCTGGCGAGAAATGGCATGATGTGACCATCGAACTGTACGAGGACGGAACACTCATAGCGAGCGGAACTCTAGTACGATATCCTGGAAGCCCAAATGACCAAATGCTCAGTCTCACACAAGTCCAAGTGGACTATTCGAAGAAGTACTCAGCGATAGTACGCTACACACCTGAGGACGACCCGATTAATGGTCAACCTAATGGTGCGAATCCGTGCTGGATAATACTGACCTTCAGCGACGGACAGGAGCTACGGATACATCACACATTCAATGTCCAGCATCCAGATACTTACATCTGGGAGGTTGATTTGACCGCCGCCATACTCTCGCACGGCATGACCTTCAAAGCGACCGCTTCCGATCCAGGTGCGGATGAATTGACCTTCCATTGGGACTTCGGCGATGGGACGAATGTCACCACTTTCTATCCGAATGTGAATGAAACGTATCCCGTGGAGATCATGGAGATCATCAATCATGTGTTCCCGGGCAGTGGGACTTACACTGTCAACGTGACCGGTGAGGATGATGATGGGGGAATCGGCGTCGCCGTGATTACGGTTACCATTCCGTAGTTCCCCTCAGGACTTGGACAATCCTCGTCGATCCAATAAAACCTTGTGCCAGAGAACTGTGGAGACGTGTTCTTGGAAGGAAGATTATTTGAGATCTAGTAGCTTTTGGTGTAGTCTACACTTCTCTGAATCCTACTTCGTTGACTATTGTCATTCCCTGAAGAGGTTTTGAGGAAGGAGAGCGGGAAGTGGCCAGATTCGAGAAAAGTTTTATAGTGCTCGTACTCGATAGAGTATTTGGAGGTTCCGAACGTCAGGAGGGCTTAGACAATGATCAGGAGGTTCGTATCATTCCTTGTTCTGGCTGTGCTTGTTAGTCCATACGTCTTCTCACCCAATGCCGCGGTTCCAATATTCTCAATGGAGGATCCGCAGAATCAAACTCCAGTTGCGGACGCTGGGAGCGACCAAACCGTCCATGTCGGAGATGTTGTTCACTTCAATGGAAGCGGAAGCTATGATCCCGACGCCGGTTGGGAGATCACAACGGTGGATTCGGTTGGTTTCGTTGGATGGGGCAGTTCACTTGCACTCGACGGCAATGACTACCCCAGAATAAGCTATAATGACCACTCAAAAGGGAAACTGAAATATGCAAAATGGACCGGGAGCTCTTGGGTCAATGAGAGCGTTGGTTACTCGGGAGGACCTGGCTTAGATGCCAACATTGCCTTGGACAGCAAAGACAATCCACATATCAGCTACCTACGATACTCAAGTCACAGAATCCAATACGCCGTTTGGAATGGATCTGCTTGGACCATCGAAGATATTGACTGGTCACCTAACAGCCTTTATAGCTCCATAGCAGTTGACAGCAAAGACAATCCACACATAGGCCTGTACGATGCTTATAACGGCTGGTTCAAGCACGCAGAGAGAAACGAAACAGCATGGAACATCGAAATCGTCGAATCCAAGACGAGTTCAGGTGCGTATTCTTCAATTGCCCTTGATACAAACGATTATCCCCATTTCAGTTACTTTGACTTCACAAGAGAGGACCTCAAGTACACGAGATGGAACGGAACCGGATGGATTGTTGAGACTGTAGACTCTGAAGGTCGGGTTGGAAAATTGCCATCTTTGGCGCTCGACAGCCAAGGCTATCCTCACATAAGCTATTCTGGCTGGGACTTCGGCTTGAACTGGACCGAGAGTTGGCTGAAGTATGCGAAATGGACTGGCGCCAACTGGAGCATAGAGACAGTAGATCCAGGTGGTGAAATCGGCGGTTGGTCATCTATGGACCTAGACATGGATGATAATCCGCACATGAGCTATCTGGACTACGCAAACGGAGATCTCAAGTATGCAAGATGGTTAGGAACTGAATGGCATATCGAGGTTGTGGACTCGACCGGTGATGTTGGATGGTTTTCCTCCCTCGAGCTGGACAGAGATGAGAACCCACACATTAGCTATCTAGACCTGACAAATGAGGACCTCAAGTATGCTAAGAAGACTGGTGGAATTGTATCCTATGAATGGGACTTCGGTGATGGCTCTCCCCTCGGCACAGGCATTGACCCGACTCATATCTACACCGCACTGGGCATTTACAATATCATCCTCACCGTCACAGACACACAGGGAGCAACCGATTCGGACAACTGCACAATCACCGTTCTTCAAAGTGGTCAGCCTCCAGTCGCAGATGCAGGAGGTCCCTATTTTGGCAGTGAAGGGTCCCAGATTACACTCGATGCTAGCAAGTCTTATGATCCGGATGGGGACGAGCTAGAATATCGCTGGGATTTCAATGCTGACGGAGTGTGGGATACGAATTGGCTGTCAAGTCCATTCGTCAATCATACATGGGGAGATGATCACAAAGGGACTGTGGCCCTTCAAGTATCCACTCTGGGGTCCGAAGTTGCGGATATTGTTGCGGAAGGCGATTTCAATTGGTTCTCAGATCTCAACTGGATGAATAAGAGAGCTCAGTCCTTCATGCCACACACTTCCACCCTTTCCAAGATTGCCGTCGATGTCTCGGTCAGTTGGGGTGAGCCTGATGCCGACCTCTACCTCTATGTTAGAGAGAGTCTTGATGGGCCAAACATCACATTTGCGCATCTCTCTCCTGATGGGCTGCCACATGACAGATATGTGTCTCCAGAAGACTGGCCTGAATTCGATTTTCCAGACCTGAGCGTCGAACCAGGCAAGACCTACTATTTCGTCTTGACGAGTCCCATGCAAGGTGGAGGTAATTACGAAATCCATTTCGGAGACGATTTCTACCCAGGTGGCATATCCTACTACAGACATGTTACGAATGATAGTTGGGTAGACCGCCCGTACTGGGACCTGCGTTTCGGAACATACGGTCCAGAAATGTTGGTTTCAGAACCAGCAATTGCAGAGGTCGCGGTGAGCAATATTGCACCAACCGTTAAATTGATGGCGACACCCATTGAAGCGGACGTTTCATTACGAATGGCTGGCGAGAAATGGCACGATGTGACCATCGAAATGTTCGAGGACGGCGAATTCATTGCAGGTGGAACCCTCGTTCGATACCCAGGGAGCCCTGATGACCAGAGGCTGGACCTGTCGCAACTGCAGGTGAATCACTTGAAGAAGTACTCGGCAATCGTACGCTACATGCCTGAAGATGACCCGATAAACGGCCAACCCAACGGCGCCAACCCATGCTGGATAATACTGAACTTCAGTGATGGAGAAGAGCTCTGGATACATCACACCTTCAATGTTCAACACCCTGAGTCACACGTCTGGGAAATTGATCTAACAGCTGCAATACTCATGCATGGTCTGACATTCCAGGCAACCGCTTTCGATCCTGGGGCTGATGACCTCACACTCAACTGGGATTTTGGAGATGGTACAATCATCACCACATTCTATGCGAATACGAACAATACTTATCCAGTACAGATAAGAGAGACATTCACTCATACATTCCCTGGCAGTGGGACTTACACTGTCACCGTGACCGTTGAGGATGATGATGGTGGGAAAGGGACTGCTACCTTCACCTTGAATATACCATAGAACATTCTAATCTTGGGCATAATCTTGGGCAAGAGAACGGGGAGAGTTCCATCCGTCGGCTTTGAAACTGAACTTCGAAGTCCTCCATCGGCTTCCCAGCAAAAAGGAACGTCGTAGTTCTTTTCGAACCACGTCATTTACAGCTTCTGAAAACAAGACCTCGATACTCTGTCTGGGACTGGTGGAATGTCCTAGTACCCGACGAACGTGAACTTCGACGAAGGACCATCTATCGAAATCTGGTATCCTTCACCTTGAAGGACATCTACGTCATAGACTCCCTGAGGCATCTCTTTTGCGTGATACTTCCACAGCTCGAATATCATGAAGGCCATTCCCGCAACATCGGGAATCGCATCACTGTACCAGTCCAGAGTGTGGTTCTCGATCGGCCTCAACGGCAGTGCGAAGGTGTCGGATTCTCCTTCGTAGACCACCGTGGTCACTCCAACGCTGTAGGTGCTGCTCCCCATTTCACCATCTGAGTCCAGTGGAATGACCATGTAGTAGTACTCACTGGTCTGATTCTTGATGATTCCTGGGTCTATCCAGTCGGTTCCAGTCGTGTTCGCCATCGGTGACAATGGAGAATCGTGGAGGCCGTCCCTTCTGTCACTTCTGAAGACAAGGTATCGGTTCGCTCCAGATATGGCATCCCAGCTCAGATCGACGTCGTTTCCTTCGATTGAAACCGAAAGGCTCTTTCTGAATGCCAAGGAGTCTCCCAATCCTCCCTGGAATCTTATCATCGACCCTGGGTATCCTGTGAAAGTGTATCTTGTCAAGGAGGTCAGGGCGACTTCGTATCCTTTCCCCATTCTGACGATGGTATCGCTTACGCCTTCTCCCATTCCCTTGGGATGAGTTATCCAATGGCCAGCCGAGTCCATCCATCTTATGAAGATAACGTTCGGTATGTCTCCTGCAAACCAACTGATATTCAGGTCCCTGTAGGGTTCCAGTGGCAAGGAGAAGGAGTTCACACCCGAGTCGAAGACCACTGTCCACTTCCCTGCCGTGTTGCTCGTTGTGCTCATCGTGCCCTCAATCCCAACAGCTCGCACTATGTAATAGAACTCCCAAGGCGCAATATCTGAACACGCCTCATCATCTGTCCAGTTAGTCGCAAGTGGATCAAGGTCGCCTGATGTATTGTGAATTGGGCTCTCGAAATCAAAAGCCATTTGACTCTCCGATCTGTAAACGAGATAGTGACTCAAAGTGACATTCTCCGGGGCAGTCCAATTGAGTCTGATGTCTTCTCCAACAACATTGGCTGTCAAATTGGAGGGCGGTGGGATCATCTTTGGTATCAGCTCGTCCACTTCAATTGGTCGGCAGGCAATATTGTTCGATTCATTGTATTCAACTATCATATTGTCGGGATCGATGACAACACAAATGTCATGCATTCCTGCAGTCGAAGCGTTCCAAGTCACACCGACAACCTCCGTCCCCTGATCGGCAAGCTGGATTATGAACTGATCTGCATCTATCTCGTTTCCCGGTATCGGACTGCCGTCAAAGAACCTCACGGATACATTGGAAGCCTCAATATCACCGACATTTCGTATCGATGCGTTGATGGACACGAATTCGCCCAAGGTCGGCGAGGAAGGAAAGAATCCGATGTCATTGTCCTCAATCGCCAAATCTGGACGAAGATGCGACATTGCCGATGATGCGTAATAGACATCCAAGTTGCCATTCCTGTAGTCGGTCCACGCCAAATGTACGAAGGTGGTATTATTCGCCTCGAAGATTGCCAGCGACGAATCAGGTTGGTCAGCGATTGCGGCGCCTGTATCGTCGACTCGTATCGCCTCTCCAAAAGCCGCCCCTCCGTCGGTGGATATCGCCAAAAAGGGATTGCGTTCGAGGTTATCTCTCTTATCTGTCCAGGCAACGTAAACCGTGCCAATGCTATCAACAGCCAAAGAAGGATACAATTGGTCTATGTTGTCATTATCAACATAGCTCACTGGTATGTTCTTGTTGAATGAGAGTCCTCCATTGATGGATTTGGCGAAGTATATGTCCTGCTTGTCATTTCTAGCGTCAATCCAGACGGCATATATGTTGCCAACGGCATCCGCTTTGATTGAAGAGCTTCCTCTGCTCTTGACAGTCGCATCATCAACTTGTATGTCTGGACCGAATGATTGTCCGCCATCAATCGACTTCGACAAATATACGTGACTGGAGCTATTCCTGTTGTCAGACCAAGAGACATAGACATTTCCACTGGCATGTGCAGTCACAGAGGGGGCATCAGCAATGGAGGCCCCTGGAAAAGGATCATCAACCCGAACACTGGGCTCGAAACTGGCTCCGCCGTCAATCGATCTAGCAAGCCTTATTTGTGCGTTTCCGCTCAACCAATGGCTCCATGCGACGTATATCGTCCCGCTCTGGTCAATGGCCATGGAAGGAAACTCTTGAACTGAAGTATCGTTTCCTGAATCATCCACTCGGCCATTCACACTGAATGTGAGTCCCTCGTCTGTTGATTGAGCGTAGTAAATGTCCCACTCCCCGTTCCTACTGTCTTGCCAGGCGACATGAACGGTTCCGACGTTGTCAACTGCGACACACGGAAAATACTGACGAGTGTTTATGCCTCCGTCATCGACTCTGACATTTGCCTCAAAAGATTTCCCTCCGTCAGTCGATCTCGCGAGGAAAATGTCGTAGAATAAGTTCGAGAGGGTCGTTCGATCGTCATGCCAGGCTACGTAAATGATGCCAGTTCCGTTCACAGCAATTGAGGGGAAGCCCTGGCGCGAGAGATCAGTGCCAGTGTCGTCAACGCGTACGTTGGGGCCAAAGGTCAGGTCATTCACCGAATCTTCGGGTTTGATGGCCACGCTTCCGATTGCAAGAGAAATGAGGATTGCCATAACGAGGTGAGTCGAGATGAATCTCCCTTTCCTGTGCTTTCTGTCTCCACCCTGATGATGATAGTCGTCAAAAGGACAAATGCGATTCGGAGATGTACTAGGTCTCAGTTCTCTCAAGAAACTATGCAAGGGGGTTATCCGATTCTTCAGTCCTATCACCCTAGCCATATATTGCAGTGAAGAAGGCTCGCGAATACAGGGGTTATGATGAGAAGACTAATCGTCTTCACCTGCACGCTGTCCCTCATCTTTCCCGTTCCTCCACACTCTTTAAGAAAATATAGGAATCTCCTACTAAAAGGTGTTGTCTGGAGTTCCTCATTGCTCGTATCCGCTTGAATGCTTCACAGGTATGATTGGGTGTGCTACTACCCAGAACAAAGAAATGTCGTGAACCATTATCAAGAACGACATTATCCCAAGTAGGGCACATTCGTTTCTGAGTGGAAAGAGTCTTTGAGCCTTTGTATTCCTTCAACTGCGACATTGCTCTGTTTCCGCAGGACGTCCGTGAGTCAAGAGAAGGTTGACCGTTCAGAACGAATATAAGGCTGAACGGCCTCGTTTGGAGGGATGCTTGATCATCGCGATTGCTCTCGCGCATTGTTATCCTGCAACTTCGTTCCACCATCCTTCCGTGCAAGCCTCAGGAGCGAGAACAGCACTCCCACGACAAGGATGAGAACATCGACACCCGTCCCCCAACCGATGACGGGAGGGATCTTGAGAGGGTCGACAAAGACAGAGAGGATGCCCGTCAGGATCTCGGCAAGAATGAAAGGCAGACAGGTGAACGCGAACGCCTTCGCGACCGCTCTCCTGTCTTTCCCGCCCTTCCACGGTCTCCTTCTCGATGACCACAATCCAACGACCGTAAGGACGATGGCGAACACCAACGCGATAAGGGGCTTGTAGTTGGTCTCCACCTCAGGCGGCGGCTTCTCGGTGACCTCGACAGTGACCTGCGCCGTGCTCGTGTTACCGTCGTCGTCCGTCACCGTCAGA
Organism: Methanomassiliicoccales archaeon; assembly: GCA_030593295.1. GTDB lineage: Archaea > Thermoplasmatota > Thermoplasmata > RBG-16-68-12 > SOIM01 > JAGLME01. The sequence continues at coordinate 1,058 of JAUVHO010000062.1, read as the reverse complement.
ATGACCGTGTACATGCCAGCTGAGGTGTACGAGTGTTCCCTGACCGCCTCGGTGCCGCTTGCAGAGGTATTGTCCCCGAACGAGAACTCGAAGTCCACGATCGTGCCGTCTGGGTCGGTAGAGCCGCTTCCGTCGAACTCGATCTGCATTCCAACATGGGTGCTTGGAGGTCTAGCCACCAGATCCGCTGTTGGTGGAAGTCCCCAGACAGTGATGGTCACAGTGTCTTCTGACATGCCACCGTCGCCATCATCTACGCTCAATCGGAAGATGTGGGTACCGGCTCTAGATGGCGTGAATGTCGGTGTGGACGTGTCCGCATCCGTCAGTGTTACGTCGGATCCGAAGACCTGAGTCCATGAGTGAGTGAGCACATCACCATCTGAATCGTAAGAGAGTGAGCTGTCGAGAGTGACAAGCGTGTTCTTTCTCACAGTCTGATTCAAACTGGCATTAGCCACGGGTGGAACGTTTGTCGCTGTCACCACTACGGTGTCAGTCGCAATCCCTCCGTCGTTGTCGTCAACAGTCAATTGGAACGTGTAGAGGCCGCTCTTTGGCGGTGTGAACGAGGGAGTGGCGGTGTTTGCACCCGTCAAGGTCACTGAGGGTCCGCTTGTCTGGATCCACGAGTACGTCAAGGCGTCCCCGTCTGAATCGGACGATGATGAGCCGTCGAGAGTGATGAGCGTCTTCTTCCTCATTGTTCTATCTGATCCCGCGTCCGCCACGGGTTGCGCGTTGGTCGCGGTCACCTGCACGCTATCCGACGACGTCCCCCCGTCGCCGTCGTTCACCACCAGCTGGAACGTATAGACGCCGCTTGTCGACGGTGTGAACATCGGAGTGGAGGTGTCTGCCCCCGTCAGAGTTACCGCGGGACCGCTGGTCTGCGTCCACGCATATGTTATGAAGTCGCCGTCCTGGTCGTATGATCCAGTACCGTCCAAGGTGACAAGCGTCTTCTTCTGCACGGTTTGGTCGGGGCCTGCGTCAGCCACGGGAGCGGTATTGGTGGCGGTCACATCGACTGTATCGGACGAGACGCCGCCATCTCC
>JAUVHO010000058.1 GCA_030593295.1 Methanomassiliicoccales archaeon | reverse complement strand
TATTGGCTCCAGGATGATGTATTCCTCTCCAAGGCCAAGGCTCTTCCTGACCTCCTTTGGAATGGACAGCTGCCCGGCGACCGTTATCTTGGACACGTATATCGGTTTCATAATGTCCACATTATGTACATTGTCCTCATTGTGATTAAACGTTTCTATCGACAAGAACTACACACCTCGTGAATCTGACCTTGCAGGACATAGAGATCAACAACAGACCCCTTGCTGAGAGTGTGAGCTTTGCTCAAGGAGCTCAGAGGGAAGTTCTCGAGATAGGCCCCAAAATCGATTTTCCACCGCCCCCAGTCAACACCTGCCAGCATCATGAGCGCTGGAACGTTGGGCTGGATGGAAACGGCCAAGTCCATCTTCTTGGGAGATTGGCTGGACGACAACTTCCTGAGGATTTTCGGATAGCCAACACCGAAGTACACCTCGAAACGGACCCCGAGATGCTCGGGCAACCCATTCGGTAAGGAAGGGTATGGAGATTGGCCAAAGGGATCGTGGAGGTTGGCAACGAATACTTCAACGGTGTCAATCAACCAATGAAGAAGCTCAAAGAGAACGACCCGGTCCACAACGAAGCCTATCCTGAACCCTCCACCGACCGCACCTCCGCTTCCAATAGCACTCACAGCCAGGTCAACATAGAGCACTACCTCAAGGATGGTCTCCTCCAGCTTGCTCGTGAGCTTGTCAATGAACCTGCTTATCGCGGTCTCAATTAAGGCACTCAGATCATCAGTGGAGAGGGGGATCCCGATCTCTTGCCAGGCCTCGCTGAAGCTCTCCCTCAACATCCCGTACATCGCCAACTTGAAGTTGAAAGGCGGGGACCCAGGATCAGGTGCTGTGTGCTTCACGTTGACGCCAAAATCGACCCCGACCTCCACGCCGAGCATGGGAATTGGGATAGTGGGCACAAAACCAATGGTCTGGCTCAAACTGGTCCCCGAGTTCTTGTATATGTCCAGTTCCGGAGTGTAAAGGTCAAGCGCCCATCCGTCTCCGCCTGAGTTCAGGTCGGTCGCATGAACCTCCACCATGTACGGATGAATGAGGATGAATGGATCTATCGTAACATTCGCGAGTCCGCCCTGACCGAACCTCAATGACCCATCGATGATCAGGTACCGCTCCATACCCTCAACGGGTTCTTCGAAGTCGATAAGGTAAGTTGTGAAATCTAGATCGAAGCCGATCAGGTCTCCTCTGGCCCTCACCCACATACCACATTGGCATTCCTCCTTTTCCCTGCCGTCGGTCAACTTAATCTCGAATGTGAAGCCCGCGAATTCAATGAAGAAATGTTCCAAGCCGAAGTCCTTCAAGAAGTCCATCATGACATCAGAGGCGACAGCCAGGACATCCGATAGGAAGGTCTGCAATAGGGAGAGTGCGATATCTGTTGCATCTGCGATGGCTCCGATCACCTGGGAACCGTAGTCCAGCAACGTTCTCAAGACCTCCCTGAAGAAATCCGAGAGCATCTGGAAGTAGTCCACGAGGTCCATCAGTGGCTCTTTGATGGTCTCCCAGACGACGTTCAGGAAATCCATTATGTCGGCGAGGAGTTCGTTGGTGTTGTCATAATCCACTCCCCCCAGTTCCCAGCCGGTGTACACGACTATCGTGGTGGAGAAATTAATCTCGATGGATCGGTTCAACCAAATCGAACTATGGCCGCCCGGTCCCAGAAGGGTCGGCTCGTTTGTCCTGAGGTGTATCGGAACCCGACCGAGGACCGACAGGTTCCATTTCGTCTCGAAGGGTCTCTCGCTGAAGGTCAGCAGGTCGGTGTAGTGCTTTCCTTGGATGTCTCCTGAGTCGTAGCCCAGATCCCCGTCATCAAGTCCTTCGGGATTGAAGTCCACATAGAGCATTCCTTCAGGAGCTTCGGTGGAGGAGTCGATGTTGTTCCACTGAGCAGGAAGATCGTCCGTCATCTGGTCCATCTGAAAGGTCACGGTCCTGGTGGCGTCGAATCTGGACGCGATTCCGTGATCTCCTTCCCAGAACTCGAACGGCTCGCCGACAAGCAAAGGAAGAAGGTACTGGGAATTGGACGCTTCGGCTCCCTCGAGCATTCCTGCAAGGAAGTTCTCGACAGAACTGACCACCATATCAAGGAAACCTGCGCCGTCCATGAAGTCCACCACCCCACCAACGATGAGGGAGACCACATCTTGGCTTGCCTTCTCCTCTGCCGAATCGATGGCCTGGATCAGGACCCCCACCTGCGACCCTCCCACGGCAACCTCCCTTTCCTTCACCTGTTGATATGCTAGATCTGTATCGTCAGAAAGAGCAGACTGCAGATTCGTGAATTGCTCCGGACTGCTGGCGCCACCTTCTTTGAAGACGCGCCCCATCTCATCCATCGGGAGACCTGCTTCTGTTACATTGCCATCGAAAGCCCAATCGAAATCGATGTTCGAGTTCACAGCAATCTCTGAGTTCAGTACCTCAAAAGACACATGGTTCTCCAGAATGTCGGTAGCAACAGAGCCAGTCACCGATTGAATGATAGAAGAACGATTCACGAAGTCGTCATATTCACCAGCTAGAAAGTACTTCAAATCCTCGAGAAGCGCCAGGTCTCCGTTGGAGAACGACGACAGTATCTTCTTCAATTCCATTCTCCCAGCTGGGCTCGTGTAGAATCCGGCGATTTCGTCCACAGCCGACACGATTTCTTGTTTGATCTCGGTCAGAAACGAGATGTTGTCGTTCGGATCAAGGCCATTGACATATTCAAAATCGCTCACCAGACCGCCTACCCGCCTCAGAGCATCCTTGGCGATCTCAAGCACGACTGCCCTGACAGATTCTCTAATGGACTCGGCTGTCGATTTCTCCTGATCCCCACGGGTGAAGTACATCTCAAAGAAGTTGAGCCAGATACTGGATTGGTCAACACTCTCGCTGATGTCCACTTCCTCGAAATCGATCTGATGATTGGGGGAATCAAAGGCCACTTCGATAGTGAAGATGACATGATCATAGCCGACGATCGAGTCGCCGGAGTGGAGTCTGAATCGGTGCGGTTGCTCGGTGCCGTTTGCATACCAAGTATGATACTCGTCCGTTTGCCTGACCGCAAATTCCATGGTGAATCCATCCTCGTGGATGTTCACGAGGGGGAAGGATCGAATGACCTCTCCATTGAATTGGCTGTACTGACTGTTCGACCTGTCCTCTACCAATAGGCGAAGAAAGTAATCACTCTCCAGGTCTCCATCTTCAATGATCCTCTCACGGAGCCAATCCTCCAGGACATCAGCCCAGCTCCCAGCCGTATTCCCGGAGAACCAGTCCCAGATGTCTTCGATGACCTCACCGGATTTCTGCAGGATGCCGTCGACCGTTTGAACGCCCCTCCAGACCTGGTCTGCAAGAGGCATCAGTCCGGTGTAATCGAGATACTTCAGTATGAACTGGTCTAGAACCCCGCACATTGCCTGGGCAAGGATAAGCTCCAAGTTCAGACCGTCATCGTCATTGAGATAGATGAGAATCAGATCCGCCGCGTCGATCGTCCCTCCTGAGGAATATCTCAGAAGCATCTCGTGCAGGTCCCCAGCGGCTTGAGGGTCCCATGTCCGGAACGTCTTTGCCGATTCCAGAAGAATGGCCAAGTTGACCGCGATCTCCACATCCTCAGCCGTCAGAACATCAGTGGCGTCGTACCCTTCGACTCGAAGCTCTTGGACAAGTTCGGACGGAATGCTCTTTGTATCTATCCCATAACCCTGAAAGGCCTTGAACTGAGACAGCGTGGTGAGGATGTAATTCGTAAGTCGCGATATTTCGGAGAAGCTCCCGACCGAGTTCGACTGGAAAGTGTTCATCTTGCTGAACAGGAAGGGGAGAGGGACTTCGATCTCTCTTTCGAGCCAGAGCGTTCTGTTGGACTTCAGATCGGAGTTCTTGCTGGACACTGTCAAGTTGATGTATCCAATTGCGAGATAGGAACTGGCAGCGTTCGTGGGCCCATATGTCTGCGGAAGGTTCGTTGACACCAAATCTGCAGGTACTAGATCCAAGATCCCCTCAATCTTCGGGAACAGGTTGACCAGATGCCCGGATTCTTTGACGAGATGGCCGCTAATCCTCTTAGGGAACTGTCGGGAAAGGGCGTCCCCCAGGATCTCTTGAAAGGTTGAATTGATTATTCCCAGGTCAAATGCCCTATTCTTCCAGGTATGAGAGTTGGCCTGTCCCAGAATCTCTCGCAGAGTGTCGAGGCAGACAACATAGAGAACTGATTGGAGTTCGTTCTGCAATTGAATCGCAATGCCGTCAACCGCTCGCAGGTCCGACCTCAGCAGATCGTTGATCATTTCCTGCCGCGTGGTTGCACCAAGATAAGCAACACTGAAAGAAGAAAGGAGGAAGATCATTACTGCCAGGACGGCAAACGGTGCTCTGGCCCTTTCGTCCAGGGCGATTCTCCTCTTTCTTAACAGCATCATGTCTCTCCACAACGATTTTTCTCACCGACCGGCTATGTCGTCCTGAACCTTCTCAAATCTAATCAGGTATTGGTCAATCAGCAGTTGGGAAACCACCTCCACCTGGGTCAATCCACCAAGGGCCCTCATAATCGGGCGGAAGACCGTCTTAAACCTCCCCGCTACATGTACGCTACGTCACAAGATTGAACAAAAAACGAGTGACCAACGGGGGCTCTGTCCTCAGTACTCCCACAGATCTTCCTCGTCGAAGAAGTTCACCTGCTGCCTGGCAATCATCTCGATCAGCTGGGTGAAGCCCTTCTCCACGTTCTTCCCCGACTTGGCGCTCGTGTAGTTGTAAAGCGAATCGCAGTCCTCGCAGAGCTTGGTGAGGTTGTAGTCCCGTATGATCTTCTTCTTCTTGAGGTCGGACTTGTTGATGAGCACGTGGACCGGGATGTTGCCGGCGATACGTCGGCCCTCGTCTATCCAATCGAAGAGCCCGTCAAGACTGTCCTCGTTGGAGGTGTCGCAGACCGCGAGGAACCCGTCCGCGTTGAAGAAATAGGCGTCCTTCACGAGGTTCTTGAAGTCCAGCTTGCCGATGACGTCGTAGATCTCAGCGTCCATCTCCACGTCCATTCCCCTCTCGATGAACGGTATGAGCATCTTCTTTTGGGTAACGATCTCCCCGAAATCAGGGTCGGCGTTCTTGTTGAACTCATCAAACGCAAAACGGTTCACAAGGCTTGTCTTCCCGACGGTCGCGTCCCCAAGCATGCAGATCTTGGCCTTCGTCTTTTCTATCCTCATGGGCCTCTCCACCTCCTAGATGGTTGAGCAGGCGCTTCGGTTTGAGAATAAAAAGGGTTTCGACTCGATTCTCATTATCGGGAATGAAAGTAGGTGTTGGTAGGAATCGGGATACGGTTGCGGTTGTGACTCGACCAGAAGGGGGCCTACGGCAGTGACCTGGCACCCTTATTTCTCTTGTTTCTGAGCCAAAAGGATTTCATACAGGTTGATTCCTACAGAGACATGAGGGATCATGCCAGACTATCACTCGACCTTCAAGAGAGGCGAGAAGGTCAGAATAAAGGACAGTCAGTATCTGGAGGAGTTTCAGAAGACGTGGGGGTATCACCACAACATCTCTGACGATCAAATCAAACAAGGGGGCAAACCGGACACAGTGAATAGTATCGAATACTACCATGGAGGAGAGGTGCTGATAGGGCTTGAGAATGTTCCGGGTGTCTGGCACGAGGAATTGCTGGAGGAATGGACTCCGAGGACTATTCATTTCGTACCTGCGTCACAGTACTATGACATTCATCCCGAGAGTGAAGAGCTTCTTTCTTGGATTATCGTGCAAGGGAAGAAAGGGGAGACATACAGAGTTCGACCGGAATATGCTGAGACCGCAGAGATGATGAGGGAGGTCGCGAAGATGAGGACAAAAGAGGGTTTTGAGTTCAGATACAGACTTCCACCAATCACCGATGAGAAGTGGTTGGAAAACAAGCTCCCCCAAAGCCTTCGACGTGAGTATAATGCTACGGTAGCGGTCCTAGTAGTTTCGATTGCCACCATATTTCTAATCGTGTTCTTTGTATACGGCACTTCCTTGAGCCTATTGATTATGTTTGTGTTGATTGGCGCCTTAGTGTTGGTCAGAGTCGGAACCTCTTGGTCTATTCATGGTATCCGGCTTTCCAAAACGGGTTTTCGCGTCCGTTACCGCTACCAGAAATCAGAAGATTTCTTCCCATGGAACCTAGTCAGGAGAATAGAGACACGATGGAAGTTGTCCAGTAATGTAATACGATATACATATGTCAACAGAATCACTGATCGAGATGGCAGGAATATGGTTCGGAAGCGAATGGCGATGTCCGACGATTTGCTCCAGGCGTTTAGGAACTACTCCAGAACGATGAATCCGAATATGGAATGGATACACGTCAAGCCAAAATAGTCGTACTCCTCGAAAAAGAGAAGAATAGGACCCGTCTCCCGAGCCCTTGAATCGAGGAATTCCAGACATTTCCTATCCGATCAGGCAAGATCCGACCGACTTGAGGGGGCTTACGGCGGTGACCTGGCACCCTCTTTTCTACCTATCTAGCTCACGTATTTTCAACGGTCCAAATCGCTGGAGATTCGACCTTGATCCAATACCCGAAACCAGCCTGCATCAAATCTACATCCGCCATGAATCTCAAGAAATAAGGCGAAGCCAATCCATCAAATCCCTCTATCCGCTCCACCGCAACAACTGCCTTCAGGTCCGCCACAGTGTAGTTGTCATCAAACGACGGGAAGCCCACGAGGTTCCATCCTGCTTTCAGATCGATCGTGGTGGAAGTGGGAACAACTCCCGCAACCGTGAGGTTGGAATCCTGAGTGACGTTCACCCAGATGCCCATGGTGTGATTCAAGTGTTCCAGACTCTGACCATAAGGCTTTGATTTCGAGAAGGATCTCCATTCTTGGGTGATGGAATCGTAGGACCAGGCGTTGTCGTAGGAGAGCATTTGGAGGACCGTTTGGATGGTCTCGTCTGATTGGATCAGGGGGATGGATATGAGGTTTGGGCCTTTGGAGAGGGGGCGGGTGAACTTGGCAGCCTGATCCTTGGCACACTTCGTCAACCCATTCAAATCAACTGCGCAAATCCTGTAGAAGTAGTTGTCAGGGTCCCCTTCACCCACAAACTTGATCGTCAGCTCAGTCGAACCATTGGAAATGAAGCCTGTGAGACTATAGCCTAGGCCATTCGGATCATAGGTCCGGTTCTTGTAGATCTCATACCCAACCACGGAGTTCTGGCCTGAACCGTCATCTGATGACAATGACCACATGATGGTGATATTCTGAGACCTGTATCCGGTCAGACTTGCCTGCAATATCGTTGGTGCTCCTGGTACACTCGTGGGAGTGGCATATGTTTCATTTGATAGTTTACCTTCTCCGATCCCGTTCACTGCAGAAACCTGATAGTAGTAGATCTGCCCATTTGTCAGGCCGGTATCGATGTGCATTGTGACGTTCCCAATCTCCAGAAGGAATGCCTCTCCGCCAGGTGCGGTTCCGCGATATATTCGGTAGTTCGTGATCGAGGAGTTTCCATCAAACAGAGGGGCTTTCCACGAGAGATCTATCAGACCATTGCCCGGGGTTGCGAGAGGTTTCTGTGGCTCTGATGGGACCTTTTGACCTGTTGTAGGTGTCGCACTGGCCTCATTGGATTTGGGCCCTTCCCCTAAGGCGTTTAATGCAGTGACTTGGTAGTAGTAAGTTATGCCGTTTGTTACTCCAGTGTCCAGATAAGTCAACACATTGCCAATTTCATCAAGAAAGACTTCTCCGCCTGGGGTGGTTCCTCGGTAAATCCTGTAGTTGGTGATTGGGAAACCACCGTCGGATGAGGGAGCAATCCAGTCCAGTTGGACTTGGGCATTTCCTCCGTTGGCTTGAAGAGTGCGGGGAGCCGACGGAGTCGTTGCAGGTGGGGCTCCGTATCTCGCATACTTGAGATTGTGGTTCCCTTCGTCGTAGTATGCGATATGGGCGTATCCGTTGACATCCATGGCGATAGAGCAGCCACTGTTGGCCGAACCTGTGTTATCGACAGTATAGTTATTCCATCCGGATCCTGTCCAGTTGGCATACATGAAGTCTCCAGACTGGAAGATGGAATAGCAAATATGGGGCGTGCCTCCATTGTCAGTCGCCAACGAATCTATAGCTCCACCATATCCACCATCGTCCACAATATCCTTGCTCCACGTGCTTCCGGTCCACCGTGAGTGGGCAAGGTCGAAATCAGGAGCGTCCAGAAGATACAAGACATGTGGTCTGTTACTAGTGTCGACATCTATGGAGGCCATCACGTTCACCCAAGGAGCGGGGACGACATAATTGGTGCTCCACGTACTTCCGGTCCATTTTGCGTATTTCAGGGTACCGGTAATTGCGTCACAGTAGGCGAAATGCGGGAAATCGTTGCCATCGAGGACCATCGATAAGCAGTTCTCCCCCATATCAAGTCCAGAATCGACTATGTCGATATTCCAAGCAATCCCATTCCAAACTGCATACCTGATATCACGTGTCACTGAGTTATGGTAACCAATGCGAGGACTGTCACTCCCATTCAGAGCAATGGAATTTCTGATGAGGCGGATTCCGATAGCTTCGACGACACTGATGTTCCATCCCGTCCCGTTCCAAGCTGTGTATTTGAGGAGGTCGTTTGTGCCGTCAACGTAGCTTATGTGGGGATAATCGTTGTTATCAAGAGCAATGGATGAGAAATGGCCGGTAGATACAGCGGAGTCCAATGTCTGAATCATCCACTGGGTTCCGGTCCAGTTAGCATACTTGAGATCGCTGTTACTGTCCCGATAGCTGATATGAGGATAACCTTTGCTGTCCAAGGCAATGGAGGTCATGGGCCAGGCAGGCCCGGTATTCTCCACGACTTCAATGTTCCACGACAGAGCGGAAGCATCTTCACTGGCGTAATCAATGAGCCCGAGCAGTCCGGCAGAGAAGAGAATAGCGGCAATCGCGAGCGAGCCAATCGTCCTCATTACATCAACCCTCAATCGTTCGAATTGTCCAACATTGTATATTAAGATGCCTCAAGGACAACTGCTCACTGGTGGTTATGGGAACTCTGTTGAACTGGGAACGCGGGCAGTTGTTCGATCGCCCATCCATGTCCTTGACTTCTATCTGCATGGCATTCTACTCCCCTAAAAAGGTCCTCGCAAAGAACAAAAGGTTCCCAGGCCTCTCAGCCAGTCTTCTCATGTAGTAAGGATACCACTGCGTTCCAAAAGGTATGTACGCCCTCATCCTGTAGCCTTCTTTGACAAGTTCCTCCTGCAGATCCTTCCTGATACCGAACAGCATCTGGAACTCGAACTCGTCCTTTCCCACACCGTTGTTCTTTGTGAATTCCTTGGCCCAGTCGATGATCCTGTGGTCATGGGTCGCGATCCCAACATACACACCATTGTTCCTAGCCTTCTCGGAAAGCAGCATCTCCAGCAAATGAACGAAGTTCTGGTCCACCTGGGACTTCTTGGGAAACGCGATCTCCTTCGATTCGGTGTACGCTCCCTTGCAGATCCTCACTCCGTGACCGTTCTCAATGATCTCCTCAACGTCCTTCTCAGTCCGGTAGAGAAGGGCCTGAAGCACGATGCCGACGTTCGAGTACTTCTTCCTCAAGGTCTTGAACATGTCCAGAGTCTTCTGCGTATAAGGGGAGTCCTCCATGTCCATCCTGACGAAGTTGCTTAGCTTCGCTGCTTTCTGGACGATCCTCTCGAGGTTCTGCAGACACAGATTGTAATCAATGGCAAGACCCAGCTGGGTAGGCTTCACCGATACGTTACCATCAACGCCTGTCTCCGCAATCCGTTCAAGGACCTGAATGTACATGTCGGTCGATTTCCTCGCGAGTTCCGCGTTCTCAACGCTCTCCCCGAGTCGGTCGATCGTCGCAACTATCCCGAGCCCGTTCGCCTCTCTGGCGGCTCTGAACGCATCATCCAGGGTCTCCCCCGATACAAAAAGGGAAGCCGCCTTCTTGGACATCTCAAAACGCTTAACCATCCGTTCAGCGAACTTGTTCTTCGAAAGGAATAGAAGAGTATCCTTGAGCGTGCCTTACCCCCTGGTCGAATCTGAAAGACTCCCGATTTATAAAAATGTAACAGTGGACGACCGTACGCTACATCCAAACAGAAACTATTTTGGTCGGAGAGGCGGATAGGGGGAGTTGAAGCGGTAAGTCGGTGAAGGAAGAATGGAAGAAACTCTGCCCGTTGACCAGTTGATGAGAAAGCTGTCGAGCAAGTACAACAGCGACCCGGCTGACTGGACGGTCCTGATCGGAGAGCCGAAAGGGACGCATAACGACATCTTCATATCGACCGGGAAGGAACTCTGGCAGGTGAAGGTCGATTCGCTCTACAGAAGCAAGCCGATAGGTCTGGGAATGAAGGTCGGCGGGGAGGAAGAGGCCTCAAAGGTGATCCGGGAAGAGGAACCCAGGTACGGGTTGAGACCGATCCCGGAGAACATGATAAGGAAGTTCATCGACGGCACAATAGGGTACGAGGACATGGCCCCGATAGTGGACAAGGTCTTGAAGTCCAAGCCGAGACGGGTGGCGGACATAGAATCGTCGGCGGTGCTGCAGGGGCCGGTCCAGTTCGGCAGTCCGGCAGAGCTCTCCGGCAAGCAGAGGGAACTGAACACCAAGCTGAATAGAAGTCTGGACAGGTTGCTTTTTGAGAAGGGTATAGGGAAGGAGTACGCTTAGAAGGCCAGAGAACAAGTGTTGAAGACGGAGAGATCCTTCAAATCACCAATTCTTGATGCTTATATAGTAACCAGTTTCATTGAGTCTGGGTCCAAGATTTATTCCAAAGTTTACTTATATTCCAAATTACATTCTTAGGACTGCAATAGGTAATGGAACGGAGGAGGGAGAAGTCAGGACTCTATCCAGAGGTTCTGTGAAGAAGTAACGTAGAGGGGTTTGAAGAATGAAGGAGGGAGCGATAAACCTCGTTGGAGTAATTATCTGTGCATTGATGCTTACGAATGTTTTCGTAATGACCCCCGTCCACATTCCAGATGTCAATAGTCCTGAGGATGCAATTGCCCTAGCAGTAAAGACGGTCTGGGTGGACGATGATTTTGTTGACGATCCGCCGAACCACAAATGGAACACCATCCAGGAAGG
>JAUVHO010000046.1 GCA_030593295.1 Methanomassiliicoccales archaeon | reverse complement strand
AAGATGCCCGACAAACAGAAGATCCGAGTCAAAGTCTGTCTAGTCGGAGACAGCGGCGTTGGCAAGAGCAGTCTGGTCAAGAGGCTGACACAGGGCACCTTCGATGGACGGTACATCCCAACTGCCAGGACAACTGTGACGAAGATAGAGTTCGAATTCCCAGACAAGGACGGCGAGACTTTATTGCTCGAGATGGATATCTGGGACATCTCCGGACAGAAAGGCTTTCTGAGGTTCCTGAAGGGAGATTACTTCCGGAAGGCGAGAATGATCGTTGCGGTCTGCGACGTGTCAAAAAGTGAGACGCTTTACAACCTCGAGGGCTGGATACAGGACGCAAGAGAGATTGCCGGGGACATTCTAGTCCAGTTGGTGGGGAACAAATCCGATTCCCTCCACAATGTGATAAGATACGACCCGATGACCAGGAAGTACTCCAACGATTACGATTCAGAGGTGCTCTATGTCAGCTGCAGCACCGGAGAGAACGTTGATTATGCATTTCAGGAGATCGCAACCAAGGCCCTCGAGAATATCATGAGCAGCCTCAACGAAGAAGAAGAGGTTCTGGAGTTCGAATGGGAGGTACTGGAAGCTATCACAGGAAAGGGAAAATACGGCGCCTCAAAGGAGTTCTTCTTTCAGAGCATCAAGGGGATCGGATTCGACACTTTGAAGGCGAACATCGAATCTCTCGAGAGGAAGGGCTACTTGAAGGTCAACTGGAATGGGACTTCCGATTTCCTGGCGAAGGCCACTGAGGAGGGCCTTAAGAAGGTGGAGAGCGGGCCTAGGAAGTTCGACGACGAGTACCTCGATCTGGTTACGGCGTGATCTAGCGCAGAACGCTTCTCGAGATCACCATTCTCTGGACTTCTGACGTGCCTTCGTATATCTCCGTGATTTTAGCGTCCCTGTAGTATCTCTCGATCGGGAGGTCGGTCATGTAACCATACCCACCGTGGACCTGAATGGCCATTCTTGAAACCTCGACCGCGGCGGCGGATGCCGCCAACTTCGCCATTGCAGCTTCCTTTGAGAACCTCGCTCCTTTGTCTTCAAGGGATGCGGCGTGATATGTCAGCCATCGTGCCGAGTCAACCTTCACTGTCATGTCGGCTATCATCCATTGGATGGCTTGAAGCGCGGCGATGGGTTTTCCGAACTGAACCCTCTCTTTGGCATACTGAATCGACGCTTCCAATGACGCCTGGGCAATGCCAAGTGCCTGGGATGCGATGCCGATCCTTCCCGAGTCCAGTGTTATCATGGCGATCTTGAAACCATCACCTTCGTTGCCGAGCAAGTTCTCCTTGGGAACCCTGCAGTCTTCCATGATGATCTCTGCATGCTCTACCGACCGTATCCCCATCTTGTCGAATATCTTGCCGATCTTCAGACCTGGGGTCTCACCGTCAACGATGAATGCGCTCATTCCCTTCGTACCCTTCTCCTTGTCCGTTATCACTATGATGATGAACACGCCAGCGATCGTCGCATGCGTGATGAAGTACTTGGCTCCGTTGAGAACGTATTCGTCCCCGTCCAGAACGGCCGTGGATTCCATTGCGGCCGCGTCCGTCCCCGCCTGGGCCTCTGTCAGCGCGAACGCGCCGATCACGTCTCCACTTGCGAGGGGTGGCAGGTATTTCTTCTTCTGTTCCTCGTTTCCGAATGTCAGTATAGTCTGGGTACAGAGTGTGGTGTGCACGCTGAGGCCTCCTCCGAGGGATGCGGAGACCTTCGAAAGCTCCTCTATGACATTCACGTAGCTGATGTGGTCTGCCCCCGCGCCTCCGTACTCGGCCGGTATGGGAACTGCCGCCAGTCCTTCTTCCTTCAACTTGATCCAGAGGTCAGTGGAGAACTTCCCCTCTCTCTCGACCTCATCTACGACCGGTTTGACAACCGCCTCTCCAAAAGCTCTGGCCTTCTCTTTCCATTCTTGTTGTGTATCATCGAGTTCGAAATCCAAACCTCTTCCCCCTGTGTTGGTCGTGGCATATGTTGGAGGATTATTAAGATTCCTATCCCCGATACTGGCTTTTTGGCTTCCCAGTCGGGAATCCGTTCGAAAGAATGAAATATCGAGTGGGCTGTTTGAAAGGTGCTGGTATGGCTTCGGGGCAGTGGCACTTAGAGGACTGGGCATGGATGTCGTAGTTGTTGGCTCTGCGGTTGTCCTTATCGGGACTTTCATTATCTTAGGGTTGCTAGCGGTCCGCTCGCGCATGGTCTTCAGGATCGCTGTTCGGAACTTCCTGAAGAGGAAGAGGTCCACATTGTTCGCTGTTTTTGGACTCGCCGTTGGTGCCGCTATCGTGACCGGGTCTCTTGTTGTTGGGGATTCGCTGGAGAACGCCGTGGTGCAGTCGACCTTTCAGAACCTGGGTGCGGTGGATGAGGCCGCACGGTCGGCCGGGGTGTTCGACCAGTCAATTGCAGATGAGGTTAGGGTTCAGCTTTTGGGCACTGAGATTGACGCAGTGGCACCGTTAATGCTCCTTCCCGTTTCGGTAAAGAACAACAATTCAGGTGCGAGACAATCTCTTGTCAACATCATCGCATTCACAGACGATTTCCTGGATTTTGGCGATCTCAAACTCGATGATGGGTCGATATTCAGTGGACCCCTCGGATCCGATCATGTGATCATCAATAGAAAGCTGGCTGACAACCTTCGTGCATCTGTCTTGGATGTTCTGAATGTTTCGTTCCGCACCCCAGAGTTCTCCTTCGAGACAGTATATTCACCCATCACATCCCTTCAATACGCACACTTCACGGTCGTCGAGATCGCGGACAACTCCGGCTTGGGCAGGTTCCAACTTGGAAGCAGCGGGGTGGTCCCGGAGAACATGTACGTCAGGCTGGATACCCTGCAGCAGGCTCTCGATTTGGAAGGAAAGGTCAACACGGTGATAGTATCCAACGAAGGCGACGAGATTGCAGGTGTAGAGGACTCTTTGCACGTCACCCGTTTGCTGGAAGGTGTTTTCGATGAACAGATTGGCTATGAGGACCTGGGTTTCTCGGTGACATCCAGTAGCTACGTGAAGATGGACAGGAAGGAGATATTCTTCGAGGACCGGTACCTTGACATCGTGCTGAACATAACCTCCAACTCCCCCATGGTCGAGGAGGTTTCCCAACTGACCTCGTATTTCTTCAACTGGGTCGGGAATGAGTCCTCATTCGTGGCATATTCGGTAGCCACTGGTTTCGATCTGGTTGCCGATTCCGCCTTCGGATTGTTCGAGAGGAGCAGTACCAGTGAACCTATCGTGGGAGAGATCGCCGATGACGAGGTCATCATCAACGAGTATGTTGCGGACAGGCTTGGCATCGGTGAGGGCTCAATGGTGACCCTCAACTACTCAGTCTACGACGAAACGTTCACCGAGGCCTTCCAGTACGAGGATTTCACCGTCAAATACGTGATTAACCTGACCGGAAAGGCCCATGACAGCGAACTCATGCCTCCCTTTCCTGGAATAAAGGGAACGGCCAGTTGCGGTGACTGGAACCCGCCCATATCCTTGGACGTTCAGTCGATGATGGTAGGCGAGGACCTCGACTACTGGATAACCTATGGCGGCAGCCCTAAGGTGTACGTCACCCTTGACAAATCCCGGGAAATGTGGGCGAACGATTTGGGCGACATCACAACGATCAAGATAATGCCTACAGTCGGAACCAACGCGACCGTGCTGGCTCGATGGACGGGCACCCAACTCAATGAGTCCATAGGGCACAGGGATGCCGGGATAACGATATCGCCGGTCAAGAAGGAAGGAATCGAATCGGCCGAAGGCGTCCAGATAGTCACCGAGACATACATCGCCTTTGGCAGTGTGGTCATACTCGCTGGAATGCTCTTGATAGTCCTGTTCGTAGGGTCCTCCGCCGAGGAGAGAAGGAGGGAGATCGGGATCATCAGGACGCTTGGAGCCACCAGGAAGAAGACGACGCTTTCTTTTGTTTTCGAAGGTTCCATCTTGTCGATAATTGCTGCTGTGGTCGGGGCCCTCCTAGGGATTCTTGTAGCCGTCATCAGTGTCTGGATGACCAACGAATTCTGGTCGAACCTCGTCGAGGGGAACCAGATCTCCCTTCACCTTACACTGCCAACGATCATGCTCGGGATGATGTCCGGATTCTTGATTTCACTGATAACATACGCATTCGCATCATACGCGATTGCCAAGATGAGAATCGTGGAAGCTCTGCGAAGGATCTCCATGAGGACCACCAAGAAGTCTCGGGGCATCGGATCATTGCTCTTGGCCGTCCTCGGATCTCTGCTGATAATCGTCGGTTTCGTAATCGAGGTGGACCCGTCCTTCCTCGGAATGTTGTGGCTGTTCGGTCCTGTGTCCTTGATGATGGGTATTGGATTCTTTGCGAAGGCAAGGTTCGATACGAAACTGGGAACTGGCATAGTCGGCGTAGCCTCGATCGCCTACACTCTTGTCTTCGATGTGGTCTTCCTGTCCACCTACAACGAACCTGCCTTCATCCTGTTCTTCCTCAGTGGATTCGTAGTTATCTTGGGAGCCGCTGTTGCTTTGTGGTCAGGGGTTTCCGTGCTCTCAAGATTGCTCAGTCGTTCATCTGTGACCACGGTGGCGTTCTCAAATCCTATGCGGAAGCCAGGTCAGTCTACAATGACCATCGCCATGTTCGGGCTCGTCGTCTTCACGCTCGTCGCTCTTGCCGTGAATATATCCGGTCAGCAGGCGAACATAGACCGTGCCGTGCAGGAACAGAGCGCCGGATATCAGGTACTGGCCGAGGCAACCACCCCTGTCAGATTCGATTTGGGGGAAGAGCTGGTATCGTCCGCTGGCAATACGACTCAATTCCTCACTGAGGTGACCACTGCTCAGTTCTCGACCTACGGCTCCTCTGGAGGGACTTGTAGCAATCTCAACAGCAAGCTTCCACCCAGGCTGATCGGAGCCAATGGGACGTTCCTCCAGGACAACACCTTCGTATTCTCCTCTTCTATGGATCATGATCCGTCAGATCCGGAAGGGGCCTGGTCGGAGCTCGATGGGGTTCAGGCAGATGGGTCCATCCCAATCGTGGGTGACACCAACACAATCATCTGGATCTACGGCAAAGGGGTGGGGGACACCATCCCGATAACCGACGAGAACGGGCAGGACAGGGAATTGCTGGTGGTAGGCATACTCCGAAGTTCCATGTTCGGCGGCTCGGTATTCCTCTCCGAGGAGAACCTGGATGACCTCTTCCCAACGAAGGCGGAGTTCAGTATGTTCCTGTTCAAGACAGAGGAACCTGAACAGCTGGTGACATATCTCGAAGAGAATATGGACTCGTATGGAATGGACGCCACACTCGTTGAAGAGAGGGTGAGGGAAGACCTTGAGGTCGAATGGTCGTACATGTCACTGTTCCAGACCCTGCTTCTGTTCGGGCTTGTGGTCGGTACCGCCGGCCTCGCATTGACCTCTGCCAAGTCTGTTTCAGAAAGAAGGAACGAGATCGGCATCCTCCGATCCTTGGGATTCAAGCGCAGTATGGTGCTTCAGGCCTTCTTGTTGGAGAACCTGTACATCTCTTTGACTGGAACTCTCCTGGGCGTCGTGTTCGGCTTGCTGGTCTCATTCATCTTCTTCGGACCTATCGGGGGTCAAGGCTATGGGGTTGTCGTCCCATGGCTTACTATTACCATCATCGTCCTTACGGTCCTAGTATCCACTCTTCTCTCAACTGCAGGACCATCCATCAGGGCCGGAAAGATGAGGACGGTCGATGCCTTGAGGGTCGAGGAGTAGCCAGTGTAGATTGCCAAATCCAAAACGTTTATATCAGAATCGCTGAATCTTTGGGGGTATCGGAAGGAAGTCCAGATTCCAGCTGGACGGTTTTGGATGGTTACGGAGAACGGGAAAACACATAGGGTGTCTGTGAAATGAGAAGACTCAGAAATGGCGTTTACTTGGCTGTTCTACTTCTGCTAATAACATCTTCTCTAAGTGGATTCCCAACAGCGATGGGTGATGAGGTACCCACTAGAGGCGATGGATCGAACGAGGAGGCTAGGTGGCATCAGTTCAGGGGCAATCTCAACAACACTGGATATTCTGTCTCCACAATTCCTACCACGAATGACAGGTTCATGGAGTTCTCCACTCTGTGGCCGATACAGTCCTCCGCAGCCTATGCGAACGGAGTGATATACTTCGGTTCCCAATCCAGGATGGTATATGCGGTAGAGGCTTCAACTGGCGTGGAGCTCTGGAACTACACCTTCAATGGTCCTGTGGATTCGACGCCATACGTTCACGAGGACACCGTGTACTTTACGACTGCTAGCTTTGCCCACCCGGGACTGCACTCTTTCAATGCGACCACCGGTGAACTGCTGTGGTCATTCAACGTCAGTGGGCCAATCGTGGGTTCTCCCAAGTACTACAACGGTGCCGTCTTCTTCGGTTCGAAGGACCACAACTTCTACGCAGTGAACGTTACCGATCAGAGCCATTACTGGGGTGCACCTTTCCAAACCGGAGGAGCCATATGGGGGACACCGGCCATCGCCGACGGACGGGTGTTCATTGGATCAAATGACGGCAATTTCACCAGCATCTGGATTGAGAATGGGACAGTGGATTGGAACTTCAGCATCCCATCCGTCAATGACAACGATGTCAGGTACTCGAGCGCCGCCGTTTACAATGGCAGGGTGTTGGTCGGATCCGACGACGATAACGTCTACTGCTTGGATGAGTTCACAGGTGACGTCATATGGACATTCACGGCCAATGACTTCGTCTACGCATCCCCCGCGGTTCACAATGACACCGTGTTCGTCAGCAGCAACGACTTCAACTTCTATGCTCTCCCGCTCTACGAACCCTCCCCGCAAGATGGCATAATAGACAGCAACGATGTCATTTGGTCGGTCCCCACCGACGACTTCCAGGGAGGATCTTCAGCCGCAGTAGCCGATGGGAGGGTGCTGATCGGCTCAACGATCCACGGCCTGATATGCATGAACGAAACCGATGGGAGCTTCTTCTGGAACCTGACGATCCCCGGAGGCACTGTATCCTCCCCAACTGTGGTCGACGGCAAGATCTTCGTCGGGGGAAACAATGGATTGATGTACGGACTCGGGTCCTCCGGTCTCCCGTCGCTTGAGCTTGAGATCATCCCGGACAATGAAGCACTGAAATCGAACCGCGTTATGGGCATCACGTTCTTGGCCACTCACGACCAGGAGCCGGTCGAGGGGGCTTTTGTCAGCCTAACAGTTTCAATTGGAGAACTGTCGCAGCAAGGCGCCAGCACTTTCTCGGACGGGACCAACCGGGTGAAGTACACCGCTCCAACGGTCCAGCAGAACACCACACTCACCATCACTGCTGTGGCCAGTAAGTTCGGGTTCGAAGATGGGAGAGCGACCTACCAGATGATCATCGAGCCGGGGACCGCGTACGAAAACACCACCACCGAGGCAGAGTTCCCGTGGTACAAGTATTATGGTTACATTGGGGCGATTGTCGTTCTTATCGTTTTGAATATCGTTCTCGTTGTCGTATTCATTCGGAGGAGAGGCGAAGAGGAGTTGGGGGATACTACGTGAGTTCGAAAAAGAAGCTGGTATCCATTGCTCTGGCTTTCCTTGCATTCTCCCTGACGTTCTCTTCTACGGCCGTCGGTCAAGGTGACGAGTTCAACGTCAAAACCCTGGGCCTGCTCTGGGAAAGCGAACCGCTTCACAATGCCACTCTGTGGTCCGTCGAATGGTCCCCCAACGGTTCCCTCATTTCGGCCACCTTATTCGACAACACAACAGTCATAGTCAATTCCACCACCGGGGAGAAACTTGTCGAGTTGGGGGCTCATCAGGAGGAATGGGAAAGGACCAGGTGCGATGAAATAAAGGAGTGCGGAGTGGATTCCCACCTACTGGCAAGGACCAGCGCCTGGTCACCGGACGGTCAGTATCTGGCAGTTGGCGGGGATAATAGATTGGTGATCATCTACGAAACCGAAACGTGGGAGATAGCGAAGATACTCTTTGGCCATGAAGGAAGCGTTCTGTCCGTGAGCTGGTCTCCAGATGGGAAGTACATTGCATCCGGCTCCGGGACAGACAAGGTCGCGATGAACAACCTTCCCGAGAATCTGATCAAGATATGGGATTTCGAACAAGGCATCGCGGTCCAGAACCTCACCGGGCATAAGGACGGCATATTGGAGTTGAGATGGTCCTCGGATCAATCAAGGCTTGTTTCGGCCTCTGATGACAAGTTCATTAAGTTGTGGAACACGACCAGCTGGGACAACTACCTCAATCTCACTGGGCACACGATCGGCGTTCTGAGCCTGGACTGGTCCCCGAACGAGACCATGCTCGTATCCGGTAGCAGGGATTATAAGATCAGGGTGTGGAACACCACAACCGGCGAGGAGCTGAGCAGATGGGCCGCTCCCAATTGCGTCAGGTCGGTCGACTGGCACCCTTACGAGAACATCATTGCCGCTTCGGGTGTAACCGAAGCCTACCTTATGATCCGGAACGCCACGACTGGGTCCATTCTCAAGACATTCAGGGACAATGATGACGCTGGAGGCGTAATCCAATCGAGTGCCTGGTCCCCCGACGGCAAAAGGCTGGCCAGTGGATCGAACGTCGAGTTCAAGATACGGGTGTATGAGTTCGGGATCGGTGGGGAAACCGGGGGGACCGGACCGCCTGCTTGGTTGCCTGGGATGATCGCCTTCTTTGTCATCTTCATTCTTATCATTTTTGTCATGGTGGTGCGAATACCGGCCAAGATCAGGAAGTTCGAGAGGAGGTGAAGTGGACTGAAGATTTCCAGGATTGGAGTTTCATTCGTTCTTGCGTTCATTCTTCTCGCTTCATCAGCGATCGTGGTGAGAGCTGAGATCGACGCCGAGTTCCTGGGCAGCGCTCCCGGAAGGTACAATTCACTGGTCGTCTCCGACATAGACGAGGACGACAACATCGAGATAGTCCTGGGCAACTACGAGGGGCACATCAACATAATCGAGTATAGGGACGGCGAGTACATCGAGGAGTGGAGGAGCGAGAAGCTCGGGACCAGGCTCTGGGGCGTAATGGTGGCCGATCTGGACGGGGACGAGAATAACGAGATCATAGCAGGCACCGGAGAGGGCGAGGTCTTCATCTACGATGCCAAGACCCACGAGAGGAAATGGAAGAGCCCTGAACTGACCAGAGATGCCCATGGTTTCGCCGTCGGGGACGTGGACGCGGACGGTCAGAACGAGTTGATAATCGGCACCGGATACAAGACCGACACTCCCTGGGGCACGGTCTACATCTACAATGGAGTGAACCTGACGCTGGAGGCCAAGATCGAAGAGCTGGGTTCGCGGATAAGGGCCATATCTATCTACGACATAGACAGCGACGGGGTCAACGAGCTCATTTTCGGCACCGGTCATGCTCTCGGAGAGACGCCCGGGGAGGGTTACATTCACATTTACCAGTTTGATGGTCAGAGATATGTCAGAGAGTGGAAGAGTCCCGATCTGAACGGGGACCCGGAAGGTATGCTGATAAAGGACGTTGATGGTGACGGGAACGTCGAGATCATCGCTGGCACCGGGTACAGATACTTCCCCGGGTTCTTGTACATATTCAGATATTCAGGCGGTCTGGGTGTGGGTGAACCCGATATATACGAGATGGTCCTGGAGAGCGACGATATCGGACCGAAGGCGTACGGATTGGATGCAGCGGACATCGACGGCGACGGCATAATCGAGATAGTCGTCGGCAATCAACCAGGGTACATCTGGGTGTTCGACGGCAGCACACACGAGATCGAGTGGAAGAGCGATCTGTTGGGCCCCGACATCTTCGGGATTAAGCTGTATGACATCGACCGGGATGGACAAATAGAGATAATCGCAACGCAGGGTGGCTACCAAGGCAAGTCCGATTTCACCAGCGCCTACACAACCCCGCACATCTTCATCATTGACGGCAAGACCCATGTGATTGAGGAGACCATCGGAGAACCGGACTACTTAGCATTTGCATTCCAGATCATCACAATCACTCTCGTGATCGTCTTCCTTATCCTGTTGAACCTCATCGTCAGAAAGAAGAAGGTGCAGAAGGTCACGACAGAGCAGCCAAAGGAGGTGGTGGCGTCATCGGAGAGTTGATTGCCGCCGCAGGCGTCGGTCTTTCGTTCGGCGGCGCCTGGCTTTGCGCCCTTGTATCGTTCGGGGTGACATCAGAGGACAAGGTCCGCGGGCTGTACTTCATTCTCGGGAGGATCGTTGGCTTGGTGTTCCTGGGACTTGCCATTGCGACCTTCAGCTTCTTTGCTGACCTTCCACCGCTTTATTTCGTTGCGGCTTTCGGCATCCTATCCATTCTCTTCGGTGTCATTGTCATCGCACAAGTAACTGGCTTCTCGGAACGATTTGCAGGGATTTGGCCCTGGAAGAAATCCAGTGAAACAGGGAATCCATGCAAACACCCCGGGAAGAAGCACTTCAAGAAAGCTCTCAGGGAAGGGGCAAAGGCTAGAAGGTTCAAGAACAGCTACGTATTTGGTCTCGGCGTCGCAAGAGGCGCCACCCCTTGCCTCAAGATATTGATACTGGTCCCACTGCTAGTGGCTGTGGACATCTATCTGGCGCTTGCCATCATACTCGTCTATGCTCTCACTTCCACAATCTATCCAGTCATCGGATTCCTGTCAGGCAGTATCCTTCAATCGGTGGAGAAGCAAGCACTGTATGTCAAGGTCGGAGCTGCCCTGGTTCTAGTTGCCGTCGGTGTCTACTCGATCATAAACGTCCTCTCTCAGTCGCACACAGGAGGAGGCTGAGATGGGGAAGTTCTGGCAGCGCATCAGCACACCACGACTGATCGCACAGTTCGGATGGCTTGTCTTCGCTAACGCCTTGCTTTTCGGTGTTCCCTCCTTTGGTGCCATTTCGTGGACGAGGAACATCTACTTCCCTGATGCCACGACCAAGTTCTTCCAGAACGCCCCCACATACTCGATCGTGTACAAACTGCAGGACACACTCGAGGGCGGGTTCGTTACGTACTACATGGACCTGGTGATACCTCTTCTCATATTCGTGGTACTGATCCTCGTGCTAGGCAGATTCTGGTGTGCATGGCTGTGCCCTCTGGGACTTCCCCAAGACCTGCTTACCAGATTCAGGAGATGGCTCGGCTGGAAGAGGGTCGAGCTCCCCCCGAAGTGGTCGGTCGCTTTGCACCAGATGAAGTACTTGGGTCTGTTCCTAATCATCTTCTACACCCTTTCGCTAGGCTTCCCTGGACTGGGCCTCCCGGGTTTCCGAACCTCGCTGGCCATACCCTACGAGCAACTCGATCCGAACCGGGCGATGTACGTCTATCCCCAGATTGCATTGGGGCTACTGCCGCCTAACACTGTCGTCCCCCTCCTATCTCTGCTCAGTTTCGGTTTCTTCCTGATGATGTGCTTCCCTATCCGAAGGTTCTGGTGCCATATCTGTCCTGCCGGCGCTATGATGGCCCCCTTCAACAAGTATGCATCCATACATCTGAAGAAGGACAACTCCAAGTGCACGCACTGCGGCATATGTGCGAGGGTCTGCCCAATGGAGATCAGGAAGGTGTGGACGGAAAGAGAGAAGGAGAACGTGACCGTCTCGGAATGCGTTCACTGTTACAGATGTGTGGAGGAATGTCCCGAAGATGGATGCCTGGGCGTGTCGGTCATGGGCAGGGTCGTTCTAGAATCCAAATCGCCAAATAGTGAATTAACGAATACG
This sequence comes from Methanomassiliicoccales archaeon, assembly GCA_030593295.1. Classification (GTDB taxonomy): domain Archaea; phylum Thermoplasmatota; class Thermoplasmata; order RBG-16-68-12; family SOIM01; genus JAGLME01. Next base: position 2,784 of record JAUVHO010000046.1, on the reverse strand, counting down.
AAGGAAGGTGTCGCCACTTGAAGATCTTCGGCAGGAGGAAGTCGGAACCAGACGCAATCGATAATGTCGGGTTGGTCGCCGTCGAACGAAGGTACGTTCCGGTCAAGGTCAAGGAAAGGATGACCGGCCGCCGGGACAAGGTCGTGAGAGAAGCCAAGGAGAAGATCCGTGTCGAGACCGAGAAGATCAGGGCCATACCCAACAACCCTGAATCGTTGGACCATTTCCTGGAGATCGGGGATTACTTCGGCAAGAGGTCGGAGGAGATAATCGGCTTCAAGAACAAGGGCGGGAAGGTCGTGGGGACGTTCTGCGAGTTCGTTCCCAAAGAGATCATCCATGCCGCTGGTGCCATACCGATACAGCTTTCATGCGGGTTCTCGGAAGCCATCCAGCCAGCGAACGACCTGCTTTCGGATGCCGGTCTGTGCCCGCTCATGCGCTCCTCGCTGGGGACCATGATGACTGGAAGTTCAACATACTATGAAGCAAGTGACATGATCGTCAACCCCACACCGTGCGATGCCAAACTGAAGATGGGCGAGATCATCCAGGACCTTGTACCAGTCGTCACCATGAATGTTCCCAGGATCAAGGACAGCTTCTCTGCAAGGAAACAATGGATCCAGGAGGTCTGGAACCTCAAGGAGAGGGTGGAGGAGCTTGTCGGTAAGAAGATACCAAAGAAGGCCCTTCGAGAATCCATCGAGACGTATCAAGCGGCTCAGAATGCATGGAGGAAGTTCTGGGACATCAGGAAGAGGGGGAACGTGATCTGGGCCAGGCAAGCACTGCTCGTATCGTGGCTCACCTACATTGACGACATCAAGAGATGGACCAAGAACATCAACAAGCTCAATGCGGAGCTGGAGACCAGGGTGAAAGAGAAGAACTTCGTTTGCGGGGATGACACACCCAGGGTCATGCTGGCCGGTTCGCCGATCATTTGGCCCAACTGGAAGATACTCAACCTCATAGAGGAATCTGGCGCGTACATCGCGTGTGACGAGCTTTGTTCAGGGATGAGAGTGCTCTGGGACCACACCGTCGTTGACGAATGGACCAAGAAGGGAATGATGGACGCCATCGCTGACAAGTATTTCCTGCCCTGCACGTGCCCTTGCTTCAGCCCAAACCTGGAAAGGGAAACGAACATGTTGCGGAGGATCAAGGAATACAAGATCGATGGTGTGGTCTTCCACGTCCTCAAGGGATGCCACCTGAACAGCATGGATGCGGCCAAGACCTCCGTCTTCTTGAAGAAGAATGACATTCCAATGTTGAAGATCGAGAGCGAGTATGACGAGGGCGACAGGGAGCAGCTTAGGATAAGGATCGAGGCCTTCTTGGAGATAATACAGACCAGGAAGGAGGATCTGCCGTTCTAGTACTGCAGTATCGTTGTTGAAGCGGTTGGTAGTCCATGAAACATATGCGCAGAAGGGTCATTGAGATCGAAGAGCAAGAAGGCATTAAGATCAAGTGTTCATTCTGCGGATTCCGATGTCGGTATTGCCCTCTAGCATCATTATCTACCTGTGGTAGGCTTGAAAGGCGATTGGAAACTGGCGAATGGCCGTGATCCGGATTGTGCGCGCGTGGCTCGTCATGTTTTTATACTTCGCAAATCATCTTTGGATAGTATTGTTGAATGGTGGGCAGAAGATTGTGGGCGATGATATGATTCGTTTTCCAAGATTCGGGAATCCCAAGGCGTGGGCTATTATTGTTACCTTCTCAGTTGTGTTTTCCGCTCTGACCGTGGTGTCGGTGGCGCAATATCAACAGAACAATAGCAGTAACCAGGTGCCTGCGGACAACACTGGGGATCAATTCGAAACAGACGCATCCGGAAATGCTGGAGGCGGTCCTTCACCAACCGGTACGACCGTCTTCCCCTGGCCAATGCAGCGCCACGATGAACTCCATCTGGGATTTACCCAAGCTCCCGCTCCCGACACAAACGCAGTTCTCTGGAACAGCCCAACAGGTTCATGGACATATGGTTCTCCCGCTATAGCAGAAGGATTGGTCTTCATTGGGGCCTGGACGGTTTCGGGAGATTACATGTTTGCCTTTTATCAAGAAAACGGGACCGAAGCCTGGCGGACTCCGACGTTCACGGGGGTTGCTGGGAATCTGGGCGTGACCTCATCCCCCGCCTATTCGAACGAACTGGTTGTATTCGGCGGCGATAGGATATACTGCCTTTGGGCAAGCAATGGTACCATCAAATGGACCTACAACACTGGCAATGGGAACTGGGGCGATGGAAGTCCCACCATAGCCGATGGAAAACTGTTCATCGGCGGTGCGGACAGGAAGCAGTATGCCTTTGACTTGGATACGGGTACCGTTCTATGGACATACCAGACGTTATCATCAGGTGGAGCCAACTATGGTCTATATTCAGCACCAGCGGTGTACAACGGTCATTTGTACGTTGCAGCATGTGACGGGTGGGTATATCAGATCCTGATCGATCAACCCGGACCGATTGCCTCTGTGAATCATTCTTACAACACCGGATATGCGATGTATGGATCCCCTGTCATATTCGACGGAAAGGTGTACATCGGTAATGGTTACACGGGTGTCGCCGCAGCTCGGCGCTTCTACGCGCTTGACGCAACGGACCTCAGCCTGGTTTGGGAGTTCGATCCAGGCGCGGCAACTAGCTTCTTAGGCTCTGCGGCCATCGCTTACGACAAGCTGTTCGTCGGTTCGGTCGATGGCAATCTCTACGTCCTTGACCCTTATGGAGGCGGTGGCATGACCACTGTC
>JAUVHO010000012.1 GCA_030593295.1 Methanomassiliicoccales archaeon | reverse complement strand
CCTTCGTGGACATCCCCGACGAGAACGATTTGGGGCATTAGATGGGGTATCGCGCTTGCGTAATTAACCCCTTTGGCAAACCATTTTGAATGGATGAGACTCCTGCACTCCTGACCTCGAAGCTTATCAATCTTCGAGAGTGAAGGTCTTACCCCAGATGAGATTAGAACTGTCCTCAGGTTGAATCGTCATGTGATGAATGCCTGTCCAGCCAGACACGAGATTGTGTATGCCACGACTGAAACGAGGAGCGCGATCCCGATCGAGTAACCTCTTTCTGTTCTATCTGGACCCTTCTGTATCGCGGTCACGAAGTATGTCGCCACCACGGCGATCAGTACCACGTACACCCCAAGCACGATGAGGAAGATGGATGGGGACATCATGCCCTCGGTCTGCCCCATGGCTGTGAAGGTCTCGTACAGCAGCGAATAGAGAGAGAACGTCACTCCCATCACGATAGGAGCGAAGAGCAGGCTGGTCATCCTCATGCTTTCAGTCGACGTCCTTAGACTCCTCCTGGTGTCCTCGTCCAACCTCTGTATCTCCTGCAGATGATCCGACGTGCTGATCACCATCTGCCCCGCCTTGACCGAGTCCTTCTTTGCGATCTCCACGAACGACCTCATGGTCGCTCTTATTCTCTTAGATGGGAAATCCGCGAATAGTCCAGCCTCTCCAAAGAACGCCTTCTCCAAGGTCTGACCGAACACGATCATCCTGTGCTGAGCCCTGTGAAGCAAGTCCCCGAACAATGTGTCTTTCAATGACCTTGCTGTTTCCATTACCGCCTTCTCGGGTGGCGCCCCTTCCGAAATCCTCGTCCCCAGTTGGAACAAGACGTCAGGGAACTCCTCCTCCATTCTCAGGATCTTCTCTCTCTCCCTTTTCCTTCTGTGAGTCCTCGACATCAAGTAGACTGAAGCAGGAAGGGCCGCGCTCCAGATGATGAGATAAGCTCCAAATGTGCTCAGGCTCAAGATTCCAAACACACCCAGTAACATTCCAATTCCCACAAAGAGAAGGACGGTCCACCTCCGAGGATCGCTTCTGCTCTCGATCTGAATTGACGAGACAACACCCGGTCTTCCAGACAGTATGTGGAATGCGTAGAGAAATGCAGCGAGTGGAAAGACAACATCCATCAATAGCACGACAAGAAGCGGGTGAATCCCACCACCCGTTCCAGAACCCTCCGCTCTGTAGCTCAGGTCCAGTCCCCCCAGCGAAACCATCGGGAGCATTGCACCGAGTATCATCGGCAGCAGTATCCCAAGAGCGAACAGGACAGTCGTCGGCGTTGACAGCGAGCTCGCGAACTCCTCCATCTTCTTTCTCGTTCCCGAGAGAACGATGTCCATAGCCTTGTCCAAGCTTCTCTCGCGTCCTTCATCCGTTGATTCCAGTGTCGCGCTCCTGACTGCGAACATCGCCCTCTTCAGATCCTCGTTCGCCTTCCCCCATTCGTTCGCGGTCGCGGTGAAGGAATCCTCTACAGAGTGGTACTTCCGCATGTACACGTTCCACAGTATCCTCTTCAGTCCAGAGCCTATCGGACCTTCCATGTTCCTCGCAGCGAATGTGATCGCCCTCGTCAGGGACGGTGAGAGCCGGATGCTCATCGCCATGTAGCCTATCAGTTCGGGCGCTCTGCCCTGGCATTCGAGTTGGATTCTCTTCTCGGCATTGAAGGATTCACGCATAGCCAGCAACCTTGTTGAACCACTCTTTCCATTCTCTCAGAACTCCTCCATAGTCGATCGAACCCGTGCTGTGGTGCTTCTCGATGAGTTGACGGAATGCAACGTTCGAACGGATCACGAACTCCGCCTCCAGAAGGGACGGTCTATCTTCCCGCATAGCGAAGTCAACTATCACTTGCCTCATTCTGCTTCTTGCTTCCACATTCTCGGCGGCTTCCCTTGTGCTCATTCCCCAGGACCTGGCAATACTGCAGATTCTGTCGGATTCTTCATCTCCGGACACCAACCTGTCTTCCAGCTCATTGAATTTCATAAGGTCTGTGAAGCTACCCTCTTCCTCCTTGGCGACCTCGGCGATCTGGACAACCCTGCGCATTTCCCTTTGCGTGCCGCCGGGCCTCGTAAGCCCGCAGACGATCACCACATCAGTTGCGTTGAACGACTTCGCGTTTATCCCCATGTCGTGGACCACCCTCTCGAACACCGCCTTGGCCGAATCCGCGTGGAAGGTTCCCATCACCGAGCTCCCGGCAGTTCCCGCTCTCATCGCCTCGTAAAGCGTTCTGGCTTCCTGCCCTCTCACCTCTCCAAGGACAAGCACTGACTCGCCCAACCTCAACGACACCCTCAACGCCTCGTCGGCCGTCATCTGCCCCTTTCCGCCCAGGGAGGACTGGACGTACAGGCTCTGGACCTTGAATCCCAGCTCCTGCATTGCAGCCACCGGCAGCTCCAGAGTGTCCTCGATGGTGATTATCCTCTGGTTCCTGGGGAACTCCAGCATCATTGCCCCCAGCAGGGAAGATTTGCCAGCGCCTCTGGAACCGGCGACAAGGATCGTTGACCGACCGTCTATGAGGAAGGAGATCAGTCCGGCTGCATCAGCTGTCAGTGTTCGGTTGGCCATGAGCCTCAGCAACGTCCAGGGTCTGGTGGAATGCCTTCTCAACGCGATTGCGATCCCATTGGGGCTCAACGGCGGGCCGATCACCGTAACCCTCGTGCCGAAAGAAGGGAGGTTGTGCTCCAGGACCGGCATGGATTCCGAGAACGGTCTTCCGCTTTCCAGCCTGAACTTGGACAACAGAGACTCTGCAGCGTCCTCACCCAGCCTGATGTTCGTCGCCAGCTTCGTCCCCATCCGTTCATCATCTATCCCGCTCATGACAACGTGAACATGGCTCGATGAAGCGGGGGCGTCAACATACACGTCCTGAACGTGATCGTCCCTCAGTAGAACCTCTATGACGCCCAGTCCAGAGGTGTATTTGGCAACTATCTCGGATATCGTCCTTCCGTTCTCAAGTTCCTCCTCCCTGTTCGACCCGAGGACCATCTCATGCTTGGACGCCAGCTCTGGGATCAATCTCTCGGCTTCTCTAATCACATACGCCCTCGTTTGATCCAAACTCTCCAGGGACACGTTCTTGGGATAATGGTCCATGAGCTCCTCGAGCACCAAATGAACCAACTTCATGTGGCTCAGAGGCAACTGATATTCCAGCGGTGTTATCCTGTAGATGCACTCTCCTCTGTCCTTCAAATAGAGTAGCTCAACTTCCTCTTCCTTCACCTTGTATGTCGCTATCAGATCGGAACCCCTCACACGGTCGGATGTCACCCAGGACGAGGAGAAGCAAGGTCTGACCGAACTGTTCTCTCTGAGAACCCTCTTCATGCCAGTTACCAACGACCTCGTTTCAATGAGAGCCGTTCCCTCATTCCCTCCCGCAGGTGATATCTTGAATGCACGCCCGAGAATCCAAGACCTCAGCTCATCTAATCCATTGGACAAGGACCTCAGATCGCTCTTGGTCGACTCAAGACATTTCTTGCAGGAATCCCGATTTGCTGATAGGCCCGAGGACTGGATCCTCACTTCTCTGCTGAATGCCAGAAGGCTTTTCTTGAAGGCTTTCTCGATCTTGTTGAAGATGTACGCGGGCGCCTTCTTACACTTCAAGCACCTTTCCGAATCAGCTCCCGGCCTTCTCTTGCTGAATCCTACGACCGCCCTCAAGGTGTCTGTTAATGCTTGAACCAGTTCTACAGCATCATTCTCGTACAGCGTCTCCACAAACCCCGCCAGGATGATCGAACCAGGGATCGGTTCCTCCAGCAGGATCTCCAGTACGCCATTTCTGCATTCCCTCTCCAGCAGACTTGCCTTGCCATCGCAGCTCTTGCACAGTACATTCAGATCGACACTGTCGCCGACGGTCCGCATCTGGTACTCGCATCTCTCCGAAGCACCCTCCGCCGAGGAAAGGGAACCGCCCTTTCCAAGTCTCATTGAACTCATCGGGGTAACGTGGATTGGGTTAAAACACTATCGCAGCCTTCGCTGGCACTTCGCGCAGTAAGTCCCGTGGGTGGAATACGTCCCGCACGTAGGGCAGGTCATGGGCCTGGTGACCTTGGTCATCTGGTACACCGGAGACTCAGCTTTCGCCGCCTTCTCCTTCTGTCTGGGTCTTATCATGTATACGTACACTGCCGCAATAACGACGATGAGAACGATGGCCGTCGTTACACCGCATGCGACCAGCGCCACCCCCAGGGTGTCGATCTCTCCCGTCTTCGTCACCTCGATCGAGTAGGAAACATTACCTGTGGGCATCGCACCCGAGCTCGGGAGGTCGGTGTTGTCAACGATGACGTAGTAGACCCCGTCCACCGGGAGGAAGACATCCAGAGTGGTCTGTTTGACCTTCAGCGACGTACCTCCGGAATATGTCATGAAATACTCTTCACCCGGATCCGTGTAATCATAATAGCCCTCAACGCTGGTCAAGATGAGGTCAACATCCTCGTCGCTCTCGAACACTATCGTGACGGTCTCCCCGAAGCTTCCGACAAAGCTGTCTGCGTAGTAGTCTCCTTCCGAGACCGTCCCGGCCTTTTGGATCACTGTTTCATCAGCCATGACCGGTTGGGCAAATGAGATGAGGACAATGAGATTTAATGCTAGAACTCCCACGACAAATGACCTGTAACTGTACCCCGTCATCTCCACAGATTGGCATTCCAACGGATTGGCATAAAGGTTTCTGTGCGCACACATTGGTGCACGGACGGGGGAACTGGCTCAGATCCAAACACTTTCACCTACCTCCCCAATCAGAGTTTATATCCCCGATCCGACCTAGTTTAGAACGATTCACATGATGAGAACAGACAGCATGAAGAACATAGAGCATACATCATGCCCAGAACGATTGGTTTGCCCCGAATGCGGGTCAAGAGTGGAGGGTAGTACGAGATGTTTCCTGTGCAGGAGTTGCGGGCTTTCGAGTTGCTAGACGATGTCGGGCAAAGTCTAATAACCGCCGATGCATTACCTGAGATTTACCGAGGTATTATCGGTCTTTAGGGGGAGCATTATCGTGCCCGATTTTGACAACGAGGGGCTAGTCGCAAAGTGGGAAGTATTCTTCGACGAATACGGATACCAACCCAAGATAGTCGGCGTCGCCGACAGTTATCCAGAGAAGCGAAGCCTCTACATCAAGTTCGAGGACCTGGACAGGTTCGACACCGACATGGCCATGTTCTTTCTGGAACATCCGATGAACGCGATCGTGACCGGGGAGGAGGCCATCAAGAGGCTCATTCCCATCGGCCATGACAACATGCACATTCACCTCAGGATCGAGAGGCTCCCCAAGGACGCAAGGATCGCCGTAAGGGACCTGAGGAGCAAGCATCTAGGCAAGTTCCTCGCCGCCGAGGGGCTCGTCAGAAAGGCCACCGAAGTGAGACCTAGGCTGACCGAAGCGGTCTTCCAATGCATCAGATGCAACGTGTTCATCAAGGAGCCCCAGGACGAGAGAGGGATGAGGGAACCGCTGGAATGTTACGAGGACCAGGGGGGCTGCAAGAGGGTGGCCACTTCCACCAAGTTCAAGTTGATCGGCGAGGAGTCCGTATTCGCGGACACGCAGAAGATAGAGATACAGGAGAGGCCCGAAGGCCTGAGAGGCGGTGCCGAACCCCAGAGACTGGTCGCATACGTGGAGGACGACATAACCGGTGACATATCCCCCGGTGACAGGGTCATCCTCAACGGCATTCTGAGAAGCCAGCAGAGATCCCAATACAGGGTCAAGTCCACTCTCTTCGACATCAACCTGGAGATCAACAGCATCGAGCCGGAGCAGAAGGCGTTCGAGGAGATTGACATCACTGGGGAGGACGTCAAGGAGATGGAGGAGGTCGCCAAGGACCCCGACATAATGACGAACATAATTGCGTCTATCTCGCCATCGATATTCGGCATGCAGATGGAAAAGGAAGCTCTCGCGCTCCAGTTGTTCGGAGGCGTTCCCAAGGAAATGCCGGATGGGACCAAGACCAGGGGGGACATACACATCCTGATGGTCGGGGACCCAGGTACCGGGAAGTCCCAGATGCTCACCTACATCAGTGCACTGGCCCCGAGGGGCGTCTACGCGTCAGGAAAATCGGCCACCGCAGCAGGTCTGACCGCCGCCGCCGTCAGAGACGATTTCGGCGAGGGACGGTGGACCTTGGAGGCGGGCGCACTGGTACTGGCCGACATGGGTATTGTCTGCATTGACGAGATCGAGAAGATGAACCCTCAGGACAGGAGCGCCATCCACCTGGGGATGGAACAGCAGTTCATCACCATTTCAAAGGCCGGGATCCAGGCCACCCTGCAGAGCAGGTGCTCAGTTCTTGCAGCCGCAAACCCCAAGTTCGGAAGGTTCGACGACAGTAAGTACATTGCCGAACAGATCGATCTTTCCCCCACATTGCTGTCAAGGTTCGACGTCATTTTCGTGATTCTCGACAAGCCGGAGACCAGACGTGACATGGACATGGCCGAGCACATACTCAAGGGCCACCTGGTCGGAGAGATGCTTAGGCAAGAAGAGGAAGGGGCGGAGATAGAGTTCGATGAGGAACTGGCGGAGGTCAACAAGCCCTATTTCGAGCCAGAGTTTCTCAGGAAGTACATCGCCCACGCCAAGCGCATCTTCCCGGTGATGACCGAGGACGCCATTAACGTGCTCAGGGATTATTATCTCAGCATAAGGAAGCAGGGCGAGCTCGAAGGGTCCGCCGTGCCCATCACTCCGAGGCAATTGGAAGCGTTCGTGAGGCTCGCAGAAGCCAGCGCAAGGGCGAGGTTGAGCGACGTCGTTTCGACAGACGACGCGGACAGATCGGTCAAGATAGTGGAGTACTGGCTCAAGAAGGTCACCGAAGAGGAAGGGGGAAGGTTCGACATCGACATAATAGCCACAGGCACTAGCAGATCCCAGAGGGAACAAATTATTATCCTAAGAGATGTAATAACAGAATTGACAAGAGATGAAAGCAGCGCATCGCTCCAGGACATCGTCGAACTCGCCGAAGAAAAGGGCATCGCCCCGACCAGGGTCGAATCCTGGCTCAACAGGTGGAAGGAAGAGGGAGAGGTCTACTCCCCGAGAAAGAACAGGTACAAGCTCGTCGAAAAGCGGTGAACGGATCAAGATCAAGATCTACCAGCAAGGTGGGCAGACGGTCGTTGCCGCGTGTGATGCCGAACTCATTGGTCAGACTTTTGAAGAGGGTGAGATGATCCTCAAGGTGACTTCCTTCTATGATGGTACTTTCGCTTCTGAAGAAGAACTTGTGGTGAACCTCAGGGCGGCCACATGTGCCAATCTGGTTGGAAAAAGAACGATAAAGGTTGCGGTCTCCGCTGGGATTATCAACAAAGATGGTATCATCAGGATCGGTGGGGTGCCGCACGCGCAGTTGTATAGTTTTTGAACGATTCCGCTTGAACGGTTAGGTGTTGCGAACGACCCACACAACATCATTGGCCGAAAGCACCCAATATCCGTATCCTGTCTGGAGAAGATCCCCCTCATGCAAGACCTTGAGGAAGTATGGTGGCGACGATGGATCAAACCCTTCCGCTCTCGTCACTCCGGTTTCGAGCTTAAACTCGCCAACCGTGTAATCCGCATCAAATGAAGGATAACCGATTAGATTCCACCCGGGTAGCAATTGAATAGCGGTCCAGACCGGGACGATTCCTGCAACCGTGAAGTTTGAATCTTCAACAACGTTTACCCACACTCCCATTTTGTGGTCGATTGTTCTCAATTCCCCTTTGTAAGCCTTGAAGGTCATGTACCATTTCCACATGTTCTCTGATGCGACAAATGTCCAAGCCTTGTCGAACTCGACCGTTTGCAGAACCCTTTCTGTTGATTCGTTCGACTGAACAAGAGGAACCGATACGAGGTTTGGTCCGATGGATAACGGACGTGTGAATTTTCCTGCCTGTTGTATCGCACATGAAGTGTTGCTGTTCTGGTCTACGGCACATATCTGATAGAAGTAGTTGTTCGGATTTCCTTCACCTGCTGAAATGTCTGTATAACTCGATGATCCATTGGAAAGGGAGGCAACCAATCCATAGCCCAAGCCCGCTGAATCATAGGTCATGTTTCGGTAGATATCATAGCCGGTAACAGAGTTCAATCCATTTCCGTCATCTGGAGACAGCATCCAGGTTACGGTTACGTTCTCCGAACCATAGCCACTTAGATCGGCCTGCACCGTCTCCGGTCGTCGGGCTCCGGATCTGGCTTTGGTAGCGTATTTGACATTCCCTACATCTCGTTCATAGTAGCTTATGTGGGGGATATCGTAACTGTCAATGGCCAGTGAAGTGAAGTAGCCCGTCATACCATCAATATCCACAATCTCAATTTCCCAGTCAAAGCCATTCCACTCAGCATACATCAGGTCATCATCGAACTCATCGAAGTAGCTGAAATGGGGACGGTCACTGCTGTCGAGAGCCATCGATATCCAAAAGCCCATGTGATGGGGGGAGTTATCCACGACCTCGACTTTCCACTCCATTCCGTCCCACTTGGCATACTTCACATCGCCCATGGTCGCGTTCGTGTAGCCCTTGTAGCCAATGTGCGGATAATCGTTAATGTCGAGAGCCAGAGAAGAGTATCGGCCAACGTAGAAATTTCCAGAGTCCACTATCTCGATGTTCCACGCATTTCCGTTCCAGTGCGTGTACTTCAAAGCCTGGCTACCGTAGTCGTGGTAGCTAATGTGCGGGTTGTCGCTACTATCAATAGCCAAGGATGAGTAAGCTCCATTACCCCTTGACCCATCGACAGTCTCGATATTCCATACACTTCCGGTCCACCTCGCATACTTGAGAGACAGATTCGTGGCTGAGGAATAACTGATGTGCGGGTTGTCATTACTGTCCAGGGCAATTGAATTGGTAGTTCCAACTTGACCATCGGAGTCCACAGTCTCGTTGCTCCACACACTTCCGTTCCAATGCGCGTACTTGAGGTTTCTATTGATGTAGTCGTAGTAGCTTATGTGCGGGTTGTCACTGCTATCAATAGCCAGGGACAGGTAAGTGGCATGTGAGTCGTCAACAGTCTCGTTGCTCCACACACTTCCGTTCCACTTCGCATACATGAGGGTATTTCTGCCAAAATCATAGTAACCTATGTGGGGGTTTTCGTTGCTGTCCAAAGCTATGGAAGTAAACCAGTAATCGCCACTGGTTCCTCCAACGCCGTCACAGTCCACGACGGCGATCTGCCACTCACCTCCATGTTTAGGCTCCAGTTCAGGTTGCTGGGGCGACACGGTCAACAACAACGGCATCACAATGAAGACCGAAAGGGCCATCCTGGTCAGGTTATGCAACATCTTTCCTCCCTCCGCTTCTCAGATACCTCCTCCACAAGGTTTCTTTCAAACTCATCCGCTCCGTGGTCTGTGCCGAGAAAAGCATGGGGAAAATGCCTATAAGTAGATTCTGGTGCAATCCTTGACGCCCCTCTGAGATTCAGCATCCTGCCTGTAAGGCAACCGAGTCCCGCAGTGAATCAAGGTATCTTCTTCTCCTCATGCGCCTTCTCCAAGAACTCAATAAGCTCCGCCAGTGTGTACTTCCTCGCCGCCGCCGGTATCTGCTTCAGCAGGCTCGGAACGGGAGGCATGAAACCTCTGATCAGGGGATTAAGGCCGTTGTAGGTCTTGATGATCTCATCGATTATCTCTTGCTGGTCCTCAGGAGTTATCGTCATCGTATCACCCAGAATGATGGTGAATGGGCTATTAAACCTTCAGATTGCCCCTACCTTAAATATGAGATTCGGATTTTTGAAACACGATATGAACCCACTGTTCTGCGTGGAATGCGGCGCCGAAGGAAAGGTGTACGAGAGCCTTTGCGAGAAGTGCTTCTTAGAGAGGCACAGGTTAGCCGAGATGCCGGAGTTCCTAGACATAGAGGAGTGCAAGGAATGCGGTTCGTTCCTCATCGGAAGCAAGTGGATCAGTGTTCCCATGGAACGCGCCGTGGAGATGCTTCTGGACAAAGTCATCACATACGAGGACCTCGTGGACACCCACCAGTGCAGCGTCGAGTACGACCCCGAGGACGAGAAGAACATCAAGGTCGTGGTCCACTGCGACATGTACGTCGACGAGATGAGGACGGAGAAGGACATTCACTCCAAGGTCAGGCTTAAACCCAGCCAGTGCGTCACGTGCACCAGAAGGAAATCAAGGTATTACGAAGCCACCCTCCAGATCAGGGCGGACGGAAGGAACCTCACGGACGAGGAGATGGAAGCAGTCAGCAAGTACATTCATAAGAGGGTGGATTCAGCCACGGATGCGTTCATCAGCGAGGAAGAGAAGAAGCACGGCGGCTGGGACTTCCTGTTGAGCTCGAAGAATTTGGCAAGGAACATAGCCAAGGAACTGGCATCACAATACTGCGCCCAGGATTCCTCATCAGCGAAACTCGTGGGCATGAAGGACGGGGAGGAAATGTACAGGGTCACGCACTTGGTCCGGCTCCCGCAGTACAAGGTCGGGGACGTCATCGATCACCACGGAAAGCTATATCAGATAATGGGGATGGCGACCAACGTCTCTGTCAAGAACATAGAGGATTGGAGCAAGTACTCGTTCACACCGTCGGAGCTTGTAGGATCAAGTGTTGTGGATTGCCTCAGGCTTCAGGCGGTGTTGCTGGTGGAGACGGAGGATGAGATGCAGATCATGGACCCGGACACCATGAAGACGGTCACCATCAAGAAGCCCGAGGGTTTCCATTCAGAAGAAGAGATCTCGATAATCAAATGCGAGAAGGGGATTTTTCCAGCGCCGTCTCAAAAGGATTAATTACACACCTCCGGATTCTCATTCGGTTCTCATGATTTCAAAGGAGTTGATCGTAGATACCACCGTGGAGCTTCTCCGCCAGGCGGTCACCCGTTTGCCGTCCGATGTGAAGAAGGCGTTGGAGGATGCTTACGAGAGGGAGGAGGACGAGGTTCCCAGGGCCCAGCTGAAAGCGATACTGGACAACGTGGCCCTTGCGGAGGAGGGCTCACTGCCCATGTGTCAGGACACCGGGATACCCATATTCTTCGTTGATCTGGGTAACGTGGAGGTGGATAATGTCCAAGAGGCCATCATCGAAGGGGTCAAGGAGGGGACCAAGGTCATTCCGCTGAGGCCCAATGCGGTCCATCCCATTACAAGAAAGAACCCCGGGACCAACGTCGGGGAGCACATGCCCTACATCAACTGCCGGATGTCCGATAATGATCATATCGAGATCGGGGTGATGCCCAAGGGTGCCGGCTCCGAGAACATGAGCGCTCTCAAGATGCTTACGCCTGCCGCCGGGCTCAAAGGGATCAAGCAGTTCGCCCTGGACGTGTTGCTGAACGCCGGATCAAAACCCTGCCCTCCAACAATTCTAGGTATGGGGATAGGCGGGTCTGCCGACATTTCGATAAAGATGGGAAAGGAGTCCCTGTTGCGGCCGCTGGACCAGAGACACCCTGACCCAGATATCGCCCAGCTCGAGGAAGAGCTCTACACGACGCTAAATGAGATCGGCATCGGTCCCATGGGACTTGGGGGGAAGACCTCGATTCTAGGGGTGAAAATAGAATATGCGGCATGTCACACGGCCAGCCTTCCCGTGGCCATCAACGTTCAGTGCTGGGCAGCCAGGAGGGCGGCTTGCAGGATTCATCCAGATGGAAGAGTGGAATACACGACACACGGAGGTGATTAGGTGGCAGACGTCCATCTCACCACTCCGCTCAGCGAGGAGGATGTAAGGAACCTGAAGCTCGGGGACAGCGTCTATCTCTCGGGCACAATTTACACCGGCAGGGACGAGGTCCACATCAGGGCGCTGGAATACCTCGAAGAAGGGAAGGAGATCCCGGTCGATTTCAAGGACATGGCGATGTTCCACTGCGGCCCCATAATGAAGAAGGTGAATGAGCACTGGTCTGTTGTTGCGGCCGGGCCTACAACAAGTTCAAGGATGAACAATCTGGAGCCCCAGTTCATAGAGAACTTCGGGGTACGCGCGATCATCGGCAAGGGCGGTATGTCCCGACCAACCATCGAAGCGATGGAGAGATTCGGCTGCGTCTATCTGGCCATCACAGGCGGTGCTGCGATTCTGGCTGCCAATGGAATGAAAGAAGTGAAGGGCGTTGAGTGGTTCGACATGGGGATGCCCGAGGCCATATGGATAGTGGAAACTGACAACTTCGGACCGCTGACGATCGCCATAGACACTCACGGGAACAGCCTTTTCGAGGGCGTTGAAGAGAAGATAAAAGAGAACCTTGGGGCGGTCAAGGCCAAGCTGGGTCTGGAGTAGTTTCACCTCCCTGGCCGATTCACATTCACAACGGTATTGTAGAATAGTTAAATAGCGTCCGGGCAATAGCCTTGTTGAAATGAAGATCAAGATCGAATGCAAGTCATTGGATGACCTTCTGGAGGGAGGAATAGAGAGCGGTTGTCTCACCCTGCTGTACGGTGAAGCGGGGAGCGGGAAGACCAACATCTGCCTGCAGTTGTCCAGGAACGTTGCCAGGAAGGAGAAGGTCGCCTACATCGACACCGAAGGCGTCTCCATGGAGAGGCTGAAGCAGATGAGCGGGAAACAATATGACAAGATCATGAAGAACGTCCTTCTGTGGGAAGCGACCAACATGGAGGGGCAGGAGGAGGCCATTGACGCCGTGGTGAAACTTGTTGAGAAGAGCTCCAGGATGGGACTGGTCGTATTCGATTCTGCAACGATCCATTACCGGTTGACCAAGAGGAGCGAGGAGAGGTTCGACAGGAAGACTTTGACGGGGCAGGTCTCAAAGCTTCTTTCATTGGCAAGGAAGCAGGACATACCGGTCTTGCTCACCAGCCAGGTCTACACGGATATCGAAACAAAGAAATTCGAACCCCTGGGCGGGCACATGTTGACTCACAACGCAAAATCGATAATCAGACTTGACAAGATTGGTCCCAACGCTCGACGTGCAGTGGTTATGAAGCACAGACATCTTGCCGAAGCCAAGAAAGCAGAGTTCTTCTTGACCGACAAGGGCGTGACTTGCTGACCTAATGATTCCACAGCTGAAGGCCGAGGTGCACTTCAAATATCATTGATTACATAATCGTGATGGCTGAGAGGGACATGACTGAGGAAAGAGCGTACTACTCTGCAGGTTATCTCATCATCGAGAAGTGCGATCGTGGAGAAGGGATGGATTACCGGATTCTGCCTCCCAAGATAATCTCAGCGAGCAAATGTCTCAGTAATCGTTATCCAGACGCATGGGGTTTGAATCTGTGGAGTCCTCGGGGTGGCGTACGACTCATGAGGAACAAGGCTATGGATAAGTTGAATCTGAAAAGGAGATCCCTAAAAAAGCTCAGGAAGTGGTTCATGAGAGAATTCGAAGCGAAGAACATCCAATACCCCGACATATTTCTGAGTCTGCACACAGCAAAGGAATTCCACAGGATGTATCTGCAGCACATTCCTGATCTGGAGCTAATCGGAATAGGATTTTCGAAAGAAACCATAGACAAACATCGAGAAGATGAGAAACGTGATCAGATGTGGCAGGTTGCTTCGAATAGATTGCGGTCGGAGATTCCAGACGCCATCGTCTTCACTAAAGAACGCCTTGAGAAATACTTGCCGGATGAAGGCAGTTTCAAAGTGAGAGAGGATCTTCTTCTTGGAACACTATTGAGATTCGAGCCAATTGATTCATCTGGCATTGTATTGGGCTTTGAAATACTGGGCGATGAAGGATGCTACAACTTCTGTTCCCACATCTGCAATGGACTGGAAACCGATTTGAAAGAGAAACTAGGCGTCGCATTCAACGAGAACGGATTCATTGATTCATTTGAGGATGCTGACAGATCCGCACAATACATCAATCAGAGTGAAGACGCCGAGCCTTGTGACTGGTATCCTTCCCTAATTATGAGATATGATATCCACTAAGGACTCTGCCATCTCTTCAGATCAGGCAGAGTGTTTTCCGCCATCTCCCTCGCCTTGTCCTCTGGCATGTTCAAGGCCGATACGCCGATGTCCACCAATCTCTCTACCTGCTGTTCCAATGTCAGGTCCGGAATCGTGAAGTACCCGTTCTTGAAGCAGAACTGGCAATAGTCGAAGTTCATCGAGCCATCACCGTTGGTTCCGAAATCCTCCTCGAGGTGCATCGGCATCCCGCAGCTCTGACACACCGGACTTTCTGGTTCTCTCTCCTCCATTCTATCCCTCATATCTTCCTTTCAAGGAAGAACTCAGCAGCGGCCGAGAGATTCTCTCTCAACTCTTCCGGGACATCCTGAATCGATGTCTTGGCCGCGCCCAGCATCTCCCTTGCTCTTTCCTTCGCTTTATCTATTATCTGATACTTGTCAAACAGTGATATGACCCAGGAGACATCCTCGTCCGAGGTGTATTCTCTTGCTTTGTTCAATATCTCGAAGAGCCTCTCCTTCTCCTCCTGGGTGCATTCTGAAGTTGCGAGTGCCACAAGCAGACTTCTCTTGCCTTCCTTGATGTCGCAACCTATCTCCTCTCTACCTTTGCCATCCGTGAGATCAAGAATGTCATCCGCTATCTGGAACACTGGCCCTATGTACTTGCCGAATTCCTCCAGCGATCTCAAAGTCTCATCCGAAGCGCCGGAGATTATCGCCCCGCCGATTATCGGATACGCCAGGTAGTAGCCGGTTTTCTCAGTGACGGTCCTCATGTAATCCTCCACCGAGATGTCGTTGCTCTCTCTAGCGCCTATGTCCATGGCCTGCCCGATGCCGGTCCTGTCCACCGTCTTGGTAAGCAGGTCAACCAGTTTCACCAGTTGTTCGCTGCCAACACCAACATCCCCGCTTCTCAGGATTGCTCTATACGCCTTGACGAAGATGTAATCCCCTATGTTTATCCCATGTGCCGGACCGTACTTCTTCCACACGCTTGGTCTGTTCCGCCTAACCGCATCCTCATCTTCAATATCATCGTGAACCAGAAGGAAACTGTGTAGCAGCTCGGCTGAAATCGCAAATGGAATCGCCTTCGAGCAGTCCTCACCCAAACTCTCACAGGTCATCAGTGCCAGTACCGGTCTCACCCTTTTTCCGCGGGTGTTCCTGTCAGGCGTGTCCAGTCCCAGAGAATATACCATCCCATCGTGCAGGTTCTCTACCCTCTCGCCCTCCAGGACGAACTTCTCTATCTCTCCGTCTATGAATCTTGATTTCTCGTCAAGGTACTTCTTGAACTCTTCCACGTTCATCACGCCCCCCTCGTCACATCTCCAGGCCAGATATCCACGTTGCTGTGTCCCCGACGATCACAGCATTCGCTTCTTTCAGTTGAGGGATCGTGCTCGACCCCGTCAGGAACATCGTTGCTCTCAGCTCGCTGAGAATGAGATTCAGTTCTTCAATGACCGCTTGAGCGGACTCCTTTGCGAAAGGCAACAACCTCGACGCTATTCCGGCCGATGAAGCTCCCATAGCCATCGCCCTTGCCGCGTCCAGACCGTTCCTCACCCCGCCGGTGGCTATCAACGGAAGACCCACGTTGGCCTCAATCAGTGACACAGGAGTGGGCACACCCCAGTTCCAGAACGTCTTTCCCAGCCTCTCCTTTCTCTTGTCCGACTCGTTCTTCGCTCTGAAATACTCGACCGCCGAGAAGCTGGTTCCGCCCAGTCCGCCCACGTCTATTCCCCTTATCTTGCTGTTCCTCAGCACCAAGGCAGTCCCTCTGGATATCCCGGCCCCGGTCTCCTTGACGATGATCGGAAGGAACCTGGCGAGTTTGTTTATCTCCTCGAGACATCCCTTCGCCCTGGTGTCGCCCTCCGGCATCACGACCTCCTGCAGGAAGTTCAGGTGTATCGCGAGCAGGTCAGCGCCTATCATCTCCATCGCGTGTTTGGCATCCCGTTCCGTGAACGGGTCCTTATCCCCCTGACGGATGAACTGCGGCACTCCCAGGTTGCCTATGACCAAGGGAATGTCGAAGTCCTTGACGACGGAATATGTCCTCTCAAGTGAAACGTCCTCGATGGCCTGTCTCTGGCTGCCCACGCCCATTCCTATGCCGACCTCGCTCGCTGCCTCCGCCAAGTTCCTGTTTATCGCTTCAGCGTCCTTGTATCCCCCCGTCATGGCGGATATGATGATCGGTGCCTCCAGGTTCTTCCCGAATATGGTCACCCCGGTGTCCAGTTCGTCCATGTCTATCTCCGGCAGTGCCCTATGTATGAGCCGGACATCATCCCAGTAGTTGTTGTCAGCCGCGACGTCCTCGTTGAGTACGATCTCCAGGTGCTCCTTCTTCCTGTTCTGGGTCATCTACCTCTCCTCGCTATCGTGAGTTTGACGTTCTCACCCTTCATAGCCTTTCTCAGCCTGTTCCTCTTCAGTCCGTTCAGAACGACGCAATCGACTCCTCCCTTTGCTATCGTCATCATCATCTTGGCCTTTCTCTTCATTCTCCCCGTCACGTCGGGCACGTCATCCTTCGAATCTCGTATGAGTCTTATGGTATTTTCGTTTATCTTGGGTATGAACTCGGACGGCCCCGTCTTTGGGTCCCTGGTGTAGATCCCGTCCACTTTGGTCACGAAGATGGCTATTCGTGGCTTGAACTCTTTGGCCAGGTGCATCATCAGATCGTCCCCAGAGCAGATGCCGAACTTCCTCGAGGTGTCCGGAACAACGTCCCCGAAGGTCACCGGTACCGTCCCCATCTTCAGGTGATCGCGGAAAGGCTTCGTTTCCATCTTCTGCAATCTTCCCTTGGTGAATTGGACAAGAGCGCTGGGAGGCAGTGAGACCGCCGGGATGTTCTTCTCCCTCATGGTCCGAATAATATTGAGGTTCAGCGTCCTGACATCTTCCTGGACCTTCGCCACGATCGGTATCTGGCTCTTCTTCTTATAACCCTCCTTCAAACTGTACTTCTTCGCAAGCGGGTGTCCAAATGATCCCGCACCGTGGACAAGTATGAACTCCTCCCCCGTCGAACCCAGCTCGGACATCAGGCGAGCCGTCCTGTCCCGGTAGAATACCTTCTTGCCCTTCTGGTTCCTGAAGGTCTCCTTGTTTGTCAGAACGCTTCCGCCCAGTTTGACCAGATACATGACCAGTTCTTCCCGTGTCGAAAAGGGCGTCCGTATATAAGATTTCTTCAAACCAAATAACGAAGGCAAAATAGTTAAATAAAATGAGATATACGCTGTTAATACGCTTTTGAAATGGGGACCTCGGGAGAGGAGGCGATGGATAAGCGTGACCTATCGTAAACGGTTCACGATGAAAACCGGAGGAGACACGATAATATGAGCGACGAAAGTGAGATTGATAGTGGGAAGGTATATGCAAGACCGCTGAGGCGAATACTGTTCGTCGCCTTGTTCGGGTTGATAGCCCTGATGGCCATGATGGTAATGACATCAGAACCCGCAGAGGCCATCGTCATTGCCGGACCGGTGACCTGGACGACGCCTCAGAACTTCGCCGAAGACATCACCATCGTTGCCGGTGGCGATCTGACGATCCAAGGGACGACCGTTACCATGTTTCCATTCGTCGACGGAATGTTTCAAATCCGGGTGCAAGCGGGGGGAACACTGACAGTCAATCAATCGACCATTACGAGCGGAATGCCATTCCGTTATGACTTCTGGATCGATCAGGGAAGTAGGGCGACATTCATAGATTCCCAAATTCAGTTTGCGGGTTATAACGGTCCTATGAGCAGCATGGGCATACACGTATCAACCGATGCCATTTCTTTCTCCGGAACGACCATCACGGACGGAGGAATGCACGGCATTTACTGGGATACGCCCTTGCCAATACCTGTTTTGGACATCAATGGCTGCGAGATTGCCTGGAATGCCGGTCACGGGATATACATCGTCGATTCAGCCGCCAATGAATATCGCCTCCGGATCACAGATTCCACCGATATACACAACAACGCATGGAGCGGAGTGCTCTTTGAACTGATGGGTAGCAAGAACCTGGTGGTGGACGTCGTTGACAGCAGTATCAGGAACAACGGAGCTTTCGGAGTATATGTTTGGGGAATAACTGGGGGAGGTGACGCCTTCTTCAACATCCGAAACTCGGACATTTCCAACAACTTTGGGGAGAACGTGATAATTCGTCAGGTGGACAACGGGTTCGTGGACATCAGCGCGTTCAACAGCCACTTCGATTTCAGCGCCGTCGGATCTGGAATATATGTGGGGGCTGTGGGTGCTGGTGGTTCTGGAGGCATCAGGGTTAGCCTGGACCAGAGCTTTGTAATAGGCAATGGGCTTACCGGGATTTACGTTGGGAACATATTCGTCGGCGACCTCCTGGTGGACATCATCGACACGTCGGTCGACAGGAACGGATTGTTCATAATGGGTGGTGATGGCATTCGTCTCCCGAATCCCGCTCCGGGTCGCTTGATCTCTCTATCCGCTTTTGGCTCTAGCTTCAGCAGCAATATCGGCTCGGGCATCTTCCTCGATGGGTCCAACTCGGGATCTGTAAGGGTGGGCATTGACACATGCAGAATCCAAACTAATTCCAATATGGGCCTATATGTGGGAAGGGTGACCTCTTCAAATCTCATGGGCCTGCAGATGGACGTGATCAATAGCGACCTCAGAGGCAACGGCAATCCTACCGGGGCGATATTCCTGAGAGGACTCCATGATGGCTCGGGCTGGATAAACATCGATAACAACGACTTCAACGCATCCTACGCCGCGCTCTATACCGACTTCGATATGCTTGGCGATTCGCTTGTTTCTCCTTTTGGAGGCGGTCACACGCTTACACTCTCCTTCACCGATAATTGGCTCGTCTCGGATCAGGGCGAGTACGGAGTCCGCTTCACTGGTATGATTCGGGGCTTCGACGAGACCACCATCACGTTCGCTGGCAACCACTTCGTGGGCCTTGAGCAAAGGGATTACGGCATCTACTTCGCTTGGTCCATAAGTGGCCATCCGGACTACTGGAACAACCTCACTTTGAACGTTATTGGCAATGAGTTTGGAGCACTGGATGCCACGGGAGTTCATCTCGGCGACGTATACTATCTCAGGAACGCGAACATCAACATCATGTTGAATGTCTTCTGGGACATGGATGGTGATTACGAGTATGGCTTTTACTCCACAAGCATTTACTCCGTTTTCAACCGTGACTGTCATTTGAACTTAGTCGCGAACAGCAACCAGTTCTACGGCATGAGCGAGTTCTCAATGCGCTTCAATGTCTACCGCATACGCCATGTCAACATTGACACGAGCAACAACTTCTTTGAAGGCATGGGCACCACTTATTCAGGCATATATTTCGCCCAATTGTATTATGGCGATGTGTTGGACTTCAGCGAGCTCACATTCCTGGCTGACAACAATGAATTCGTCAACATGCAGACCGGTGCCTACGGATTCTACATCAACTCCGCAGGACAGACGTATTTCAGGGTGACCGACTTCACATTCACCAACAACTTCTTCAATGCCACTGCGTCAGGATCTCTCTACTATGGGATACACCTCACCAACACCTACTACTACACCACCACCTTCGACTCATACTTCAACGTCACACTGGACAACAACGACTTCTTGGGCCTTCAGGTCAACGGACTGAGGGTAGACAGTACGATTCGCGAGTTCTCAAACGTTCGCCTTCAGTATACGAACAATCTCTTTGAGAACCCCACCGGTATCTGGTTGGATTACGGCGTCTATCATGCCAACACCATTTACTACACTGATCTGGACGATCCGACATCTTTCACGGTGACGATTGCGGACAACCAATGCTACGACCTCAACAACGACTGCATCAGGTTCACCAACAACGTGTACGGTTTCAGGGATGTGACCATCTCCATCGAGAGGAACATCTTCGAGAACAGGATATCCAACTACATTGACTATGCCGTCTACTTCAACAACGGAATCTACTACGGCAGCAACATGTATGACAACACCTACTCCGTCACAGTAAGAGAGAATACGATCCGCGACATGAACGTCCACGGCATCTACTTCTCCTCTGGAAGCGCTGCGTACGGCTTCAGACATGTGGACGTCCAGATACACGATAACGTGATAGAGAACCTCATCAGTCCGAGCTACACCGGCTACGGCGTCTGCTGGTACTACGAGGTCTATTACTCCACTCAGGACTACGACAGCTCCATCAACCTGGACTTCACCGGCAACAACTTCACCGATCTGGACAATGACGGCATCGCGTTCAGGAACTGGGCCGGCTGGGACTCCGGGTACTTCAGGAATGCAAGCGTCAACATACAGAACAACAACTTCAGGAACACCGTGAGCAACTACATGGATTACGGCGTGTATCTCAGGACCATTTACTACGGCCGAACGGACGCTGACAATTCCATCGACATCACCATCACTGGCAATACGTTCGACGGCCTGAACAACCAAGCCATATACTTCTATTCTGGGACGGGCTGGGGCTTCACCGGATATAGGAACGCCCAGGCAACCATCACGGACAATCGGTTCATCAATACCCTCGGCAACTGGATGGACTTTGGCGTGTACCTGCAGGGGTTCGACTACGGAGACGATAACTTCGACAATACGTTCACCTTCACACTCACAGACAATACCTTCAGCGACCTCACACAATATGGTGTCTATGTTCGGGGGCAGATAAGAGATTACCGCCATGTGGACATGTTTATTCTCGACAACATCTTCACAGATGTGTACAACAATTTCGATCGAGGTGTGCACTTCAGCAGTGCCTTCTACGGCCCGCAGATGCACGACGCGATGTTCCGGCTCGATATCATGAGAAACGATTTCTTTGACCTCAACTCCTATGGAGTGAGTTTCAATGGCAATATCTACAATTACCGCAATGCTTCGATTGCCATTCAGGACAATCGGTTCCTCGATACAATCAGCAATTGGATGGACTACGGCGTGTACATGCAGAACGTCCAATGTGGCGACGATAGTTACGACAACTACTTCGATTTGACACTGCTCAATAACAGGTTCGAGAACTTGACGAACTACGGCTTCAGGATTAGCCAGATCTTCGGCTACCGCCATGTGACGATCGACATCACCGGTAGCTATGCGAGCGATGTCTACAGCAACTTCGATTACGCATTCATGTTCTCAGGCACCATCTACCATAACACCGCCTACGACTCTACCTTCACATTGACGATATCCGGGAACACCTTCATGGACCTCATAACACGATGTATCGACTTCAACGGGGAGATTCGTGACTTCCGCAACGTGTTGATAACGGTCGACAACAACGACTTCATCAACGTGATCAGCAACTGGATGGACGGTGGGGTCGAGTTGAGTGGGATCTACTACAGCGACTTCGACCAGGACAGTTCGATCCGCATAGATATCACCAACAACGTCTTTGAGAACCTGAGCTACGCCGGCTTCAGGGTGACAAATCAGATATACTTCCGCCACGTCATCATCAACGTCCTGGACAACTTCTTCAGCGATGTGTACAACAGCTTCGATTACGGCGTCTACTTCACCTCAGTCTTCTACACAACTGACTATGATGCGGACTTCACCTTCACATGCCTGAGGAATACCTTCCAGGACCTCAACAGTCGTGCGGTCTACTTCTCGGGCAGCATCTACAACTTCAGAACGACGGTTATCACGATCGAAGACAACTTCTTCGGAGGAGTGATCAGCAACTGGATGGACTACGGCCTCGATTTCTCCGACATCTATTATGACATCTATGACGTCGCTGCATACCTTTACCTCAACCTCACAAACAACAGATTCGAGAACATCTCCAACCGGGGTTCGGATATCAACGAGATCTACAACATGAGGTACACTTACATCAACATCATCAACAACTACTTCAGCGACGTTTACAACGGCTTCGACTACGGCGTTTACTTCAACGACGGGTTCTACATCGATGGCCCTGAATTCGACTCAGAGTTCATTCTCAACTACATCAACAACGAAATCAGGAATCTCGACTACTGGGGCTATGGAGCATACTTCAGCCAAGCGGAGAACTACAGGATCGTTACTGTTCTAGTGGACAGCAACGACTTCATCAGTACGCTCAGTGGATCAACTGGATACGCGATCTACTTCGATGGCTTCTACCTGGATGACGAGATGTACGACGCTTACTTCGACTTCGACTTCACGAACAACAACATCGAGAACCTGACCTACATGGGGCTGTACATAAGCTATGTCGAGAACTACCGATTCACGTACATAGACATAATCAACAACTACATCAGCGACATCTACAATGACTTCGAATATGGCATCTACATTGATGGTTGCTATATCGATTCCACCGACTACTACGGCGAGGCCTTCTTGAACGTCTTGAACAACGAGTTCAGGGACGGGGCATACTGGGCCTACGCCGTCTACTTCTACGAGTTCGGCAACTACCACCTTACAGTCGTGGAGATAGACAACAACGACTTCATCTCCACCAGCAGCAACACCCTTGGCTACGGTGTGTACTTCGATTATCTATACTTCGATGACGACATGTACGACACCCACCTCTACTTCAACGCGACCAACAACGTGATGGAGAACCTCAACAGCGAGGGATTCACCATCTATGAGATCTACGGCATCAGGCACGTCTACATCGACTACCTGGACAATACATTCACAGACCTGTTCAACAGCTTCGACACTGGCATATACTTCGGCGAGGACATGGGCTACTCCACCGACTACGATTCGGACCTCACCATCAACATCCTGAGGAACACCTTCATGGACCTCGAATACGCAGGAGTGCACTTCAACGATGACATCTATGACTTCAGAACAATCCATATAACGATCGACGACAACGATTTCATCAATACGATAGGGAACTGGATGAACTACGGCGTGTACATGAATTACATAAGTTATGACAACAGCAACTCGGACACATACCTCTACCTGGACATCACCAACAACGACTTCCATAATCTGTCTTCACACGGATTCCGAATGAGTCAGATCTACTACTACCGCCACGTATCGATAGACATAATCAACAACCGGTTCAGCGACATCTACAACAGCTTCAATTACGGCATATACTTCTCCAGCGACATCTATCATACCAGGTCGTTCCCAGGCACCTTCGATCTCGTGATAACCAACAACTTCTTCAACGATCTGACGAGCTACGCAGTACGCTTCAACCAGGTCAGGTACTTCGAGATCACGGACATGCTCATTGTAGACAACGACTTCTCACGTTCAAACTACGGATTCTACATCAGCGGTGGTGTGGACTACGCAGGCATTTGGGACTTCGAGTTCGCCAGGAACAACGGCGACGACATGGACGGCTACATTCTCTACCTGGGCGGCACTTCCTACGGCAATTATGGTGACATGGCCACGATATGGGTCCACCACAATACCATGTCAAGCTCATGGGACGGTATCTACGTGGATGGTCTGTACTACTACGACCTGACCGGCCAGATACTCATCGAGTTCAACACCTTCACGGACATGAAGAACGGTTTAGGAATCGAGCTGGGATGGTTCTATGATGTGGACAACGCTCATTTCGTCATCCGGGACAACACCATCACCGGGAACATGTGGGCCGCCATCTACTTCGACGGAGCGGAGGACATGACTTATGTCTTCGACATCATCAACAACGACCTGACCGGCGTCCAGAACGCCATATACCTCGATTATCCAGTCTACGGTGACAGCATGTTCACCGTTGGTGTGATAAACATCGTTGATAACCGAATCATCGACCTCACGGGCTACGGGATCTACATCGATGACGTCTACAACGGCCTCATGGATCTGAACGTGGACAACAATATCTTCATGGGGGATCCGCTGGCATACTACGGGGTCACTTTCTTCTATCTCGAATACGCCGAATGGAACTCCATAAGTGACATCGACTTCTATAACAACACCTTCCAGGACGGCTTCTACGGCTTCTACTTCGCGTACCAGACAAGCGGCTCGATGATCACCCTTGACATGGATCGCGCATATGTCACCAACACGTTCTACGCGTTCTACTTCGATGACCCGATAAGTTCCAGCTCCGACGTCTTCAACGTCAAGATCAAGAAGAGCATATTCAAGAACTCCCAATTGTCCTTCTTCTACCTAGACAACCCGGGATACGGTCTCTTCATTGCGACCATCACAGACTGTCACGTGATCGATTACGGCTCGCTGGGAGGTTACGGATTCTACATGGCAGGCAACGACGGAGCGTACATCCAGATAGACGTCTACTCGACCGAGTTCGATGGCAGCCCGTCCAGGCTGGGCGATGCGTTCGCCGGGTACGGCCAGATACTCATCAACTTCTGGTACATCGACGGTATCACGTCCGGCGTTTCCAACGGCTGGAACCAGAGGATGCAGGTTCTCTGGGACGTGGACGTTCAGGTCTATGTGGGTTACGGCTACAACGTGACGGCAGGACCCGGGATCGTTGTCTACGTGGACGACCAGTTCTGGTACCAGAGCTTCTACACAACCACAAATGCAGCAGGGAGCGTTCTTGGTGAGACAGTTGCCGGAACTCTGATCACATACGCTGGCACATCCTTCAGCGGTCAGGCGGTTCACACCTTCTGGGCCACACAGGGACCGTTCTCTGGTAGCGCTGTTGGAGCCTTCAACGCCAATGGCAGCATCGCGATACTCCTACCCGGGGACAACGACGGCGATGGACTGCATGACGGAATAGACATCGACGACGATAACGACGGCGTACCAGATATCTACGATGACTTCCCATACGATCCCACCGAGACCCGCGACACGGACGGTGACGGCATCGGTAACACCGCGGACACGGACGACGACGGGGACGGCGTACCAGATATCGTGGACGCATTCCCGGACAACCCCTTGGAATGGAGCGACATCGATGGTGACGGGGTCGGGGACAACGCCGACATAGACATCGACGGTGACGGAATACCAAACATAGTTGACACATCACCATACAACAACACCGGCTTCCAGGACAGCGACGGTGACGGAGTGGCGGACAACATCGACGCCTTCCCGTACAGCCCAACAGAATGGGCGGACAATGACGGCGATGGTGTCGGCGACAACTCCGACGAGGACGACGACAACGACGGGGTTCCGGATGAGATAGATATGTATCCGTTCGATCCGACAAGAACAGACACACGGGCCGACGAACAGATCAACATCGACATCAATGAGGGCGCCGACCTGGGTACCGCAGTGGCAATCCTGATAATCGGTATAGTCACACTCCTGCTCATGTGGCTCCTCTTCGGCCGCAAGAAGAAGGAGGAGGACGAGGGAGTTCCTCCTGAGCCCGAGGAAGAGGTTGCACCGGAGGAAGAGGAGATCCCTGAAGAGTCAGAAGAGCCGGAAGAAACGATAGAAGAAGAGCCCGAAGAGGAGAAGTCCCTGGATCTGGATGATGAGGACATCTTCTAAGTAAGGGCAGTCGAACTAACAGAGATGAAGATCGGAGATACTCATCTAGAGGAGAATAGTGATAACATGGAAGAGAAAGCCGAATCCATGAGTGAGATTGTAGTTGAACGATCCTTCAGGCGGGTCATTTTTATCGCCGTGTTCGGCCTCATTGCGTTCGCAGCATTGATGGTCATGAGCTCGGAGCCTGCCGAGGCTTATACCGTGGTCGCTACCGAAACGTGGATTGCACCCACGTCCCTCAACGAGGACCTGATAATCGCACCGGGCGGCGTGCTGAACCTCCAGTCGGAGCTCTATATGCAGCTCGCATTCACCGGCCAGTATGAGGTGCGGGTGCAGGGCGGCGGGACCTTGAACATGGATGGCGGGACCATTACACGGGATCCCTTCTGGCCACCTGTCTACTATGACTTCTGGCTCGATGCTGGCAGCACAGGCTCGTTCGTGAACTCCCACGTGGAGTATGCCGGTGGCGGTAGCTCGGGAATACACATTATGACCTCTGCATTGACATTCGACGGACTCTCCGTGACCAATGGAGAGTTCGCCGGGATAATGTACAGCAGTGACGGTGGCGGCTTCACGATGACAAACTGCGACATCTCCAACAACGATCAGGTGGGGATCTACATCTACGATTCTGCAGCGCCCGATTACGTGTTCAACTTCCAGGGAGGCACTAGCATCGTGAACAACAACCGATTCGGCGTATACTCGGGACCATTGGCCGACACCAATCTGGCAATAAACTTCCAGAACTCTCGGATCGGGGGCCATATGGCTGGTATCTACGTAGAAGACGTTGTGAATGGAAACGTGGTCATGGACTTCCAGGGTTCCGATATCGCGTTCAACGACGTTTTTGGCAATCTCTGGGTGAACCAGGTCGCCAACGGGGACGTAACAATCACCGCTTTCGACACTCATTTTGATTTCAGCGGCTCTGGATATGGCATTGGGCTCGGCATTTTGGGCGCACCGCTCGGACCGACGAACCTGTCGATCTCCTTGGATCAGAGCTACGTCAATGACAACGGCGAGAGTGGCATCTATGTATCATCCATCAGCGAGGGCTGGATGGATTTCAGTTTCATAGATACGCAAGTCAATGGAAACGGTTGGATGTGGGGTTCCAATGGGATATATATTCCAACTGTAGCTCCTGGCAATCAAATCTCATTCGCCGCTCTTCGGTCTAGCTTCTCCAATAACGCTGGGTCGGGTGTATACTTCACAGGCACAAATCCTGGAAGAATCTCCATCAACATTGACACGTGTGATATCCTCATCAATGGGGGCGCCGGTATGGATGTCGGCCCGGTGGTCCAAGGAGGCCTCGATCTGACCGTGAGGAACAGTGTTCTTGAAGGTAACGGATGGGACGCCATCAACGTACAGGGCCTCAACGGAGGTTCGGCAACAATTACACTGGACAACAACAAGTTCAACAATTCCCTTGCAACCATCTACTTCTCCGGTATGTTTCAGACGATGCCCGGCACCGGCGATACCTTCACATTCACATTCACGAACAACTGGCTTGACTCCGGTCTCGGATCGTACGGCATATACTTCGGATGGGAGGTTCAGTTCTTTGACGAGATCGTCATCATCGTCGAGGACAACTATTTCTGGGGGCAGGAGGTCAGGGCCTACGGCGTTTACTTCAACGATTTCGTCAGAGGTGACTTCAACTTCTGGCAGAATCTCACACTTGCCTTCAATCGCAACGAATTCGTTGGTCTGGACGAAGCCGCCGTGCTCTTGAGCCAAACGACCTTCGGTTTCCGCAACATTGATCTCTTCGTCAGCGGCAACTTCCTCCTGGACACCGACTTCGACTACGACCTCGGCTTCGCGTTCTGGGCCTTCGTAGGAGAGGTCGGTTCTAACCGCAACTTGAACGTGATGTCCTACAACAATGTCTACGTCAACATAGGAACCTTCCCGTTCTACATTCACGCGGAAGGATTCCGACATGTCGTCATGGACTTCTCCAGCAACATGATCGTTGGCAACGGGTTCACTCAGTTCGGAATCTTCATTGATGGGTTTGAATATAGCGCCACAGGAGAGCTCAGCGACACCGTCCTGATATTCGACAATAACGAGTTCTACGATTTGACCGATGTCGGAATCTACGTCGGCACCTGGGGATGGGCCGTCTCCAAGGACCTTAGTATGACATTCACCAACAATCATTTCAACGGAAGCGCTTACGGGACGGTCTGGTCTGGAGTCTATTTCGGCGGACAGTACTACTATACCTCAGCAGAAGACAGCTCCTTCAGTTTGCTGATGGACAATAATGAGTTCATAGAGCTGCGGGAGTATGGAGTGTGCTTCGAAAATACCATTACCGACTATTCGAATGTCAACCTCGACTTCAGGAACAACCTCTTCGAGAACAGGGTCAACATCTGGATGAGGTACGGAATCGTTTTCTCCGGTGGCATAAGCTTCCCTGACGTGAGCCGAGCCAGCGCGCTCACTCTGACCTTCGATTCCAACAGGTTCTTTGATCTCGATGAAGATGCGGTCGCCATCTGGGGCACAATCGGCGGATTCAGGAACGTAACCTACGTCGTGGAGAGGAACGTATTCGAGAACAGGATCGGTAGCCTCATGGGCCACGGCATCGTTATGTGGGGCGGGTTCTACTATGACACTAACGACTATGACAACTTCCTCTACTACTCCATAAGAGAGAACACATTCCGCGATCTGACCGAGTACGGGATGCACTTCGGTTCATGGAGCCCAACCTACGGCTTCAGGCACGTGGACGTCCAGATTCACGACAATGTTTTCGAGAACTTGATGGACTTCAACAACCTGGATTACGGCATCTACTGGTATTACGAGATATTCTATTCCACGAACATGTACGACAGCTCTTTGAACATCGACATAACGGGAAATGTGTTCAGAGACCTCGGCTGGGATGGTATTACGTTCAAGAATAATTGGGGCTGGGAATTCGCCAATTTTGCGAATGCCACCGTCAATATCCAGGACAACGTCTTCACAAACGCATTCAGCGGAGGCATGGACACAGGCATCTATCTCAGACCCATCTGGATCGATAGGACCGACTTGGACAACTCTCTGAGCATAACGATCGTGAACAACACATTTGACAGTCTGACGGTCGATGCGATTCACTTCGCCACCTTCATTGGAGTCGAATTCCAAGGTTATAGGAACGTCAACGTCCTGATATCTCAGAACGTGTTCCACAACACCAACGGCAACTGGATGGACAACGGCGTCGTCCTCCAGGGATTCGAGTACTGGGACAGTAGCTATGCAAATACGCTCTACTTCGAGATTTCAAACAACGACGCGAGGGACCTGACCGCTCAGACTATCCATGTTGGAGGCCAGATCAACTACTACAGCACCGTCGAGATAATCACTCACGACAACTACTTCAGCGATATCTACAACAACTTCGACAGAGGCATATACTTCACAGACCCAATCTTCTACACGACCGATAACGACGGGTTCTTCCACTTCACATCCGTTAGGAACCAGTTCTTTGATATGATGAGCATCGGCGTTTACTTCGGAGGGAACATCTACGACTTCCGCAACGTCACCATCCAGGTCCATGACTCGATCTTTGTCAACTCAATGGGCAACTGGTTGGATCATGGTGTTTACTTCCAGGACGTGTTCTACAACGACGATAGCTACGACAACTACTTCGTGCTGGGCATCACCAACAACAGGTACGAGAATCTGACGTCTTATGGTTTCAGAATCAACTTGATCTACAACTTCCGCAATGTTGATATTGACATCCTGGACAATTACTACGTCGATGTCTATAACGACTTCAACTATGGAGTGTATTTCGACAACAACATCTACTACAGCACGCCCTACGACGGCTCCTTCTTGCTCACAATCACTGGGAATACATTCCAGGACCTGAGCTCCCGAGGCGTGTACTTCGCTAACAATATCGGGGATTTCAGGAATGTTCTGATAGTCGTGGACAATAACGTCTTCAGGAACACCCTCGGCAACTGGCTGGATGACGGAATATACTTCAACTCCATTTACTACGGCGACTTGGACTACATGTCCACTTTCCAACTGGACATGACCAATAACATCTTTGAGAACATCAGTTACTCCGGCGTCAGGATCGCCGATGAACTATACTACTACCGAACCGTCCTCATCAACATAGTCAACAACCAGTTCAGCGACATCTACAGCGGCTTCGACTACGGCTTCTACTTCAACAGCAATGTCTATTACACGACCCAGTATGATTCGGACCTCACGATCAACGTGATTGACAATACTATACACGACTTGAGACACACCGGAATCAGATTCGGCCAGTTCTACGACTACCGCAACGTCACCATTACGGTGGACAACAACAACTTCAGGAACACCATCAGCAACTGGATGGATTATGGTGTGTACATCTCTGAAGCGGAATATGGCGTCTACCTTGATTACACCCACTTCTATCTGGCAATCACCAATAACAGATTCGAGAATCTGACCCAATATGGATTCGTCATCTATGACATATACGAATACCGCTTCGTAACGACAGACGTTCTCAACAACTACATCAGCGACATCTACAACGGCTTCGACATCGGTCTGTTCATCGGCGATGATATCGGACTGAGCGATCCGTCATCCGATGGTGAACTGCGGATAAACATCCTCAACAACGAGGTCAGGAACCTGTACTGGTGGGGCACTGGCATATACTTCGAGGACATGTACAATTTCCGTCAGGTCTGGGTCACCGTTGACAACAACAACTTCTACAACGTTCAGCAATACAGTCGCACTGGATACGGCATCTACTTGAACGATTTCTACTACGATAGCGACGCCTACGACACATATCTGTGGGTGAACGTCACCAACAACAACTTCGAGAACATGAATCAAGAGGGAATCTCGATCTCCGACATCTATGGCATCAGGCACGTTTACATGGACTTCCTGGACAACTCCTTCTCTGACATGTTCAATGGCTTCGACTATGGCATATATGTCTACGAGATCTACTACGACACAGACTACGACTCCGATCTTCGCCTGAACATTCTCAGGAACACCTTCACGGATCTCAGTAGTTACGGGTTCTATAGTTCCGAGATCTATGATTTCCGCAGTATGTGGATCACCATCGAGTACAATGACTTCACCAACACCATTAGCAACTGGATGGACTACGGTGTGTACATTTACTATATCTACTACGACACCCAGATCCACGACGCCTACCTGTACTTCGACATGAACTACAACACCTTCCAGAACCTCGGCAACCGCGGTCTGTACCTCAACGAGGTCTGGGACGTACGAAATGTGATCATGAACTTCCACTACAATCAGTTCAGCGACATCTACGACTCCTTCAATTACGGCTTCTATCTAGGCAGTTTCTACTACACGGATGCCTTCCCGGGAGTGTTCTATCTGTTCGTGAGCAACAACACCTTCAACGATCTGACGAGCTACGCCTTCCGGATCGGCAGTGTTGAAGAGTTCCTGGACACCGACATGCTCGTTCAGGACAACGATTTCTCCCGTTCGAACTACGGATTCTACATCAGCAGCGGTGTGGATTATGCAGGCATCTGGGACTTCGAGTTCACCAGGAACAACGGCGACGACATGGACAGCTACATCCTGTACTTGGGAGGAACCTCGTACGGCGACGACGGAAGCGTGGCCACCATAACGGTCACGGACAACACCATGAGCAACTCGTGGGACGGATTCTACCTCGGGGATATCTACTACTACGACCTCTCCAACATGGTACTGGTCGAGAACAACGTCCTGCTCGATATGAGGAACGGCTACGGAATAGAGTTCGGCTGGTACGCCGAGAACGACGCCTACATCCTCATCCAGGGCAACACCATAACCGGGAACATGTGGGCCGCGATGTACTTCTCCGGATTCGAGGACCAGGCGTACGTGCTTGACATCATCAACAACGACCTGACCGGCGTACAGAACGCCATTTACCTGGAAGACCCAGTCTACGGGGATGATATGTTCACCGTGGGCGTGATCAACATCCGGCAGAACAACATCCTGGACCTCACCGGCCGCGGTGTATACGTCGACTACGTCTATTGGGGCCTCATGGACCTGAACATCGACAACAACGTCTTCAGGGGCGATCCGATGGCATACTACGGGGTCACATTCTTCTACTTCGACTATGCCGACTGGAACTCCATAAGCGACATAGATATCACCAACAACATCTTCGAGGACGGCTTCTACGGCTTCTACTTCGACTACCAAGGGAGCGGTTCCATAATCACCCTGGACGTGGACAACACTTTCGTCACCAACACATTCTACACATTCTACTTCGACAATCCGGTCAGTTCCAGCTCGGACGTCATGAACGTGAAGATCAAGAAGAGCACCTTCACTGATTCGCAGTTGTCGTTCTTCTACCTGGACAACCCAGGATATGGCCTGCTCGTGGTCGACATAACAGACTGTCACGTGCTGAACTACGGTTCGATGGGAGGTTACGGCTTCTACATGGCAGACAACGACGGAGCGTACATCCAGATAGACGTCTACTCGACCGAGTTCGTGGGAAGCTCGTCTAGGCTGGGCGATGCGTTCGCCGGGGACGGCCAGATACTGATCAACTTCTGGTACATAGATGGAATCACATCCGGTGTCGCCAACGGCTGGAACCAGAGGATACAGGTCCTGTGGGACGTGGACGTTCAGGTCTACGTGGGTTACGGCTACAACGTGACGGCTGGACCCGGGATAGTCGTTTACGTGGACGACCAGTTCTGGTACC
Source organism: Methanomassiliicoccales archaeon (assembly GCA_030593295.1). Lineage (GTDB taxonomy): Archaea > Thermoplasmatota > Thermoplasmata > RBG-16-68-12 > SOIM01 > JAGLME01. Next base: position 12,358 of record JAUVHO010000012.1, on the reverse strand, counting down.
AGAGCTTCTACACTACCACAAGTGCTGCTGGGACGGTGCTCGGAGAGACGGTTGCCGGAACTCTGATCACCTACACAGGAACATCCTTCAGCGGTCAGGCGGTTCATACCTTCTGGGCCAGACAGGGACCGTTCTCCGGTAGCGCGATCGGAACGTTCAACGCTAACGGTTCCATTGCAATACTACTGCCCGGAGACAACGACGGCGACGGACTCCACGACGGAATCGACATCGACGACGATAACGACGGCGTACCGGACATCTACGACGACTTCCCATACGATCCCACCGAGACCCGCGACACGGACGGCGACGGCATCGGGAACACCGTGGACACGGACGACGACGGTGACGGCGTGCCGGATATCGTGGACGCATTCCCGGACAATCCATTTGAATGGAGCGACATCGACGGTGACGGCGTCGGGGACAACGCCGACATAGACATCGACGGCGACGGAATACCAAACATCGTGGACACCTCACCATACAACAACACCGGCTTCCAGGACAGCGACGGCGATTCAGTCGAAGACTCGGTGGACGTCTTCCCGTACAACCCCTCTGAGTGGTACGACCATGACGGCGACGGAATGGGCGACAACGCGGACGCTGACGACGACAATGACGGCGTGGTGGACGAAGTCGACATGTATCCGTTCGATCCGACAAGGACGGACACCCGGGCCGACGAACAGATCAGCATCGACATCAACAAGGGCGCTGACTACGTGACCATATTGGCCGTCCTCTTCATCGGCGCCATAATAATCTTCTTGATGTGGTTCGTTCTAGGTCCCAAGAAGGAAGAGGAAGAAGAGGGAACCGCTCCAATGCCCGAGGAAGAAGAGGCTCCAGCAGAGGACGAGGACCTGTCCAAGGAACTGGAAGATATCCTGGGAGAGGAACCTGAAGAATAGTTCTGAGGAAAGATATCTCTCCAAAGCGCACGGGATTGATGGGCTCAGCTTGCTCCTTCCAGAGACCTTCTCAGGCTCGAATCCGTAGAATAGGATTAAATACAGAATCTGGTATCTTATCAAACCCAGGCGAAAGGCATGGCTAACAAACCCGGCAAGATGTACAGACAGATGAAGGGTAAGGCGTATACCCGCAGGAAGTACATGGGAGGCGTTCCAGGGAACCGCATAGTCCAGTACGAGATGGGCAACAAGACGGCTGAGTTTCCTCTTGAGATCAACCTGATCGCCAAGGAGGCCTGCCAGGTCAGACACATGTCCTTGGAGGCCGCCCGTATCGCAGCCAACAGGTACATCCAGAAGATGGCCGGGGTATCCAACTACCACCTCAAGATTGTCGTGTACCCGCATCACGTCCTCAGGGAGAACAAGGTGGCCGTGGGTGCAGGGGCGGACAGGATATCCGACGGCATGAGAGGGTCCTTCGGCAGCCTGGTGGGAACAGCTGCAAGGGTCCGGCGCGGCCAGACCATCATAACCATCAGGACAACTGACAGCCACATTAAGCACGCCAAATCGGCTCTCAGGAAGGCCGGGATCAAAGTGCCAACTCCCTGCAGGATAGAGGTCCTCAGGAACGGCGAACCGGCCGCATGATGGAACTGGGCAAGTTTATTATCGACCAACTCATTTTGGGCATTAATGAAGGGCAGAGAGATTCTCAATCTGGTTGATCTGGATATCGAGGATTGGAGCCTCTACGGATTATTGGGTCAGCGATTGTCCCTTATCAGGAAGAAGGTGACCCTTCCCCCCATGTTCATCATCTCAAGTTCGGTATTCAGGGATCTGGTCGAGGACGATGGCATGCCCGATGGAAAGCACATTCCATGGGAGATCGAGATGGACATCGCCAAGAGGTTCGATGAGCTGGAGTCACCGGTTACCAGGATTCTCTCGAGTGCTTCATACGAATATTCTCCGCCTCCTTTCTCCACGGCCGAATCCAAGTCCAGCACCATTGTGGCTGTGGACTCGCTCATGAGATCGTTCTACGTAGATGAAGAGGTCAAGACCAGGGAACGGATGGGGGTCCCTCAGTTCGACTTGTCCATTATCGTCCAGAAGCTCTTCGACGCGAAGTCCTCAGGGCGCCTCACCCAGTCGGAGAAGGACACCAGGATCATCGCTGTTCATGGCCTTCCGTTGAATCTCGAGGACGCGGACAGTTTCATCGTCAACACGGAGGGGGAGCAGACCTATCACGCCAACACTGAGCAGCAGAAGAAGTGGGTACTGGGCGAGAAGGAGGTTGAGCGCATTGATGTCGAGGAGGATTCGTGGGATGCCCATAAGCTGACCGAGACGCAGGTGTCCAGGTTGTCAACCATCGGGAAGAAGATCCTGGAAGAGTGCGGGGAGGAGATGGTGGTGGAATGGTATCTTGTGAGGAACTCCTTCTACGTGGCATCTCTCTACCCCACCAAGATCGTGGTAACGGAGCGCTAGAAGATGGAGGAGAAAGGAGCGAGCTTCGAGAAGGCAATGGAGGAGCTGGAGGAGGCGCATGGGAAGGACTTCCTCTTTGAGGACGGTCGGGTGCTTGGGTCCATGTGCACCAAACCGATGGATGGCTCCGTTGACGTTCATTGCAAGTTCATAGAGTCCAATCTGGGGAACCCTGGGCTGTATCCAGGCACCAAACAACTTGAAGAGAGGATACTCTCAATGGTATCAAGCCTCCTGCACGGCAACGACTTCCACGGTCAGGTACAGGCTGGGGGGACCGAGAGCAACATAGTCGCCGCCTGGGTCGCCAGGAACGTTTCAGGGAAGAACGAGGTGGTCTACTGCGAGAACGCTCATTTCTCGATGCTGAAGGCATGCGACGTTCTGCGGATGAAGCCGGTGGAGGTCGGTTTGAACGAGAACTTCGAGATGGACGTTGGAGAGGTCGAGGACAAAATCACGGATGACACGGCCATTGTGGTCGCATCTGCTGGCTCAACGGAACTCGGGGCAATCGATCCGATCGAGCAACTGTCGGATATATGCGGAGATAAGACATTCCTTCATGTGGATGCTTCTTTTGGAGGGTTCGTCATACCATTCCTGGAAGAGCTTGGCTATCCCACCAGACCCTTCGATTTCCAGTTGGACGGAGTCAGTTCACTTGTACTGGATGGCCACAAGATGGGCATGTCGACCATACCTTCCAGCGTCTTCCTGCTGAGAAAGGAAGAGGACCTTCGGAGCATTGCGGTGGAATCTCCCTATCTTACTAGTCTTCATTCAACCTCATTACTGGGAACTCGAAGCAGTGCTGGAGTTGCTGCATTGTACTTCGCAATCAGGACCCTGGGCAGGGAAGGCTATCGTGAGATTGTCAAGAAGTGCATGGAGAACACCATGTACCTGGCCAGCGAGGTGAAGAGGATTGGTCTTGGCGTCCCGATAGAGCCGGTCATGAACATATGCGGAATACTCGTTGATGATCCTGCAAAGGTGCGTGAGGAACTGGATGGCAAGAACTGGAAAGTGTCAATGTCAAGGCATCCTGATTGTCTCAGAGTGGTGGTAATGCCGCATGTCACCAGGCAAGTTATTGATTCGTTCGTTCGCGATTTGGAGGATGTAAGCGGAGGTTAGGTAGAGCCATGATTTCTGACTGGGAGATCCAGAGGATTCTAGACGAGATCGAAAGGAGGGGATCCAGAACCATCGTCCTCCAGATGCCCGAAGGGCTGAAGAAAGATGCTACCAGGGTGGCTGAAAAACTCGAAGAAAGAGGGAATGTCACGGTGGTCGTCTCTGCGGACCCGTGCTACGGGGCCTGTGACCTGACCGCCTTCCGTGGGGATCTGCTGGTCCATTTTGGTCACGCACCTATTTCCACTCCAGATGAGGATGTGTTGTTCATCGAGCTCTCTTCCGACTTGGACCTTCTGCCCCTGCTTGAGGAGGCTCTGCCCAAGCTGAAGAAGTCCGTCGCCATCACGGCCGCTATTCAGTACGTTCCTTCTTTGCCAACCGTCAAAGGATTCCTGGAACAGAATGGTCTGGAAGTTTATGTCGGTGAAGGAGACTCCCGAGTCGCTTATCCCGGACAGATTTTAGGATGTAATTTCTCTGCTCCCAAAGCGGTCTCTGAGGATGTTGAACAGTTCCTTTACGTTGGAGAGGGGAATTTCCATCCCCTTGGGATTTCAATAGCTACCGGAAAGGACGTCCTGGTCGTCGATCCGGAGATGAACGAGATCAGGGACATGGCCGAGTTCCGGGACAGGATCCTCAGGCAACGGCATGCCATCATCACCGACCTGGACTCTGCCTCTGCGTTCGGAATCGTCGTTTCATCCAAAAGCGGTCAGAACCGGTTTGGTTTGGCTCGCAAGATAAAGGAAGACCTTGAGAAGAACGGGAAGAAGGCAGTTCTGTTCCTGCTGGACAATCTCAATCCAGATAATCTCCTCGGTCTTGATGTGGACGCTTTCGTTTCAGTGGCCTGTCCGCGTATCGCCATCGACGACTATGCCCTGCATAAGAAGCCCATCATCACACCGCCGGAACTCGAGATTGTCCTGGGTGAGAGGAAGTGGGAGGATTATGCGTTTGATGAGATTCTAGAACCCCCCTCGGAGGCTTGAACTTCAAAGCAGTTCTCCCAATACAGGGTGAAGGTATGCCTCAGCCACGAGAAGACCGAGAATCATCATACGTCTCCAAGCTGATATCATTTCATTGGATGGTGGGCTGGGGTTTGTTCCTATTCTTTGTGACTTTGCCAATTCTCACAAATCTAATAATATTCTTCGACCCCAGCATTCTTCTCTTGTACATTGCCCTTTTCTTGGGATTCGGAGTATTCAGCTATGCATACGAACGTCGCGTCACGAAGCTGAGTTACGGTTTCTGGCTTGATCTCGATAGGGTTGACTTGAAACAATCGATTCAATGGGTTGGCTACTCAGTCTTCTCTTCTCTTGTTGGGCTATCAATTCTGCATCTGTTCTACTTCGGGTTGCTACTGGATATCCACTCGGGATTAACATTTTCGATGAGCCTGGAACCTTCTGGCCACCGGTTGTCCTTGGCGTGGAGAGTGCCATTATGCTTCCTGTGACGTTCCTAATATTCCGACACTTGGATAAGAAATATGAGAATCGTCGAAAATGGACGGGGCAATTCAGGATTACCAAGAAGGACCTTGACAAGGTCCTGGAAACTAGCTTGGGAGTTCTGAACCTGCAATATTCTGAGATCGCGGAGGGTTCAAAGAGAAGGGGACTAGTTCCTGTGCTGAAAATCAAAGGTCACGATATCTCAATTCAGGTCCATGAATCTGGATCCAATTCCTCTGGAATTGTTATGACTGTCCGCTCGCCATTGGATGTTTCAAAAGCCCTGGAGCTTCAAAAGGAGATCAACTCGCTCATAGTTGTTGACTAGTTAATCAGTACCCTGGAAATCTCATAATTCAGATATCTTTATACCATTTATCTTCATCTAGAACAACATGGAAATCCGCATCAATGGATGGGACGCTGGGATAAGGTTCTCGGCAGGTCATTTCGTGCCCCGTCATAAGAAGTGCGAGCGAATGCACGGGCACGTCTACGCCATCAACGCGGTCATTGTGGGGGAGCAGGACGAGGACGGCATGATCCTGGATTTCTTGGAGGTCAAGAAGACCCTCAGAAAGTTCGCGAACGAGCTCGACCATCGCGTCATACTCCCGGGCAAGAGCGACCTTGTTAAGGTGGAGGTGGGAGATGATGTTCAGGTGTCTGTTAGCGATAAGAGATATGTCTTTCCGATTACCGATGTCATTATCCTGGACACCCCTAACACGAGTGCGGAGGAGCTTTCCAAATACCTGCTAAAGAGATTCCTGGAAGAGGTCGAATTGAACGACCGGATCACAGAGATAGCAATAGGGGTCGACGAAGGTCCTGGTCAGGGGGCCTTTGCGAGGAAACGGCTCTGAAACTGATATGTGAAGTGTTGGCATGAGCAGCGCGGTTGTATTACTGTCCGGAGGACTTGATTCGTGCGTCACCTTGGCCATCGCGAAGCAAGAGAATGACGAGGTCTACGCATTGACATTCGACTACGGCCAGAGGCATGAGAAGGAAGTTGAGAGCGCGAAGAGGCTCGCTGAGCATTTTGGTGTCAAGAAGCACATGATACTCAGGATACCGCTGGAGGAGGTTGCCGAGTCTGCGCTTACCAGGGAAGAAGAGCCCCTGCCCGAACATGGGACCGTCGAGGAGATGACCCTAACCATTCCACCAACTTACGTCCCCGGAAGGAACATCGTTCTCTTGAGCTACGCTCTCTCGTGGGCCGAAAGCGTTCATGCGGACTTCATATATATTGGTGCACACACTCAGGATTATTCGGGTTACCCGGACTGCAGGCCGGAGTTCCTCAAGGCCTTCCAGAACATGGCCAACCTCGGTACCCGGAGAGGGGCGGAAGGGAGACAGATCGAGCTCAAGTATCCCATAATCAACATGGCCAAGTCGGAGATAATATCCAAGGGGAGAGAACTGGAGGTTCCTTTTGAGGTCACCTGGAGCTGCTACGAAGGGGGAGAGAAAGCCTGCGGCAAGTGCGATTCATGCATGTTCAGGTTGAAAGGGTTCGAAGAGGTCGGGCTGAAAGATCCACTGGAGTATGAGACATGAAGATCTGTGAGATATTCCATTCCATTCAAGGCGAGGGTGTGGACATGGGCACACCGACAGTGTTCGTCAGGACCTCGGGATGCCCGTTGAGATGCAAGTGGTGCGACACTCTCTACGCGTTTTCCGAAGGAGAGGAGATGTCCATCGACGAGATAATGGCGAAGGTCGAAGGTTATGGTGTGCCTCGCGTCTGCGTCACTGGTGGCGAACCCCTTGTGCAGAAGGACATCCTCACCTTGCTGGAGAGACTGCTGGAAAGGGATTACTTCGTGTCCCTGGAGACCGGCGGTGCATTGCCCATCGAAGAGATGCCGTGCGTTGACAACCTGAGGATAGTCTTGGACATCAAGTGTCCGTCCTCGGAGATGCACGAGAAGATGGAGTTCTCCAACATAGAGCTCCTGGGTCCTGCGGATGAACTGAAGTTCGTCATTTCCGACCGGAAGGACTACGACCACGCCAAAGACATCATCTCCAAATACGAACCCATCGGCCAGATAATCATGCAGCCGGTCTGGGGGAACGACCTTAAGCAACTCGTTGACTGGGTGATTAAGGACAAGCTAAATGCCAGGGTGCTCCCGCAGCTTCACAAGATAATCTGGGGCGAGAAAAGGGGTGTCTAGGCGCCGATCCACACGTGACCGACGATTTTCTTGACAGTTGCTATCGCAGACAGAGCGGCCAATATGCTTGTTCTGGGATTCTCCTTTGACGGCACGTTCCTGGCGTTGCATTCGATCTCCCCGAACTCCCCCTTCACGATCAGCCTGTGAATGTTCCTTCTGATATTCGGGTCGGCCACTATCCTCACCGTTGTCTTCTCAAAACCCACTCCCGTAAGGCTCACAGTAGCGGCCACGTTTATGTTCTTGGGGAAGTGTCTCACGGCGTCCTGGGCATGGCCGTTGAAGACCGTCGTCGCTCTCTCGATTCTATCCAGGTCGATCCCTTTCTTCTTAAGATACTCCACATCCTTCAGCGCCGATGGAGGCTTGTACGATATCAGGATGACCTCGTCTATTCTTCCAACCGATGCGGACCTCAATCCATCCGTGCCGGCTACCGCCCCGGATGGAACGTAGAGTTTGCAGTCGTTCTCCTTTGCCAGTGATTTGCATGTTTCGAGTAATCTTAGATCAACAAACGCCCCCACACTGAGCACCACAAGGTCCTTTCCGGATCCCAACACCAACGGAGCGTACTCTCCCACAGCTTCTTGGGAGGCCGATTCCACCACTAGTTCAACTTTGTCGAGGATCGAATCTAGGTTCGGAGCGTAGCTCACTTTCTTGCAGCTCTTCGCCAGTTCCTCGGCCCTCTCCCTGTATTTGTCCACGATCAGAATGGATTCGATCTCATCCATCTTCTCAAGCTCTCTGGCTATGGTCGAACCGATGAATCCTCCTCCGATGATGCAGATGTTCATATTCCCGACCCAGGGAGAATGGAGATTCCATAAAAACCTAACGCAAAATTGAATTAGTGTGAACCAAATGGCTGGGCATCATGAAGTACGAGTACATCGAGCACACCGCGGACATAGGGATAAAGGCATACGGAGAGTCCGTGGCAGAGTCGTTCGCCAATGCTGCTCTGGGGATGTTCAACGTGATGACCGACGTTTCAAAAGTGAAACCGGTCGGGGAGTTCGACGTAAAAGTGGAATCCGACAACCTGGAGAATCTACTCGTGGACTGGCTGGGGGAACTGCTCTTCCTACACGAGACCCAGGACGTCCTGCTCTCGGAGTTCGATGTGAAGATCGACGGACTTTCTCTTGACGCCAAGGTCAGGGGCGAGACGATCGACAGAGAGAAGCACGAGCTCAAGGACGATGTCAAGGCCATTACCTATCACATGCTTGAAGTCAACCAGGAAGAGGGCTATCTCAAGGTCCTCCTGGATATCTGAGGTGACACATGATCAAAGCGGTTACGTTCGACCTCTGGCACACGCTGATATACGAGCCGGACGACAAGTTCACCAGACGCACCAGGATGATCAGGATCCGAGACACCTGGAAAGCCCTCAAAGAGAACGGTCACAAGATCTCGCTCGATGAGGTGAAGGTGGCATACCATTCCCACGACTTCATGTTGGAGGAGGTCTGGTCCAGATGGGAGGACGTGACCGAGAGGACCCAGATCAGGATGTTGCTCGACTGTCTCGGGATAAAGAAAGGCAGGAAGGAACTGTACGAGGTGTTGAAGACGCCGTATGGGGACGCGTTGCTGGATAACATGCCGTCGCTATCGGACGGGATCGATGACACTTTGAAAGAGCTGAAAGATAGAGGCTATTCCCTGGGTTTGATATCCAACACTGGCAGGACCGCAGGAAGGGGCATGAAAGAGGTAATGAAGAGGCTGGGCATCCTGCAGTACTTCGACGAGCTTACATTCTCGAGCGACATGAAGATAAGGAAACCTCAAAGCAACATCTTCAACAGAACTCTGGGCAGCATGGGGGTAAAGACCAAGGATGCGGCTCATGTGGGAGACGACGTGGTCACAGACGTACTGGCTTCAAGAAAGGCGGGGATGAAAGGGATCCTTTACGACATCGACGGTCGCGGCGACCTGGGCAGGGAGGTCGACGCCATAATCACCAGGTTCGATGAGCTTCCTGACACACTCAAGAGAATAGGAGGAAAGCGATGAAGTCATCTGCAGTGGCGCATCCTATCCAAGGGCTGATCAAATACCACGGTCTGAGGGACCAGGCGCTCAGGCTGCCGTTCCACGATTCCATTTCTGTTTGCACCGCACCGCTCCAGACCCACACGACATTCGAGTTCGGTGACTTCCCGGAGAACGAGGTGGTCATAGATGGTGAGCCAGTTGCCGGCAGAGAACTGGAACGCGTCTGCACGGTCGTAGAAGCGGTCATGAGAAGGTCAGGGACCACACAGAACTTCAAGATGCATTCCAAGAACAACTTCCCTTCCAACGTCGGACTTGGCGCTTCGTCATCCGGTTTTGCGGCTCTTGCCGTTTCGGCGTCCGATGCGGCAGGCCTGGAACTGGACCTGCGTGAGATATCCAAGATAGCCAGACTTGGCGCCGGATCCGCTGCACGTGCCGTTACAGGTGCGTTCTCAAGGTGGAAGAAAGGTCTCAGCGACTCCGATTCGTATTCGGTCCAGATGGTCTCCGAGGAGCTGCAGATGGGGATACTGATAGCACTGATACCCGCCTATAAGCTCACAGAGGACGCCCACAAGGAGGTTCTCTCCTCCCCGTACTTCCAATCAAGGCTCGCGGAAATGCCGATGATGCTGGACAAGATGGAACTGGCGATCAGGAACGGCGACGTGGGGAAGATATGCCAGCTGGCCGAACGGGACACCTTGCTGCTTCACGGGATAACATCCACAGGCGCAGGGGAGCTTCTTCTCTGGAGACCTGAAACCCTTCGCGTGATAATGAAGGTCAGGGCACTCAGGGACGAAGGCGTTCCTGCGTTCTTCTCCATAGACACCGGTGCGACCGTCTACGTCAACACCTTCTCCGACCGCGTGACCGAGGTCAAGAGCAGCCTGGACGAGCTGGGGATCGAGATCATCGAATGCACGGTCGGCGGTGAAGCCGAGGTCGTGGACGAGCATCTGTTCTAGTCGCACAAAACGATTTAAGCCATAGTCCTTTTTCTGTGTCGATGAAGATCGCCCTCATTGGTCCTCCCGCTTCCGGAAAGGGCACACAGGCCAAGTGGATATCTGGGAAGTTCGGAATACCTAGGATCTCTACCGGGAACATGCTCAGGAAGCACGTTGCGGATAGAACAGAACTTGGGATGCTGGCACAAGAAGCTATGAATCAGGGGAAACTGGTCTCGGACGACATCGTCATCAAGATGATGGAAGCGAGACTGAGGGAAGAGGATTGCAAAGATGGCTACCTTCTGGACGGTTGCCCCCGAACCATGCGCCAGGCTAGGGCCCTGTCATCCGCAGAAGGATTGGATGTCGTTTTGTACCTGGAAGTGGGGGACGAGGAGATCGTCAAGAGAATGTCAGGACGAAGGGTGTGCCCCAACTGCGAAGCGGTCTACCACATCATCAACGATCCACCAGGGTCTGAAGACGCCTGCGATGAATGCGGTCCGGAGCTGATCATCAGGAAGGACGACAAGGAGGAGACCGTCCGCAAGAGGCTGGAGGTCTTCAAGGAGGAAACATCGCCACTGGTGTCATTTTACTCCGAAAAGGGGATTTTCAGAAGGGTGGAAGCCAGCGGGTCCATAGAAGATACCAAGAAGAACGCAGAGAGAGCACTGGAGCAATTGGGCAACCTATAAATAGCGTGGTTTCAATTCAAATCACTGGTCGAGGGACAATGGAAGATTTCAGCTGGAAAGTGTTAAGCGTGGTCGCTAGGAGAGGTTATCTGGGTGCCGCGCGCGAGGACTTCTTCAAGGAGATTCGTGGGGTCCAATACAAAGCATTGGAGGGGGAGCTGAAGGAGCTTGAGAAGGAGGGAAACATCGAGGTCGAATGGACAGGCCCCAACAAGTTCATAATTACCATCACGACCCAGGGCAGCAAGATCGTCGCGGACGAGTACAAGAAGAGGATATCGGACTACGAGCAGGCTACCAAGGAGCAGGCTCAGCAGTACGAGGAGTAGCCTCTCGAATACGTTTTTGGAAAAGTGAATTAAATCAGAATACGATTCCAGTACGAGCCCGAGTGGGGTAGCTTGGATATCCTAGAGGCTTGCGGAGCCTCGGACCCGGATTCGAATTCCGGCTCGGGCACTCTCCAATAAGCCTGGGCGGACTCAAACCGCTCGCCATCTCTTCTGTTACGCCGTGACAGAATCTACACGGGAATGTCCATTCTGTAATTGAATAACAGAACTTCGGTCTATGTCCAGACATCTCTCGATCTCAAGTCAGCTCCATATTCCTTGAGGATTTCAACAACATCCTCCGCTCGGGCGGACTCCACCAGAACCAGACCGGGACCCAGCTTCTCCCCAATATCCTCGATCAAGCCTGATGACTCGTTGACGTAGACCTTACCTTTGACGCTCTTCTCGACCCTGTATCCATACAGGGCCCTGTGAACCGCCATCTTCTCCCTCGGGGTCAGTCCGCTCAAAGAATAGCTGATTATGGTCCTCGGTTGGAGGGAGGAATGCGGTTCCGTCAGCGTTCCAACGTCCGTCCTGATCCAGATGCCGATACCTTCCTTCATTACCTTCTTTAGGAAATTCAGCTCCGTGCGTCCCATTTCGTTGACATTGTACATGACGAAAGAGAACGAGTGCTCCAGATTGTGTCTCTTTGAGACCTCCGAGGCAATCTCGTGCGCAATCCTGCCCTCTCTCCTTGTCTCGGGATTCCCCTTCATCTCAAACAACAGGAGAATATCGATATCGCTCTTCTTGTGGACCTCACCCACTGCAACCGAGCCAAACAGCATGGCAGCCCTGAGATGCGGCACTCGTTCGAGCCGATTGATGAAGTCAATCAGCGGCAGGGCGAATTCATCTGGGATCACTCTCGACACCAACACTTCTATTATGCGTAACAGAATCGGGGCTACTTAAGACTTTCTGTAAGTATGTAACAGAACGGGAAGCGGATATACCCTCAGAATCGACATACGCATACACGTCACGAAAAAGCAATAAATACCCCTCGTCATTGAGCTTTCGGAGGTCAAATGAGGAAGGACATCGTTGTGGTCGGCGCTGTTTGCGGAATTCTTGCCCCAATCATCTGGTTCATCTTCTACCT